>NZ_CP022579.1:3000000-3300000 GCF_008274805.1 Oryzomicrobium terrae
CTCGGGACGGTTCCGGCGGAGGAGCGGAAGCAGGAGGCATGGGCGAAGCTCAGGGGCATGTGCTGGAAAGGCGCACCAGGCGCGGATCTCCAGCATGGCACCCCGGAAAGCCGCGCCAGATCTAGCGCTGCGGACAGGCACCGTGAAGATGCCCGTCCCTTCTAGGTTTCCGGCATGGTCGAAAACCAATGCCGGAAACTCGGCATTACGGAATGAGCACCGTGGAGCCGACCGTCTTGCGCGCTTCCAGGTCGCGATGGGCCTGAGCGGCATGCTTGAGGGCATAGGTCTGCTTGACCTCGATCTTGACCTTGCCCGACAGCACCACATCGAACAACTCGGTGGCCAGGGCCTCCAGATCGGCTCGCTTGCCGGTGTAGTCGGCCAGCTTGGGCCGGGTGAAGAACAGGGACCCCCGATTGGTCAGTTCCAGAGCTTCGAAGGCCGGCACCGCGCCGGAGGCGTTGCCGAAACTGACCATCATGCCCAGGGGGCGCAGGCTGTCCAGGGACGCCCAGAAGGTGTCCTTGCCGACGCCGTCGTAGGCCACCGCCACGCCTTCGCCGCCGGTCAGCTCGCGCACCTTGGGCGCCACCGCCTCTTTGGTGTACAGGATGACGTGGTCGGCGCCATGGGCGCGGGCCAGGGCGGCCTTCTCCTCGCTGGAGGTGGTGCCGATCACCGTGGCGCCGAGGGCCTTGGCCCACTGGCAGGCGATCAGCCCGACCCCGCCGGCGGCGGCGTGGATCAGCACGTTGTCACCAGGCTGGACCCGGTAGGTGCGGCGCAGCAGGTAGGCCGTAGTCAGCCCCTGCAGCATCATCGCCGCACCGGTTTCGAAGGAGATCGCGTCAGGCAGGCGCACCAGCCGATCGGCGGGGATCAGGCGCACCTCGGAATAGCCGCCCAGGGGGCCGCCGGCATAGGCGACCCGGTCGCCAATCTTGAGGTGCTGCACGCCCTCGCCCACCGCCTCCACCACCCCGGCGCCTTCCAGGCCAATGCCGGAAGGCAGGGGCACCGGGTACAGGCCGGTGCGGTGGTAGGTGTCGATGTAGTTGAGGCCGCAGGCATGGTGGCGCAGGCGCACCTGGCCAGGGCCGGGGGCACCGACGTCGACGGCCTCCCATTGCAGGACTTCGGGGCCGCCGGTCTGGTGGAAACGGATCGCGTGATTGGTCATGGGAAACTCCTGGGGAAGGAAACAGCGTTGTTGTTGTACGACAAAAAAGCGCGCGACGCTCACCCCGCCGGCGGGGCCAGGAAGGCCTGCAGCAGGGTGGTGAAGTAATCTGGGCAGCACAGGTTGGACAGGTGGGCGGCACCGCCGATCACCTGCAGCCGGGCGCCGGGAATGGCGGCGGCGATCGCCTCGGCCATGGCCGGCGGGGTGCCCGCGTCCTGGTCGCCGACGATCACCAGGGTCGGGCAGCGGATCAGGGGCAGGCGCGATGCCAGGGTCGGTTCCTCGCCCATCCGGGCAATGGCGTGGCAGCAGCCGGCATAACCGGCTGTGGCGGTGGCGGCGACGATCTCGCCGACCCGGGCCACCAGTTCGGGCCGGGCCTGGCGCACTTCGGCGGTGAACCAGCGTTCCAGGGTCGCGGGCACCAGGGGCGCCACGCCCCCCTCCTCCACCTGGCGGATGCGTTCCGGCCAGGCGGCCTGGGCCTCGGGGGGATAGGCGGCGGTGGTGTCGGCCAGCACCAGCCGGGCGATCTTGGCGGGATGGCGCAGGGCCAGGGTCATGCCGACCATGCCCCCCAGGGAAATGCCGACCAGGGAAACGGGGGGCAGGCGCAGGGTGTCGATCAGGGCGGCGACGTCGTCGGCCAGGCACTCCAGGGTGTAGGGCCCGGGGGGGACCTCGCTGCCGCCATGGCCGCGCAGGTCCACGGCGACGCAGGTGTGGGTGGCGCGCAGGATCTCGATCTGGGGAGCCCAGATGGTGTGGTCGGCCCCCAGGGAATGGAGGAACACGACCGGCGGGCCATCGCCGCGCCGATCGCAGGCCAGCACGACACCGTTGGCGGAAATATCCATGGCAAGGGAAGGACGCCCGCGACGGCGCCCCGGGGTTGATGGCGGGCTACGACTATAGCGCCAGCGCCGGGGGGCTCCAAGCCCGTCGCCCGTGCCGCCCGATGAACGGAAACACGCGCCCACTCAAGCCCGGCCGCCCGGGGCCCCGGCGGCCGGACCGCTTACCTTCAGGCGCCGGGCAGTTCGATGCCCTTGAGGCGCCGGTACAGGGTGACGGCGTAGGAATCGGTCATGCCCGAGATGAAATCCACCACTTTGAGCAGGCGCAGGTAGGGATCTTCATCGGGGCGCCCCGCCGGCCCGAGGAACTGGGCGGGCAACAAGGTAAGCAGCACCTTGCTGCGGGTGGAGGGCTTGGCCCCGCCGGCCAACTGGGCGGCCTTTTCCTCCACGGCGGTGACGAAGCACTCCAGCAGGCCGGCCAGCACCTCGCAGCCAGCCGCTTCCACCTCCATGGCGGCACGGCAGATGTAGATCTTCTCGTAGGAAATGCGCTCGATCTCGTCGAGGGAGTCCTTGACCCGGGACTGGGCAAGCAGTTCGTCGTCCCAGGTCCCATCCACGATCGCGGCCTCGTTCTCCAGGAAGCAGGCACCGGCCTCTTCCACCAGGCGGCCAATGGCCTTGGCGCGCAGGTATTCGATGCGCTCCTTGGGCTCGACGATGTGGGCCAGGCGGCTGGCCCGGTCCGGCCCACCGGCCACGGTGAGCAGCAGAGATTCGGCCGTGTCGTAGCTGATCACGCCGAGACGGGCAGCGTCCTCAAAATCCACCACCCGGTAGCAGATGTCGTCCGCCGCCTCCACCAGGAAAGCCAGGGGATGGCGCCGCCACGCCCCGGGCGCCTCGTCCCGGGCCACCAGACCGACGGCTTCGGCCGCCTCGGCAAAGAAATGGGCATCGGCCTGAAAGTAGCCAAACTTCTTGGCGCTGCGCCCAGTCAGGGGCTGCTCGGTCCACGAGGGGCAGGGGTACTTGGCGAAGGAGGCCGCCACCGCCGCGGTGAGCTGCAAGCCCCCCGGGTTGGACGGGCTCTGCAACTGGGCGAGCAGGCGAAAACCCTGGGCGTTGCCTTCGTAACGCTCGAAGTCGGCCCGCTGGGCGCCGGTCAGGCCGTGCTTGTCGAACAGGCCCGAGGCGCAGAACCAGTCGCGGATGGCATCCTCGCCGGCGTGGCCGAAGGGCGGGTTGCCGATATCGTGAGCCAGGCAGGCCGAGGCCACCACGGCGCCGAAGTCGGAGGCGTGCAACTGGTCCTGCAACTGGTGGCGCTGCACCAGGATGCGGCCCACCGCCGTGCCCAGGCTGCGCCCGACGCAGCTCGCCTCCAGGCTGTGGGTCAGGCGATTGCGAACGTAGTCGCTCTGGGCCAGGGGAAAGACCTGGGTCTTGTCCTTCATGCGCCGGAAGGCGGCGGAAAAGACGATGCGGTCGTAGTCCTGCTGGAAGGCGGTGCGGTCCGGTTCGCCCCGGTGGGTGGCGCCGGCAGTGCCGATGCGCTGCACCGACAGCAGCTTCAGCCAGCGTTGCGGCAGGTTGGACGGGGCGTCGTCAGGCAGGAGCAAGGGCATGGTGGATTCCGGAAAAGGCGAAGGAACGGAACGCTCAGACGGGTTCGAGCTTGGCGTACTCCAGGGCCAGCCACTTCACCCCGACGCCGCTGAAATTGACCTGGACCCGGGCGTCGCTGCCCCGTCCCTCGGCGGCGACGATCACCCCGGTGCCGAACTTGGCGTGCTTGACGCTCTGGCCGATGCGCAGGCCCTTGCCCGGGCCTTCCTGGGCGAAAGCCGGGGTGGCTGACGCGGTAGCCCCGGTCATGCCGGCACCGCGACCCTCGCTGCGGGGCAGGGCGCTGTTCCACTTGCTCTGGGACGAAACGCCCCAGCCCGGGTAGGCGGTTTCCCGGGAGGCGACGCTATTGACCCGGGCGAGCAGTTCTTCGGGCAGTTCTTCCAAGAACTTGGACGGCAGGCAGTAGCGGGTCTGGCCGTGCAGCATGCGGGTCTGGGCATGGGCCAGGTAGAGGCGCTTGCGCGCCCGGGTGATGGCCACGTACATCAGGCGGCGCTCTTCTTCCAGGCCGCCTTCTTCCATCACCGCGTTCTCGTGGGGGAACAGGCCCTGCTCCAGGCCGGAGATGAACACCACGTCGAACTCCAGGCCCTTGGCGGCGTGCACGGTCATCAGCTGCACCGCCTCCTCTTCCGCCCCGGCCTGGTGGTCGCCGGCTTCCAGGCTGGCGTGCTGGAGGAAGGCCGCCAGTACCGCCCCCAGGTCGTCGCCATTGACCGGCGTGCCGTCCAGGGTGATTTCGCCGCCGGCGAATTCCCGGTCGAAGTTGGCGGCGGCGTTGATCAGTTCGTCCAGGTTCTCCAGCCGGTCCTGGCCTTCCTTCTCGCCCAGGTAGTGCTGGCGCAGGGTGGAGCGCTCGATGACATGCTCCACCGCTTCGGGCAGGGGCAGGCCGGCGGTTTCCTGGCGCAGGCTTTCCACCAGGCGGATGAAGGCGGCCACGGCGGTGCCGGCCTTGCCGGTGAGACTGGCGGCGGCGTTGTACAGGCTGGAGTTGGTCGTATGGGCAACGCCCTGGAGGGCTTCCAGGGAACGGGCACCGATGCCCCGGGTGGGGAAGTTCACCACCCGCATGAAGGCGGTGTCGTCGTCCGGATTGGCGATCAGGCGCAGGTAGGCCAGGGCGTGCTTCACCTCCTGGCGCTCGAAGAAGCGCAGCCCGCCATAGACCCGGTAAGGCACGCCGTGGCTGAACAGTTCGTGCTCCAGCACCCGGGACTGGGCGTTGGAGCGGTACAGCAGGGCGATCTGGCTGCGCTCGGTGCCGTCGCGCACCAGCTCGCGGATCTCGTCCACCACGAAACGGGCCTCGTCCAGGTCGGACATACCCTCGTAAACCCGGATCGGCTCGCCGGCACCGGCATCGGTCCACAGGGTCTTGCCCAGGCGATCCCGGTTGCGCGTGATGAGGGCGTTGGCGGCGTCCAGGATGTTGCCGTGGGAGCGGTAGTTCTGCTCCAGGCGGATCACCGTCTCCTGGGCGAAGTCGCGCTCGAACTCGCGCATGTTGCCCACCTCGGCGCCGCGGAAGGCGTAGATCGACTGGTCGTCGTCGCCCACGGCGAACACCGCCGCCGGCGGGGCGTCGGTAGCCCGCTGTTCGAAGCCGGCCATCAGCTTCAGCCAGGCATATTGAAGCCGGTTGGTGTCCTGGAACTCGTCCACCAGGATGTGGCGGAAGCGGGCCTGGTAATGGGCGCGCAGGGGCTCGTTGTGGGACAGCAGCTCATAGCAGCGCAGCAGCAGCTCGGCGAAGTCCACCACCCCCTCGCGCTGGCACTGGGCCTCGTATTCGGCGTAGAGGGCAACGCGGCGGCGGGTGTAGTCGTCCCAGGCCTCGGCTCGGTTGGCGCGGATGCCCTGCTCCTTGTGGCCGTTGATGAAGTGCATCAGCTCCCGGGGCGGGAACTTCTCGTCGTCCACGTTGAGGTTCTTCAACAGCCGCTTGATCGCCGAGAGCTGGTCCGCCGAATCGAGGATCTGGAACAGCTGGGGCAGACCGGCGTCCTTGTAGTGGGCGCGCAGCAGCCGGTTGCACAGGCCGTGGAAGGTGCCAATCCACATTCCGCGCGGGTTCACCGGGATCAGGGCGCCCAGGCGGGTGACCATTTCCTTGGCCGCCTTGTTGGTGAAGGTCACCGCCAGGATGCCGTGGGGGCTGACCTGGTGGGTGGCGATCAGCCAGGCGATGCGGGTGGTGAGCACCCGGGTCTTGCCCGAACCGGCGCCAGCCAGGATCAAAGCCGATCGGGCCGGCAGGGTGACCGCCTGGTGTTGAGGTGGGTTGAGATTGGCCAGCAGGCCGGAGTCGGGGGAAGAATCGATCATCGAGGCGGGGAAAAGTAGGCAGATGGGCGCCGGCAAAGGCGCGCCGCCGCATGGGCAATGAGGAAGGATTATAGCCACCCCGGCCGCCCCCGCCGTTTGCCGCCCTCTTGCCCCGCCGGGAATCGGACGCGGCGCCAAGCCTCTGCCCATGACTTTTGCATTGCAACATTGAATCGTTACAAATATGAACAAAAGTCAAAAAACATGCTCGAACAACCGGGTTATAATTCTGCTGCATCGCACAATAACCCATCCGGATCCCCACAAGGCCATCCGGATCGCCGGGCTCTACGCCTACGCTGGTCCAGCGCCCCCGGCACCTTGACCTCCGTCCATCCGACGAGGAGAAAACCGCATGAACACCCCGAAAATCCTTCCCTGGGTGGCCCGCAAAGCCGGGATCACCGACGACCACGCCATCAAGCTGTGGAAGCGCTCCGTGCGCGAGGCCGCCACCATCGCCGGCCGCCAGGATGGCTCTGATTTCCACAAGCTGTCGGTAGAACGCTTCCTCGACCACGTCGAGGCCGCCGCCTTCGGCACCGTGCGCCACGGCTACAGCAACACCCCCACCCGCCTCTCCTGGTTCTGGCGCCACCAGGGCCGCATGGCCATCTTCGGCCTGATGGCGGCGGAGAACGCCACCCGCTTCTGGCAGAACGCCTGGAGCGACACGATGTCCGGCATGCTCGCTCAGAAACGCAGCAACGGTCGCTAAGCACCGCCCCCTGAGCAGGAGGGCTTACACCGCCCTCCCCGCTCGTTCGACCGGCAACGATGCCCGCCCTTCGGCGGGCATCGGCGTTTTTGCCCGCTGTTTTCCCGGTAGCGCTGGGGGAGAGGCCGCCCGGCCGCTATAATCTGCGGTTTATCCCATTTGCCGCACTCACGTGCCGAAGCAGGAAGCCATGCAGGAAAAATACAACGCCGCCGAGATTGAGCGCGCCGCCCAAGCCCACTGGGACCAGACCGGTGCCGCCCGGGCCGTCGAAGACGCCAGCAAGCCCAAGTACTACTGCCTGTCCATGTTCCCCTACCCCTCGGGGAAGCTGCACATGGGCCACGTGCGCAACTACACCATCGGCGACGTGCTTTCCCGCTTCTACAAGATGCAGGGCTACAACGTGCTGCAGCCCATGGGCTGGGACGCCTTCGGCATGCCGGCGGAAAACGCCGCCCTGGCCAACAACGTGCCCCCGGCCAAGTGGACCTACGCCAACATCGACTACATGCGCAGCCAGTTGCAGCGCCTGGGCTTTGCCATCGACTGGTCCCGGGAACTGGCCACCTGCACGCCCCAGTACTACCGCTGGGAGCAATGGCTGTTCACCCGCCTGTTCGAGAAGGGCCTGATCTACAAGAAGCTGGGCACGGTGAACTGGGACCCGGTGGACCACACCGTGCTGGCCAACGAGCAGGTCATCGACGGCCGCGGCTGGCGCTCCGGCGCCCTGGTGGAAAAGCGCGAGATCCCCATGTACTACATGAAGATCACCGCCTACGCCGAGGAACTGCTGGCCGACCTGGACCAACTGCCGGGCTGGCCCGAGCAGGTGCGCCTGATGCAGAAGAACTGGATCGGCAAGAGCACCGGCGTACGCTTCGCCTTCCCCCTGGCCGACAACAGTGACGAAAAGCTGTGGGTGTTCACCACCCGGGCCGACACCATCATGGGCGTCACCTTCGTCGCCGTGGCCGCCGAACACCCCCTGGCCACCCGCGCCGCGGCGAACAACCCGGCCCTGGCCGCCTTCATCGAGGAATGCAAGAAGGGCGGCGTGGCCGAGGCCGACATCGCCACCATGGAAAAGAAGGGCATGCCCACGGGCATCTTCGTCCGGCACCCCCTCACCGGCGAGCAGGTGGAAGTGTGGGTCGGCAACTACGTGCTGATGGGCTACGGCGAAGGTGCCGTGATGGCCGTGCCCGCCCACGACGAGCGGGACTTTGCCTTTGCCAAGAAGTACAACCTGGCCATCAAGCAGGTCATCGCCGCTGAAGGCGAGACCTTCAGCCTGGACGGCTGGCAGGAATGGTACGGCGACAAGAGCCGCGGCACCTGCGTCAATTCCGGCAAGTACGACGGCCTGGCCTACGAGGCCGCCGTGGACGCCATCGCCGCTGACCTGGCCGCCAAGGGTCTGGGCGAGAAGAAGGTGCAGTTCCGCCTGCGCGACTGGGGCATTTCCCGCCAGCGCTACTGGGGCTGCCCCATCCCGGTGATCCACTGCGAGTCCTGCGGCGACGTGCCGGTACCCGACGACCAGCTGCCCGTGGTGCTGCCGGAGAACGTGGAAATCACCGGCGCCGGCTCCCCCCTGGCCAAGATGCCCGAGTTCTACGAGTGCACCTGCCCCAAGTGCGGCAAGCCGGCCCGTCGCGAAACCGACACCATGGACACCTTCGTCGAGTCCTCCTGGTACTTCCTGCGCTACGCCTGCCCGGACAACACCCAGGCCATGGTGGACGAGCGGGTCGCCTACTGGTGCAAGGGCGGCATCGACCAGTACATCGGTGGCATCGAGCACGCCATCCTGCACCTGCTCTACTCCCGCTTTTTCACCAAGCTGATGCGGGACGTGGGCCTCTTTGGCGAGCAGAAGCTGGACGAGCCCTTCGCCAACCTGCTGACCCAGGGCATGGTGGTGGCCCCCACCTTCTACCGCGAGGGTGAAGGCGGCAAAAAACTGTGGATCAACCCGGCCGACGTGGATGTGACCACCGACGAACGCGGCCGCCCCACCGGCGCCACCCTCAAGGCCGACGGCCAGCCGGTGGTCATCGGCGGCACCGAGAAGATGTCCAAGTCCAAGAACAACGGCGTGGACCCGCAATCCCTGATGGACGAATACGGCGCCGACACGGCCCGCCTGTTCATGATGTTCGCCGCCCCGCCCGACCAGTCCCTGGAATGGTCCGATGCCGGCGTCGAAGGCGCTTACCGCTTCCTGCGCCGTCTGTGGAAGCTGGTCTACGACCACGCCCAGGCCGGCATCGTCACCGCCAGCAACAGCAGCGACGGCCTCGCCGCCCCTCAGCAGGACCTGCGCCGCAAGCTGCACCAGACCATGGCCAAGGTGGCCGACGACTACGGCCGGCGCAAGCAGTTCAACACCGCCGTGGCGGCGATCATGGAGCTACTCAACAGCTACGACAAGACCGACCTCGGCGATGCCGCCGGCCGGGCCCTGGCCCAGGAAGTACTCGAAGCCGCCGTGCTGATGCTGTTCCCGATCGTCCCCCATATCGGCCAGACCCTCTACGCCGTGCTCAAGCCCGGTGCCGACGCGGTGCACGCGCCCTTCCCCAAGGCCGATCCGGCCGCCCTCAAGCAGGACGAGATCGAGCTGATGATCCAGGTGAACGGCAAGCTGCGCGGCAGCCTGAAGGTGGCGGCCGACGCCGACAAGGGCAGCATCGAAGCCGCCGCCCTGGCCTCGGAAGCGGCCCAGAAGTTCATGGAAGGCAAACCGGCCAAGAAGGTGGTGGTGGTGCCGGGGCGCCTGATCAACATCGTGGTCTAACCGGAAGCCAAGTCATGAGGACATTCCGTCCCTGGCTGCTCGCCCTGGCCGCCAGCCTGCTGCTGGCGGCCTGCGGCTTTCAGCTGCGCGGGGCCCAAACCCTGCCGTTCAAGTCGATCTACGTGGCGGTGGCCGATTCGTCCGAATTCGGCGCCCGTCTCAAACGGGCGGTGCGTTCGAGCAACTCGACCACCCTGGCGGCAAGCCCGGCAGAAGCCGAAGCGGTCTTCAGCGTCACCCAGGACACCATGGAAAAGTTCGTGCTGGCCGTCAACAACTCCGGCCAGGCTCGGGAATATGAACTGCGCTACCGCTTTGCCTACACCCTCACCGACGCCCAGGGGCGCACCCTGGCGACGCCCACCACCCTGACGCAGCAACGGGTGGTGACCGTGAACCCGGCAGTGGCCCAAGAAGTGCTCTCCAAACAGCAGGAAGAGGAATTGCTGCGCCAGGACATGCAACGCGACCTGGTGCAGCAGGTCATGCGCCGCCTGGCCACCACCAAACCCCTGCCGCCCGCAGTCGACAGCAGCAAATGATTCTCAAGGGAGACGCTCTCGCTGCGCACCTGGAAGGCGGGCGGCCACTCGCCGCCCTCTACGTGCTGCACGGGGACGAACCCCTGCTGGTCATCGAGGCCGGCGACGCGATCCGGGCCGCCGCCCGGCAGCGCGGCTTCACCGAACGGGACGTCCTCACCGTCCTGCCCGGCTTCAACTGGGGCGAACTGTTCTCCCGGGGCGGCAATCTTTCCCTGTTCGGCGACAAGAGCCTGCTCGACCTGCGCATCCCCTCGGGTAAGCCCGGACGGGACGGCTCCGAGGCCCTGCAACGCTACTGTGGCCAGCTCGCCGACGACAGCCTGATGCTGGTCACCCTGCCGGAACTCAACTGGCAGGATGAAAAATCCGCCTGGTTCACCGCCCTGGAAAAGGCCGGGGTGGTGATCAAGCTGAATGCTCCCCGGCTCAACGAACTACCCGCCTGGATCGCCGGGCGGCTGGCCCGGCAGCAGCAGCGCGCCAGCCGGGACGCCCTGCACTTCCTGGCGGAACGGGTGGAAGGCAACCTGCTCGCCGCCCACCAGGAAATCCAGAAATTGGCCCTGCTCTATCCGACGGGCCGGGAAGCTGCGGAACTGACCCTGGAACAGATCAAGGATGCGGTTCTCGATGTGGCCCGCTACGACCTGGACAGTCTGCGCGAAGCCCTGCTGGCCGGCGACACTGGCCGAATGGCGCGCATTCTCGACGCCTTGCGCCAGAGCGGCGAAGCCCTGCCCCTGGTGATCTGGGCGGTGACGGAAGAAGTGCGGGCCCTGGCAACGTTGAGCCAGGGCGTGGCGGCGGGCCGCCCCCTCGATACGCTACTCAAGGAAGCCCGGGTGTGGGGGCCGCGCCAAGGGATGCTCAAGCAAGCCTTAGGAAGACTGGATGGGGATCGGACAACCCGTGCGCTGAAGCGGGTGGCGCGAATCGACAGGATCGCCAAGGGGATCGAAGATGGCGATCCCTGGCTGGAACTGCTGCGACTGGGAATGGAAATCGGGGCTCCCGCGCGGCGGCGCCCCATGGCGGCAACCCGTTAGCCGCCGACGACCTTGCGCGGGGTTTCGAGATCGACGGACTCGTCCACCGGGTCCGGATCCAGGTGTTCCCACAGGCAGTCATGATCATCGGGGAAAGCGGCCAACCCGGGCAATGCGGCCGAGCGCACCAGGCATTCACCGGAAGCGCAGTCGGACACCACGACAACGTTATTGTCATCGCTGACCTTGCGCTCACCATCCCAGTAACTGCACGTTGCACACACCTTTACTTCAGCAGGCAGAATCAATTTCTTGGACATAACGGCACAACGTCTGACGACGCGGGAAAGTGGAAAAAAGGTGACAAAAAAACCATTCACCAACAATGGTCTTGCAAGAATATCCCGTTAGACATTGAGTACGAAAGTGGTTCCCGACTATTTTTGGTTTAGCGCAAACCTGCGCAACAACGTACTCCCCTCCCCCAGCGCGTGAATCCCGCCCTATAATCAACTGCTTCTCTATTTGCTGTGAGCGCTATCGTTGCCCCTGGCAACGCCGCCTCACCGGAAGCCTTCGATGGACATTCACGCGTACATGCAGACCCTGGGCCAGCGCGCCCGGGCCGCCTCCCGGGCCGTGGCTCGGGCCGACACCGGCCTCAAGAACAAGGCCCTCGCCACCATTGCCGCCGCCCTGCGCCGCGACGAAGCCAAGCTGCTCGCCGCCAACGCCGAGGACGTGGCCACCGCCCGGGCCAACGGTCTGGAGCCGGCCATGATCGACCGCCTGACCCTGTCGACCAAGACCATCGCCACCATGGCCGAAGGCGTCGAGCAAGTCGCCGCCCTGCCCGATCCGGTGGGCGAAATCTCCGACCTGAAATTCCGCCCCTCCGGCATCCAGGTGGGCAAGATGCGCGTGCCCCTGGGGGTCATCGGCATCATCTACGAGGCCCGCCCCAACGTGACGGTGGACGCCGCCGCCCTGTGCCTCAAGTCGGGTAACGCCTGCATCCTGCGCGGCGGCTCCGAAGCCATCCGCAGCAACCGGGCCATCGCCGCCTGCGTTCAGGAAGGCCTGGCCGCCGCCGGCCTGCCCGCCGACGCGGTGCAAGTGGTGGACACCACCGACCGGGCCGCCGTGGGCGAATTGATCACCATGCGCGAATACGTGGACGTGATCGTGCCGCGCGGCGGCAAGGGTCTGATCGCCCGCCTGCTGGCCGAATCCCGGGTGCCGATGATCCAGCACCTGGACGGCAACTGCCACGTTTACGTGGACGACAAGGCCGATCCGGAAAAGGCATTGAAGATCGTCGAGAACGCCAAGACCCAGCGCTACGGCACCTGCAATACCGCCGAGTCCCTGCTGATCGCCCGGGCCATCGCCCCGACCCTGCTGCCGCGCCTCGCCGCCATGCTCCAGGGCAAGGGGGTGGAAATCCGCGGCTGCGCCGAGACCGCCGCCCTGGTGCCGAACACGGTGCCGGCCAGCGACGAGGACTACGCCACCGAATTCCTCGCCCCGATCATCGCCGTCAAGGTGGTGGCCGGCCTGGACGAGGCCATGGACCACATCGCCCGCTATTCCTCCGGCCACACCGAGGCCATCGTCACCGAGGACTACACCCGGGCGCTGACCTTCCTGCGCGAAGTGGATTCGGCCTCGGTCATGGTCAACGCCTCGACCCGCTTCGCCGACGGCTTCGAGTACGGCCTGGGCGCCGAGATCGGCATCTCCACCGACAAGATCCACGCCCGGGGCCCGGTGGGCCTGGAAGGGCTGACCAGCCAGAAGTGGGTGGTGCTGGGCACCGGCCAGGTGCGCGCCTGATCGAAGCAAACCACCAGCCCCGCCGCTCCGGCGGGGCCGGCCGCGGCATCACGCGACATCATGTAGTAGCAGCGCAACAATCGCCGGGCCGCGTTTTACGCGGGGTCCGGCGCGCAGTACCGGCAGGCAGAGGGACGCCACCGCTCACGGGGTGAAGCGGCGGCGCATAACACATAACAACCCCGATGACCGTTGAGGAGACTATGAACCATCCCCTGCCTGAGGCGTCCCGCCGGACGCTACGGAGCGCGGGGCGCCGTTTGGCGCCTGCCGCCTCCACCCTTGCCCTGTCCTTATCCCTCTTCCTCGCCAGCGGCGCCGTCCACGCCGCCGAGTTCGGCGGCGTCGCCTTCGACGACCGTGCCAAGGTCGGCGCCAGCGAGCTCCAGCTCAACGGCGGCGGCCTGCGCACCAAGGTGTTCTTCAAGGTGTACGCCATGGCCCTGTACCTGCCGGAAAAGGCCGCCACGGCCGAAGCCGTGCTGGCCGGCAAGGGCGCCAAGCGCATCGGCATCACCCTGCTGCGCGACCTGTCGGCCCAGCAGTTCGCCGACGCCCTCAACGAGGGCATCGTCAAGAACAGCTCGGAGGCCGAACTGGCGGCGCTCAAGCCCAAGGTGCAGGCATTCACCGACACCCTGCTGTCCCTGGGCGAGGCCAAGAAGGGCACCGCCGTGACCCTCGACTACACCCCGGAAAAGGGCACCCAGTTGCTGGTCAACGGCAGCGCCAAGGGCGCCCCGATCCCCGGCGAGGACTTCAACCGGGCCCTGCTGCGCATCTGGCTCGGCGCCAAGCCGGCTCAGGACGATCTGAAAGAGGGGCTGCTCGGCAAGAAGTAAGGCGCCCTCTCAAACAGCCCCCCAGCGACGGCGGCCCGGCAGATTCGGGCCGCCGTTTTTTTTCGCACTACGTCTCCGTTTCGGCCGAACCCACCCGGAACACCGCGCCAGACGGGCATCTCCAGGGCCGCCATGCGAAACCCCGCGTCCCTATTGGCTTTCCGGCATGTCACCTCGGAAAGCCAATAGGGACGCGGGGTTTGCTTTGCCGGCGTTCAGGATCGGCGCGCCGTGTGCCCCGGCCGTCCGAACGACCGCTCTAGGCGAACGCCGTCGACGGGCGAAGGGGTACCGGACCGCCGCCTACCCTGCCGCCGCCTCGATCGAGCGGGCCAGGTACACCAGGCGCGGCCCCAGGTCGTCATCGATGCGCTGGGGCGTCAGGGCGAAGGCCGGGCCGGACAGGGACAGGGCCAGCACCTCGCCGTCCGGGCAGGTGAGGGGGGCGGCCACAGCGTTGGTGTCGCGCTGCCATTCACCGATGGACACGCAGTAGCCCCGGGCCGCCACGTCGGCGAAGGCCTTGTCCAACCCGGCCCGCTGTTCGGCCCAGGCGTCGCCCTCGCGGCGGGCCAGCTGGTCCATCAGGAACCCCCGCTCGGCCGCCGGCAACGCGGCCAGGAAGGCGCGGCCGATGGAGGTGCTGGCCATGGGCATCTGCATGCCGACGCTGACCTTGAGGGTGGTCAGGGAGCGGGGCCGGCAGTTTTCCAGGTAGATCATGGCCAGCCGGTCCCGGGTGGCTAGGGACACCAGGGCGCTGGCGTAGTCGGCCAGGTCCTGCATCAGCGGCCGAGCCTGCTCGCGCACGCCGATGTTGCCCAGGGCCACGTAGCCCAGGGCGAGCACGGAGGGACCGACCCGATAGCGGCCGGCGGTGCCCGCCGCCTCGTCCCAGCGCAGGTAGCCCAGGGTGGTAAGGGTGTAGGTAAGCCGGGATACGGTGGATTTGGCCAGGCCGGTGCGGGCGGCGATCTCGCCGTTGCTCAGGCCGCCCCGGTCCCGGGCGGTGAAGCAGCGCAGGATGGCCAGCCCCCGCTCCAGGGCGGTGACCCGGTTGCGGTCGGTGGTGTCGGCCTCACTCATCTCGACCGCATTGTTCTGCACTGCGGAACCACCATCTTCTTTATTGGCAATTTTCCCCATCGCCACTTCCATTTCGTTTGGTTTTTTGCCAAGATGATTCCACTTTATTAAATCACAGTTCCGCACAACGGAACAAGCAACACCACTGCGCCCCACCCCGACCGCGCACTGCCCGATCCGCCGCAGCACCGAACCGCTTCCCGAGGCCGCACGCCCCGGGCCCGAATCGAGACGAGGAGACATTCATGGCCGACAAAGCCCGCTTCCAGTGGGAAGACCCCTTCCTGTTCCGCGACCAGTTGAGCGACGAGGAGCGCCTGATCGCCGACACCGCCCACGCCTACTGCCAGGACAAGCTGATGCCCCGGGTGCTGATGGGCCATCGCCACGAGACCTTCGACCGGGACATCTTCTCCGAGATGGGCGAACTGGGCTTTCTCGGCTGCACCATCGAGGGCTACGGCTGCGCCGGGCTGTCCAACGTCGGCTACGGCCTGATCGCCCGGGAGGTGGAGCGGGTCGATTCCGGCTACCGCTCGGCCATGAGCGTCCAGTCGTCCCTGGTGATGTACCCGATCTGGGCCTACGGCTCCGAAGCCCAGCGCGAGAAGTACCTGCCCAAGCTGGCCCGGGGCGAATGGGTCGGCTGCTTCGGCCTGACCGAGCCCAACGTCGGCTCCGACCCGGGCGGCATGCTCACCCGGGCCAAGAGCGTGGACGGCGGCTTCGTCCTGCACGGCGCCAAGATGTGGATCACCAACTCGCCCATCGCCGACGTCTTCGTGGTGTGGGCCAAGCTCGACGGCGACAAGGCCGAAGACGTGCGCGGCTTCATCCTGGAAAAGGGCATGAAGGGCCTCTCCGCCCCCAAGATCGAGGGCAAGTTCTCCCTGCGCGCCTCGATCACCGGCGAGATCGTCATGGACGAGGTGTTCGTCCCGGCCGAGAACCTGCTGCCCAAGAGCGGCGGCCTGAAGTCGCCCCTGGGCTGCCTGACCAAGGCCCGCTTCGGCATCGCCTGGGGCGCCCTGGGCGCCGCCGAGTTCTGCTGGCACGCGGCGCGCAACTACACCCTGGAGCGCAAGCAGTTCGACCGCCCCCTGGCGGCCAACCAGCTGATCCAGAAGAAGCTGGCCGACATGCAGACCGAGATCGCCCTGGGGCTGCAATCGGTGCTACGTGTCGGCCGCCTGATGGACGAGGGCCGCGCCACCCCGGAGATGGTGTCCCTGATCAAGCGCAACTCCTGCGGCAAGTCCCTGGACATCGCCCGGGTGGCCCGGGACATGCACGGCGGCAACGGCATCTCGGACGAGTACCACGTGATCCGCCACGTGCTCAACCTGGAGGCGGTGAACACCTACGAGGGCACCCACGACGTGCACGCCCTGGTGCTCGGCCGCGCCCAGACCGGCATCCAGGCCTTCTTCTGAGCACCGCCATGGGCGCCAGCGCAACCGCCAGCCACGCTCCGGCCGCCGCCGGAGCCCTGGCCGGCATCACCGTCCTCGACCTGTCCCGGGTGCTGGCCGGCCCCTGGGCCACCCAGCTGCTCGCCGACCTGGGCGCCACCGTGATCAAGGTGGAACGCCCCGGCGCCGGCGACGACACCCGGGCCTGGGGCCCGCCCTGGCTGGCGGACGGCGAAGGCCAGCCGACCACGGACGCGGCCTACTTCCTGTGCACCAACCGCAACAAGCAGTCGGTGACGGTGGATTTCACCCGACCCGAGGGCCAGGCCCTGGTCAAGCAATTGGCTGTCCGGGCCGACGTGGTGGTGGAGAACTTCAAGGTCGGCGGGCTGGCGCCCTACGGCCTGGACTACGCCAGCCTCAAGGCGCTCAACCCGAGGCTGGTCTATTGCAGCATCACCGGCTTCGGCCAGGACGGCCCCTACGCGCTCCGGGCCGGCTACGACTTCCTGATCCAAGGCATGGGCGGGTTGATGAGCCTGACCGGCCGCCCCGACGGGGAGGAGGGCGAAGGGCCGCAGAAAGTGGGGGTGGCCCTCACCGACATCCTCACCGGCCTGTATGCCGCCAACGCCATCCAGGCCGCGCTGCTGCACCGGGCCGCCACGGGCGAAGGCCAGCACATCGACGTGGCCCTGCTCGACGTGCAGGTGGCCTGCCTGGCCAACCAGGCCCTCAACTACCTGGTATCGGGCGCGGTGCCCAAGCGCATGGGCAACGCCCACCCCAACATCGTCCCCTACCAGGACTTTCCCACCGCCGACGGCGACATGATCCTGGCCATCGGCAACGACGGCCAGTTCGCCCGCTGGTGCGCGGTGGCCGGGCACCCGGACTGGGCCCACGACCCGCGCTTCGCCACCAACCCGGCCCGGGTGCGCCACCGCGCCGAGTTGATCCCCCTGATGCGGCAAATCACCGTGACCCGCACCACCGACGCCTGGATCGCCGCCCTGGAGGCGGAGGCCGTGCCCTGCGGCCCGATCAATACCCTGGACCGGGTCTTCGCCGACCCCCAGGTGCAGCACCGGGGCCTCAAGCTCGACCTGCCCCATGCCGCCGGTGGCCGCGCCCCCGGTGTCGGCAACCCGCTGCACCTGTCGGCCACCCCGGTGGCCTACCGCCAGGCGCCGCCGGTCCTGGGCGAGCACACTGACGCCGTGCTGACATCGCTGGGGTATAGTCCCCAGGACATCGCCGGGCTGCGTGCCGGCGGTATCGTTTAATCCGGTTCAACCCCACACGCGACGGAGACATCCCCCTTCCCCACACCCCGCAGTGTTCAGGTCCACCTAAAAAATCAACGGAGACAAACCATGAGCAAACTGCTTCACACCCTGCTGTTGTCCACCACCCTCGCCCTCGGCACGCTCGGTACCACCACGGCCCAGGCGGCGGAATTCATCAACGTTCTGACCGGCGGCACCAGCGGGGTGTATTACCCCATGGGCGTGGCCCTCTCCCAGATCTACGGCAAGGCCCTGCCCAACGCCAAGGCCTCGGTCCAGGCCACCAAGGCCAGCGCCGAAAACCTCAACCTGCTCCAGGCCGGCCGCGGCGAGATCGGCTTCACCCTGGGCGACGCCCTATCGGACGCCTGGAAGGGTGACGAGGAAGCGGGCTTCAAGACGGCCCTGAAGAAGCTGCGCACCGTCGCAGGCATCTATCCCAACTACATCCAGATCGTCGCCAGCGCCGATTCCGGCATCCGCACCCTGGCCGACCTCAAGGGCAAGCGCATCTCGGTGGGGGCGCCCAAGTCCGGTACCGAGCTCAACGCCCGGGCCGTGCTCAAGGCCGCCGGCCTCACCTACAAGGATTTCGCCAAGGTCGAGTACCTGCCCTTTGGCGAGTCGGTGGAACTGATGAAGAACCGCCAGCTCGACGTCACCCTGCAATCCGCCGGCCTCGGCGTCTCGGCCCTGCGCGACCTGGCCACGGCGCAGAAGATCGTGGTGGTGCCCGTGCCCGCCGAGGTGGTGGCCAAGATCGGCGACGCCGCCTACCAGCCCGGCGTGGTGCCGGCCAAGACCTACGAAGGCCAGAACGCCGACGTGGCCACGGTGAAGATCCAGAACTTCCTGGTCACCCACGAGGGCGTGCCCGCCGACACGGTGTACGCCATGACCAAGTCGATGTTCGACAACCTGGACCAGCTCACCGCCGCCCATGCCGCCGCCAAGGCGATCAGCAAGACCGATGCGGCCAAGAACCCGCCGGTGCCGCTGCACCCGGGCGCCGAGCGCTACTACCGGGAAGCCGGGCTGCTCAAGTAAGCGGCAATCCACTCCCCGGCCCAGCCAAACCCCGCGCCAGTCCTTGATCTCCAGGGCATACCCATGAAGATCGAGAATTGGCGCGGCTCTCAGGCCACCCACCTCCGAACACCGCGCCCCGCCTGGTTTTCCGCCATGCCAGTTTCGCGGCAACAAACCCCCGCAGAGGTTTGACCATGACATCCCCCCACGCCCTGCCCGGCCTGGCGCCGGAATCTTCCGATCGTGCCGGCCGCGCCGATCACGCCGACGGCGCCGCCGAGGAATTCAACGAGCACGGCACCCAGCGCAAGCTGGGCGGCTGGGCGCTGAAGACCTTCACCGCCATCTGCCTGGCCTTTTCCACTTACCAGCTGGTGGTGGCCGCCTTTCATCCCCTGTCCAGCCTGGCCACCCGCTCGCTGCACGTGGGCTTTCTGCTCGCCCTGACCTTTCTCCTCTACCCCTGGAGCAAGCACGGCAAGCTGAACCGCATCGCGCCCCTGGACGCCGTGCTGGCCCTGGTCTCCTTCACCCTCGGGACCTACCACTGGGTGTTCGAGGCCGACCTGATCCAGCGCTCCGGCGACCCCTCCACCACCGACCTGGTGGTGGGCGCCGCCCTGGTGGTACTGCTCTTCGAAGCGGCCCGACGCATCCTCGGTCTGGCCCTGCCCCTGGTCTGCGCCAGCTTTCTCGCCTACGGCTTCTTCGGCCAGTACCTGCCTGAGGTGGTGGCTCACCGGGGCTACGGCTTCGACCAGATCGTGAACCAGCTGGCCCTGGGCACCGAAGGCATCTTCGGCATCCCCACCCTGGTGTCGGCCACCTACATCTTCCTGTTCATCCTGTTCGGCGCCTTCCTCGAACACGCCGGCATGATCCACCTGTTCAATTCCCTGGCCCTGGGCCTGGTCGGCCACGCCAAGGGCGGCCCGGCCAAGGTGGCGGTGATCTCGTCCGGCTTCATGGGCACCATCTCCGGCTCCGGGGTGGCCAACGTGCTCACCGTGGGCCAGTTCACCATTCCGCTGATGAAGCGCTTCGGCTACTCGTCGGTGTTCGCCGGGGCGGTGGAGGCCACGTCCTCCATGGGCGGCCAGATCATGCCGCCGGTGATGGGGGCGGTGGCCTTCATCATGGCCGAGACCCTCAACGTGCCCTACGCCGAGATCGTCAAGGCGGCAGTGATCCCGGCCCTGCTCTACTACTTCACCGCCTTCTGGATGGTGCACCTGGAAGCCGGGCGCAAGGGCCTGTTCGGCCTGCCCAAGGACCAGTGCCCCAATCCCTGGCGCGCCCTCAAGGAAAACTGGTACCTGGTACTGCCCCTGGCGGTGCTGGTGTACATGCTCTTCCACGGTTTCACCCCGATGTTCTCGGGCATGATGGGGCTGGCCCTGACCGCCATCCTGATCCTGGGGGCCGCCGTGGCCGCGCGCATCAGCCACCAGGCCTTCCGCTACGTGTTCTGGCTGGCCTGCGGCCTGGGCGCCGCCACGTTCATCGAGTGGGGCATCGTCCCGGTACTGGGGACCATCGCCCTGCTGGTGGCGGTGGTGATCGGCCTCAAGGGCGGGGGCAAGACCCTGCACACCCTCAAGCTGTCCCTGGCCGACGGGGCCCGCCAGGCCCTGCCGGTGGGGGTGGCCTGCGCCATCGTCGGCGTCATCATCGGCGTGCTGACCCTGACCGGCGCCGCCTCCAGCTTCGCCGGCTTCATCCTGCACGTGGGCGAGCAGAGCCTGTTCCTCTCCCTGGTGCTGACCATGATCGTCTGTCTGATCCTGGGCATGGGCATTCCCACCATTCCCAACTACATCATCACCAGCTCGATCGCCGCCCCGGCCCTGCTCAAGCTGGGCGTGCCCCTGATCGTCAGCCACATGTTCGTTTTCTACTTCGGCATCATGGCCGACCTGACACCGCCGGTGGCCCTGGCCGCCTTCGCCGCGGCGTCGATCGCCAAGGATTCGCCGATGAAGATCGGCTTCAAGGCCACCCAGATCGCCATCGCCGGCTTCGTCGTGCCCTACATGGCGGTCTACGACCCGCTGCTGATGCTGCAAGGCGACTGGACCGTGCTCGGGGTGGCCTACATCGTCGCCAAGGCCCTGCTCGCCATCGGCCTGTGGGGCGCCGCGGCGGTGGGCTACCTGTGGCAGCCCCTGTCCTGGCCGGCCCGGCTGCCGGCCGCCCTGGGGGCCGGCTTTCTGGTGGCCGCCGCGCCGATCACCGACGACATCGGCTTCGTCCTGGCCGCCGCCTTCCTCGCCTGGCAGGCCCTGCGCCGGCGCGGCCAGTCGGCACCGGCCGCCGCCGGCTGACCGGCGGCCATGGCCGCGGCGCTGGCCCTGTGCCTGGCCCTGGCGGGGGACCTCGCCGGGGCCGCCCCCGCCCGGGCGACGGTCCTGCCCGCCGCCACCGCCACCCTGGCCTGGACCCACTCCATCGAAAAAATCCGCTGGGAAGAGGACTGGGCGGTCGCGGCTTCGGCCCCTTCCGCAGCCCTTCCCCCGGTCACCGCCTCGACCCCGCCCATGGCCGGGCCCGGGGTGACGATCACCGAGGCCCGCATCCGCGGCAGCGGTGCCGGCATGGAGATTCCCGAAGGCGCCGTGCTACGCGACGGGGTCTGGCACTACCGCCCCGGCCTGCCGCCCCTGCCAGCGGTGCGCCTGACCCATTCCCCTTACGTGGCCCCCTACACCCTGTGCGTGGCCGGCGACTGCCGGCCCCTGCCCGGCTGGCTGGCCGGCGGCGGTGCGATCCCCGATAATGCGGTGATCGAACTGCGCCCCTGCCCGGCTTCGCCATGACCGCCTCTCCCCCGCCCTACCAGGCCATCGTCGCCATGCCCCCCGCCCGCCCGGTGTTCGCCCTGGGCATCCGTTGCGACCGGGACTGCATCACCGAAATCGACTTCCTCCCGCCGGAAGCCGCCGCCGCGGCGCCGCAAATCGCCTCGCCCCTGGCCGCCCTGGCGGCGCGGCAGCTGGAAGCCTACGCCGCCGACCCCAGCGTCCCCTTCACCCTGCCCCTGGCCCCCTGCGGCACCTCGTTTCAGCGCCGGGTGTGGGACGGCATCGCGGCCATCCCGCCGGGGGAGACCGTCACCTACGGCGCCCTGGCCAAGGCCATCCACAGCGCCCCCCGGGCCGTGGGAGGTGCCTGCGGCGCCAACCCCTACCCCCTGGTGGTGCCCTGCCACCGGGTGGTGGCGGCCAACGCCGGCTTCAATGATGGACTGGGCGGCTTCGCCCGGGAACGGGGCGGCTTCCTGCTCGCCATCAAGCGCTGGCTGCTCACCCACGAAGGCATCCTGCCGGCATGACCCCCCGCCGGCACGACGCCCCCCCTCCCGCCACGTCCGCCCCCCTGCCCATCGACGGCGAGGAAGGGGCGGCCGACGACGCCCCGGAGGTACGTGATGCAGATCAGGCCGAGATCGACCTGTTCTGCGACGCCCTGTGGCTGGAGGACGGGCTGGCCAAGGCCACCCTGG
Source organism: Oryzomicrobium terrae (assembly GCF_008274805.1). NCBI lineage: Bacteria > Pseudomonadati > Pseudomonadota > Betaproteobacteria > Rhodocyclales > Rhodocyclaceae > Oryzomicrobium > Oryzomicrobium terrae. Next base: position 3,021,998 of record NZ_CP022579.1, read on the forward strand.
CCAGCTACCGGGCCGACTTGACCGGTTTCGCCCGTTGGCTGGCGCAGGGCAAGGCCCCCAACCTGGTCGAGGCCACGGCCACCGATCTGGGCCATTACCTGGGACACCTGGCAAGCGGGCACAAGGCCACCTCCCAGGCCCGCCACCTGTCCACCCTGCGCCGCTATTACCGCTGGTTGCACGCCCGGGGACGCCGCCGCGACGACCCCACCGCTACCCTGGCCATGCCCGGGCGCGCCACCCGGCTACCCAAGGTGCTCTCGGAAGCCAACGTCGAGGCCCTGCTCGCCGCGCCGGACGTAACCACCCCCTTGGGGCTGCGCGACCGGGCCATGCTGGAAACCCTCTACGCCACCGGTTTGCGCGTCTCCGAGCTGGTGAACCTGCGCCTGTTCGAGGTCAGCTTCGACATGGGGGTGGTGCGGGTATTGGGCAAGGGCGCCAAGGAACGGCTGGTGCCCCTGGGTGAAATCGCCCTGGAATGGCTGCAGCGCTACCTGGCCGAGGCCCGCCCCGGCCTGATGGGACAACGCAGCGGCGATGACCTGTTCGTCACCGCCCGGGGCGCGGCCATGACCCGGCAGATGTTCTGGACCCTGATCAAGCGCTACGCCCCCCTGGCCGAGATCGACGCCGCCCGGCTGTCGCCCCACGTGCTGCGCCACGCCTTCGCCACCCACCTGCTCAACCATGGCGCCGACCTGCGGGTGGTACAACTGCTGCTCGGCCACGCCGACATCTCCACCACCCAGATCTACACCCACGTCGCCCGGGAGCGCCTGAAAACCCTGCACGCCCTGCACCACCCGCGCGGTTGAAGGCCCCGCCCGGCCGGTCGGCGACACCGGCTGGTATGCTATCGGGGTCACGCGACCCACTGCGGGTCGCAGCCACTGCCGTCCTCCCCGACATCTTCATCCCGCTCGTCTTGACCGTACCGTCCCCTTCCGCCCCGCTCCTTCCCGAGACGGCCGAGGCGTCCGCCCCAGCGGATGCGCTGCCGCCCGATGGGGGCCATGACGCGCCGCCGGATATGCCGCGCGGCACCACGCCATTCTTCCCGACCCTGAGCGGCTACGCCCGGGGGGACGAACCGGATGCGCGCACCCCCAGCCCGGTGCTGTACGCCTATGGGCTGTTCACCGTGTTCGTGGTGCTGATCGCCTTCGTGGTGGACATCCTGGTGGCCCGCAACCAGGAACTGAAGGCCGGCGAACTGGAGCTCACCCAACACGCCCGGCTGCTCGCCGAGCACGCCGCCCGCTCCTTCGACAGTGTCGAGGTACTGCTCGACGAGCTCAACCGGGACCTGTCCGGCGGGCACCGCTGGTGGGAATGGTCCGACGCCCACGGCCACGAATTCCTGCGCCAGCGCATGACCCGGACCCTGCCCCAGATCCGCCACCTGATCGTTTTCGACGGCCAGGGCACCCAGCGCTTTTCCGGTTCGTTCTACCCGTCCAATCCGATCAACATTTCCGACCGGGTGTATTTTCAGCGCCTCAAGGATGGCGACGCCCGCACCCGCTACGGCCCCTACGTCGGCCGCAACAGCAACCGCCACACCTATGCCGTAGCGCGGCGCCTGGAACGTCCCAACCACGTCTTCGCCGGGGTGCTGATGGCCGCTCTGGAGCCCCAGTACTTCGAGGACTTTTGCTGGAGCACCCGGCCCGACGACTCCTTCCAGGCAGCCCTGGTCAACAACGCCGGCATCCTGGTCGCCCTGTGCCGCCAGGATGCGGACGACCAGGACGAGTTTCTGGGCCGGGACTTCCGCGAGGTAATGGCCGAGCGGGATTTCCGCCACGCCAGCCCCCTGGCCGAATCCCTGCGCAGCGAGCGCCATCTGCTGGCCCAGGTGGAGGTGCCGGGCTATGACGACCTGCGCCTGATCACCGTGCGCACCACCGAAAGCACCCTGCGCCAGTGGCGCACCCGCCAGGTCCAGGTGATAGCCCTGGCCCTGGTTGCAGCGGTCTCCCTGCTGATCGCCGGCCTGCTCATCCGCCGCCAGTTCATCGGCCTGCGCACCCTGACCGTGGAACTGACCGGCCACCGTGACAATCTGGCCCAGCGGGTGCGCCAGGCGACCCGGGAAATCGAAACCCGGCGCCGCGACGCCGAACGGGCCAACCGGGCCAAGACCCGCTTCCTCGCGGCGGCCAGCCACGATCTGCGCCAGCCCCTGCACGCCCTGCACATGTTCCTCTCCGACCTGCGCCAAACCCCCCTGGCGCCGGATCAGCAGTCGGTGCTGAAGCGGATTGAAGTTGCCACCGGGGCCATGGGCGACCAACTGGAAAGCCTGCTGGAAATCTCCCGCCTCGACCTGACGCGCATCGAGCCGGAACGGCAGGCTGTACCGGTGACCGATCTGTTTGCCGGACTGACCGCCACCTATGCCCCCCTGGCCGAGGCCAGCGGGGTTACGCTGCGCTTTCATCCACCGCGGCGTGGTTCCGGCGTACTGGAAACCGACCCCGCCCTGCTGTCGCGCCTGCTCGGCAACCTGATCGACAACGCCATCAAGTTCACTCCCGGGGGCCGGGTACTGGTCTGCGCCCGGCGCCATGGCCCCGACCACCTGCGCATCGAGGTCCGCGACAACGGCATCGGGGTGCCTGCCGAGCACCAGGAAGGCATCTTCGAAGAGTTCTACCAGGTCGGCAATACGGCCCGCCAGGCAGAAAAAGGCCTGGGCCTGGGCCTGGCCATTGTCCGTCGCCTCGCCGACCTGCTCGGCCACCGGGTGCGTTTTGCCTCGCGCCCCGGGGTGGGCACGGTCTTTGGCGTGGTCATCCCCAATCCGCCACGTCCGCGCTTCGGCACCGCGCCCCGGGGGCCCGGGGTCACCGTGCTGTCGGCCTTTCCGCCCAACGAGGACGAGCGTGCCCTGTTGGCAACCTTGAGCGGCTGGGGCTACGCTATCCGCCACGAGGAACTGCCCTTGCCCGCCGGAAGGCTGCTGCCCGGGCGCCACGATCCCTACCGGGTGACCCTATACTGCAAACGACAGCCTGGCCCCTTTGGCGATGAGGAACTCGCCACCCTGCTGCAAGGCACGGTGATCGTCATCGCCCCCGAGAAGGAAACTCACCCGGCCTTGCCCAATGTATTGAACCGCCCCCTGCGCCCGGCCCGGCTGCGCGCCCTGCTGCGCAGTCTCGCCCCCCAGCAGGAGAACGGCCTGGGCCGTCTGGGCGAATTCCCCCATCCTTGACGGAGAAGCACCATGTCCCGCCACGACGCCGACAATCACGGCGGCCACGCCCCGGAAACCCCGGCTACCCGTTTTCTCAAGGGCCAGCACGTCCCCTACTCGACCCACCTGTACGCCTACGAAGAACACGGCGGTACCAAGGTCTCGGCGCGGGAACTGAATGTGGACGAGCACGCGGTGGTGAAAACCCTGGTGTTCGAGGATGAACTGAAGAAGCCCCTGATCGTGCTGATGCACGGCGACCGCAAGGTTTCCGCCAAGGAGTTGGCGCGGCAGATCGGCGCCAAGCATGTCGAACCGTGCAAACCGGAAGTGGCCAACCGCCATACCGGCTACCTGGTAGGCGGCACCAGCCCCTTTGGCACCAAGAAGACAATGCCGATCTACCTGGAGCAGACCATCCTTGACCTGCCCCTGGTGTATATCAACGGCGGGAAACGCGGTTTTCTGGTGGGGGTGCATCCCCACGACCTGCTGCGCGTGCTATCGCCCAAGCCGGTGTCCGCCGCCCTGGAGAAGTAAGCACGCCTAGGGGGCTCAGGACGAGCGCTCGATCACCACGCCGACACGTTTCACCCCGGGCATCATGCCCAGCTTGGCGATGGACACCTGGACCCATTGGGCGCCGAAATCCTCCAGCAGCAAGGTGGCGATGTATTCGGCCAGTTTTTCGATCAGCCCGAACTGGCGTACGCCCAACTCCTGACGCAGACGCCCGACCACTTCGGCATAGTTGATGGTGTCGTGAATGTCGTCGCTGGCCCCGGCCGAGGCCGTGGACAAGCCGATCTTCAACGACACCTCGATGGTCTGGCGCATTTCCCGCTCCCGCGGGTAAATGCCGATCAGGGTGTCGATACGCAGGTCGTCGATGAAGATGATGTCCATGAAGAATCCGGGGCTGGGCAGTGCGCCGCGACACGCTGCAGCGGTGCCCGGACAGGGCTGCCGAAGGAGGTGGCGGTGACGCGGTGTACAATCCGCCGGATTTTACCTGTCGCCCTCCCGGGCCACCTACCTTTATGCCGTCCTCCACTGCTCTCGCTGCCGCCGCTCCCGCCCTGCTGATGTACTTGGCCATCGGTTACCTGCTCGGTTCCCTGCCCTTTGCCGTGCTCGTCTCCCGGGCATTCGGTCTGGCCGACCCGCGCAGCTATGGCTCGGGCAATCCCGGCGCAACCAACGTGCTGCGCTCGGGCAACAAGAAAGCCGCCCTGTTCACCCTCCTCGGCGATGCCCTCAAGGGCGTCGCCGCCGTGGTGCTGGCCCGCTCCCTGCACGCACCGGAAGCGGTGGTGGCCCTGACCGGCCTGGCCGCCTTTGTCGGCCATCTGTTCCCCCTCTTTCTCAAGTTCAAGGGGGGGAAGGGCGTGGCCACCGCTGCCGGGGTGCTGCTCGCCCTCGATCCCCTGGTCGGCCTGGTGACCCTGGCAACCTGGATCGGCGTCGCGGCGATCTCCCGTTATTCGTCCATGGCGGCACTGATCGCCGCGCTGACGGCCCCCCTGGCCGTCGGTTTGAGCGGCGGTGAAGGCAGTCGCTTGCTGGTGGTCGGCCTCATGGCCCTGGGTCTGATCGCCAAGCACTGGGCCAACATCCAGCGCCTGCTGGCCGGCCAGGAGCCCAAGATCGGCGCCAAGAAAAAGGCCGCCTGAGTACGGCGGCCCTGCTCCGGTTCCAACGCCACACAAGCGCCTGAGTTTTGCTCAGGCAGGCGTCATCAATTCGGCCAAGGGCCAGCGCGGACGCACGGCAAAGGTGCCAGGCGCCCGGGCGACCGAAGCATCGGCGACCAACCGCAAGGCTCCGGCCAAGGCGATCATGGCGCCGTTGTCGGTGCAAAACTCCAGTTCCGGATAATGGACACGCAAACGATGACGCCGGGCGGCGGCATCGAGCATTGCCCGCAGATGCCGGTTGGCACCGACCCCACCGGCCACCACCAGCCGCTGCAGACCGCTCTGCTTGAGCGCCTTGAGGGACTTTTTCACCAGGACCTCGACGATGGCGTCCTGGAAGGCCCGGGCGACATCGGCACGCACCGCCTCGTTGAGCGCCTCTCCCGCCGGACAAAGGTCCCGGACCCGGGTCAGCACGGCAGTTTTCAACCCGGCGAAGGAAAAATTGAGATCGTCGGAGTGCAGCATTGGCCGAGGCAGTTTGATGGCATCGGCTCGTCCGCCTTCCGCCAGCTTCGCCAGCGCCGGGCCACCGGGATAGGGCAGACCAAGGAGCTTGGCGGTCTTGTCGAAGGCCTCACCGGCGGCATCGTCCAGCGTCTCGCCGAGCAGGGTATAGCGCCCCACGCCATCGACACGCATCAACTGGGTATGACCGCCGGAAACCAGCAGCGCCACGAAGGGAAAGGTTGGTGGATCCGCGGACAGCAAGGGGGAGAGCAGGTGGCCTTCGAGGTGATGCACCGGCACCACGGGCCGGTCGAGGGCCGTGGCCAATGCCTCGGCAAAAGCACAACCGACCAGCAGAGCACCCGCCAATCCGGGCCCCTGGGTGTACGCGATGGCATCCACGTCCGCCAAGGTCCGCCCGCTACGGCCCAGCGCTTCGCGCAGCAGCGGCACTACTCTACGGATGTGGTCCCGGGACGCCAGCTCCGGCACGACGCCGCCGTAGGCGCGGTGCAGTGCGATCTGGCTATGGAGAGTATGGGCGAGCAGGCGGGGAGAGCCAGGGGCAGAGGGGGCATCGGGCGACGCCACCTCCACCAGGGCTACACCGGTCTCGTCGCAGGAAGATTCGAATCCGAGCACAAGCATAGGGCCGATTTTACCGCAGCACCCCATGCCGCCGCGCCTTGGCGAAGCCCACCCCGGCTAAGACGTTGACCCGCTTGAAATTTATTGACTTTTCTGTTTATAATCGCCGCCTTTCTGTCGAAACCAATCGGGGACTGATTTCAATGCCTGCTATCCGCGTCAAGGAAAACGAGCCGTTTGAAGTGGCCATTCGCCGCTTCAAGCGCACTGTCGAAAAAACCGGCCTGCTGACCGAACTGCGCGCCCGCGAGTTCTACGAGAAGCCCACCGCCGAGCGCAAGCGCAAGGCCGCTGCCGCCGTGAAGCGCCACCACAAGCGCATCCGCAGCCAGCAACTGCCGCCGAAGATGTATTAATCGACGCTCGGTCCTGACATCCCAGCGGTTTCGGCAAGTCAAATAGCTTGTCCGCACCGCCCAACGTCAGACGCATTACCTGCAGCACTGCAGTATCCGCAGCAAAGCCGCCGATCCCCGATCGGCGGCTTTCGGCGTTTTTGGGCTCCCACTGCCCGCGTCCCCTGGAACTTTCGCCATGAGCCTCAAGACCCGCATCAGCGATGACATGAAATCGGCCATGAAGGCCAAGGAAGCCGCCCGCCTCGGCGCCCTGCGCCTGCTGCTTGCCGCGATCAAGCAAAAAGAGGTGGACGAGCGCATCGAACTGGACGACACCGCCGTCGCCGGCGTGGTCGAAAAGTTGCTCAAGCAACGCCGCGACAGCATCACCCAGTACGAGGCGGCAGGACGGGATGACCTGGCCGGCGCCGAGCGTTTCGAAGCCGAAGTTTTGACTGCTTACCTCCCGGCCCAGTTGTCGGTGACCGAGATCCAGGCTGCTGTTGCCGCTGCTGTTGCCGCCAGTGGTGCAGCGGGACCGGCCGACATGGGCAAGGTAATGGCGATCCTCAAGCCCCAACTGGCCGGCAAGGCCGACATGGGCGAAGTCTCCAAGCAGGTCAAGGCCGCCCTGGCCGGTTGAGCGCAACGCCCTTGGCTCACCTCCCCGCACCGCGCCTGCCTTGATCCCCGAGTCGTTCATCCAGGATCTGCTGCACCGGGTCGACATCGTCGACGTGATCGACCCGCTCGTACCGCTGAAGAAGGCGGGGGCCAACTACGCCGCGCGCTGCCCGTTCCACAACGAGAAGTCGCCCTCGTTTACCGTCAGTCCGTCAAAGCAGTTCTACCACTGCTTCGGTTGCGGCGCCCACGGCAGCGCCATCGGCTTTCTCATGGAGTACCAGGGCCTTTCCTTCGTCGATGCGATCAAGGCCCTGGCCGATCGGGTCGGCCTCCAGGTTCCCCAGGAACCGCGCCGTGGTGGAAGCTCCGGTTCTCATGGCGACTTCGAATCCGCACCGCGTCCGGCTGCCCAGACCCGCGCCCTGACCGACCTGCTGTCCGCGGCAGCCCGCTACTACTACGAGCAGCTCAAGCGCTCGGACAAGGCCATCGCCTACCTTAAGCAACGCGGCCTGTCCGGCGAGATCGCCGCCAAGTTCGGCATCGGCTACGCCCCGGACGGCTGGCAGAATCTGGAGAGCATCTTCCCCAACTACCAGGACCCGCAACTGCTGGCCGCCGGCCTGGTGATCAGGAACGATCAGGGACGCCTCTACGACCGTTTCCGCGACCGGATCATGATCCCGATCGTGAATCAAAAGAATGAGGTGATCGGCTTTGGCGGCAGGGTGCTGGGTAGTGGCGAACCGAAATACCTGAACTCGCCGGAAACCCCGGTATTCGAGAAGGGGCGCGAGCTGTTCGGCCTGCCCCAGGCGCGAGTCGGCCTGCGGGAAACCGATACGGCGATCGTGGTCGAAGGCTACATGGATGTAATCGCCCTGGCCCAGCACGGCGTCGGCAACGCTGTAGCGACACTGGGCACTGCCACGACTGCCACCCATATCCAGAAGCTGTTCCGCCAAGTGGATCGGGTCGCTTTCTGCTTCGACGGCGATGCTGCCGGTCGCAAAGCAGCATGGCGGGCATTGGAAAATGCGCTGGACTCCTTGTCGGACCAGAAGACGGTCGCCTTTGTCTTTCTTCCCCAGGAACACGACCCGGACAGCTTCGTGCGCGAACGGGGCAAGCCCGCCTTCGAAGCGGCGGTCGCCCAAGCCACCCCGTTGTCGGACTTCCTTATTCAGCACTTGGCCGCTGAAGCCGACCCCCATACCGCCGAGGGCCGGGCCAAGTTGCTAGCGGACGCCAAGCCGTTGCTGCTCAAGCTCTCCGCACCGCTGCTGCGGCTGCAACTGGTCAAGCGACTGGCCGAGGTCACCGGGTTCTCCCAGCGCGAAGTGGAACGCCTCTGCGAACTCCGCCCCATCGCGCCACCGGCACCGGCTCGCGCTCCGCGCCAAGCCCCCTCCCTAATGCGGGGATTGATCGAGGTCCTGCTGCAGAAACCGGAGCTGGCCCACGATCTGCCCTTGACGCTGCTGCCCGGCAACGACCCGGAGGCACGGGTCGTGACACGCCTTGCACAGCTGATCCTGGCCTCGGACGCGCCCCTGCCCTACGCTACCTTGATCGAGCGGCTACGTGACAGCAGTGAAGAGGGACTGATCCGGGAAGTGGCGGGACGCCTATTGCAGAACCCGGTTGGCGAAGACGGCGACAACGGCACCGTGCTTGACGAGGTTTGGCGTGGCTACCTCGATCAGCTGACGCGGGATCAGCTCGACCAGGAATTTCAACGTCTCACCAAGAAGGCCCAGGAAGCGGGCCTGGATGCAGACGAAAAGCAGGAATACGCCCGGCTGGTGGTGGAAATGAACCGCCTTGGGCGCGTGAGCCGCCGCCGCTAAGCCCCAATGCCCGGGCACGGGCAAAAGGAAGGGGCTAAGCGGTGGTATAATTTGAGGTTTTTCGAATTCGATCGGATTTAGGGTCATGGCAAAGGAAAAGGCAAAGGACGCCGCTAAGGAAATCCTCAAGGCCAAGGCTGCCAAGGCAAAAGCCTCGGCCGAGGCCTCGGAGGCGGGCTCCCCGTCCCCGGTGGACGCCGAGACGCGCAGAACGCGACTCAAGAACCTGATCAAGCTCGGCAAGGAGCGGGGTTACCTGACCTACGCCGAGATCAATGACCACTTGCCGGACGATGTGGTGGACGCCGAGCAGATCGAGTCCATCATCACCACGTTCAGCGACATGGGGATCAAGGTCTTCGACGAGGCGCCGGCTGCCGAAGAGTTGCTCATGTCCGACACGGCAGCAGCCGCCACCGACGACGAAGACGTCGAGGAGCAGGCCGAAGCCGCCCTGTCCACCGTGGACTCCGAATTCGGTCGGACGACCGACCCGGTGCGCATGTACATGCGCGAAATGGGCACCGTCGAGCTACTCACCCGGGAAGGCGAAATCGAAATCGCCAAGCGTATCGAAGAGGGCCTCAAGCACATGGTGCAGGCCATCTCCGCCTGCCCCTCCACCATCGCCGAAATTCTCGAGATGGCGGAGAAAGTGGAAAAGGACGAGATGCGCATCGACGAACTCGTCGACGGTCTGATCGATCCCAATGCTTCCGAGGAAGAAGCCGCTCCGGCGGAAATTGCCAGCGATGAGGACGAAGGGCTGGATAGCGACGAGGACGAGGATGGCGACGGTGGCGCCGTCTCTGCCTCCTTGCTGCAGCTCAAGGCTGATGCGCTCGAACGCTTTGCCACCCTCAAGTCGGCCTACGGCAAGATGGCCAAGGCCCTGGCGAGCAAAGGCACTCAGGACAAGACCTACCTCAAGCACCAGAAGCAGATCACCGATGAACTGATGATGATCCGCTTCACCTCGCGCACCATTGAGCGGCTGTGCGATGGCGTGCGCGGTATGGTCGAGAGCGTCCGGGAACGGGAGCGCAAGATCCTCGACATCTGTGTGGAAAAGGCCGGCATGGCCCGCACTCACTTCATTAAGTCCTTCCCGGGCAATGAGGTGAACCTGGAATGGGCCGACGCCGAAGTCGCTCATGCCGGCAAGGCGGCTTACGCGGCAGTATTGGCGCGCAATATTCCGGCCATCCACGAAGAGCAGAAGAAGCTCCTCGACATTCAGAACAAGATCGGGATTTCGCTCAAGGAATTGAAGGACATCAACAAGCAGATGTCCACCGGTGAAGCCAAGGCTCGCAAGGCCAAGCGTGAAATGACCGAGGCCAACTTGCGCCTGGTGATTTCTATCGCCAAGAAGTACACCAACCGTGGCTTGCAATTCCTCGATCTGATCCAGGAAGGCAACATCGGTCTGATGAAGGCGGTCGATAAGTTCGAATATCGTCGCGGCTACAAATTCTCGACCTACGCTACTTGGTGGATCCGCCAGGCGATCACCCGCTCGATTGCCGACCAGGCGCGCACCATCCGCATTCCGGTGCACATGATCGAGACGATCAACAAGATGAACCGAATCTCCCGCCAGATCCTACAGGAAACCGGCCTCGAGCCGGATCCCGCGACCCTGGCGGAAAAGATGGAGATGCCCGAGGAGAAGATCCGCAAGATCCTCAAGATCGCCAAGGAGCCTATCTCCATGGAAACGCCGATCGGCGACGACGACGATTCCCACTTGGGCGACTTCATCGAAGATACGGCCACTACTGCCCCGGTGGAAGCCGCCATGTACGCCAGCCTCAAGGAGGTTACGGGAGAAATCCTGGACAGCCTGACTCCGCGCGAGGCTAAGGTACTGCGCATGCGCTTTGGCATTGAAATGAACACGGATCACACGCTTGAAGAAGTCGGCAAACAGTTCGACGTAACCCGGGAGCGGATCCGCCAAATCGAAGCCAAAGCTCTACGCAAACTGCGCCACCCTTCCCGTTCCGACAAACTACGTAGCTTTCTCGATACCAACGGCAATTAACTCCCACGCCGCAACCAAGTGCTTTCTTCCTGGTTGCGGCGCATCCCCAAAAACAAAAACTATCGGCTCCTCACAGTCAGTTGAGAATGTCGATAAAATTTAGCTTTCGGGCCTGTAGCTCAGTCGGTTAGAGCAGAGGACTTAACGAAACTGACCTAAACATCGCAGCAGCAATGCATGGTTAGTTTCTCTGGGTTGCCTGTCGCCAAGTTTGCTCTGGGGGCAGGTAGAACTGGTCAAATTCGGTGAACGCTGTCGGTCATCACGGCCATGCCAATACCGAGCCAAGCTCCACAATTCGTGGAGAAGGTGTAGAGACTAGACGGCCAGCCTGTAATGGGAAGGTATAGTCCAGACCACAAACTCGAAAGAGGCGGCGAAAGCCGTAGTGGTACGCATAATCCTTTGGTCCAGGGTTCGAGCCCCTGCGGGCCCACCACTAAATCAATAGCCCGGCTTTAAGCCGGGCTATTTTTTTGCTACAAGCGGTCGATATCAACTTGCGTGTGACCTGCTCCCCAATTTAGTCCGCGAACGACATAGATTCTGCGGTTAAGAAACTGCCTGCGAATTGGTTGGGGGTGAGATAGCCCAGCGAACTGTGGGGCTGCTGGGAATTGTATTCCTGCCGCCAGTCTTCGATGACCTGGCGGGCATGGCGCATCGACACGAACCAGTGCTCGTTCAGACATTCATCCCGGAACTTACCGTTGAAGCTTTCGATGTAAGCATTCTGCTGTGGCTTGCCTGGCTGAATGAAGCTCAAGCGCAGTCCTTGGCGATATGCCCATTCATCGAGCACCTTGCCGGCGAATTCAGAGCCGTTATCGACGGTGACTGACTTCGGTAGGCCTCGCCGCTCAGCCAGCCTCTCCAGTACGCTGACGACACGCCGGCCTGGGAGAGATGAATCGACCTCGATGGCCAGGCACTCTTTGGTGAAATCATCAACGACGTTCAAGCACCGCAGCCGCCGGCCATCGGCCAAGCCATCCGAGACGTAATCCATTGACCAGCTCTCGTTCGGCGCCGAGGGCGCGACCTTGATCTGGCGCTCGCCCCCGGCAATGCGCTTGCGCTTTCGTTTGCGCACCATCAGGCCGGCCTCGTGATACACGCGATAGGTACGCTTGCGGTTAATTTCCCAGCCTTCCCGGCACAGCAGGACATGCAAACGACGATACCCGTAGCGTCGCTTCTGCGCCGCCAACTCGCACAACCGTTCCCTGAGTTCCTGATCTGCTGGCCGTTTGGCCTGATAGCGATACAGCGACCGGGAAATGCCAATCAGCCCACAAGCCCGTGTGACGCCCATCTGGTGAGTTGCTATCAGATGGGAAACCACCGCCCGCTTGGCTTGTGGGCCTACCACTTTCGACCCACCACCTCTTTCAAGGCGGCGTTATCCAGCATCGATTCTGCCAATAAACGCTTGAGGCGGGCGTTCTCTGTCTCTAGCGCCTTGAGCCGCTACACGTCCGACACGGTCATGCCGCCAAACTTCGCTTTCCAGTTGTAGTAGGTCGCATCGCTGATGCCGTGCTTGCGGCACAACTCTGTCACCTTCAGACCCGCTTCGGCTTCCTTCAGGATGCCGATGATCTGTTCTTCCGTGAAACGCTTCTTCATGCTGCCTCCCTATGAGGCAGACTCTAAGTCAATACCGGACTAAATTGGGGAGCAGGTCAAAGCAGGTCCAAGCGAATCCCGCGGCGTTGCGGGTTTCCGATCGGGGGGTGCGGGGCGAGGGAGAGGATTTCTCTCGTGGGGTCTGGGGATTGTGGGGAGGGGGTGAAAGTAAAAAACCCCTGTTAGCGGTTGCTAACAGGGGTTTTTATGGGGAGCCTGGCGGTGACCTACTTTCGCGAGCGGAAGCTCACTATCATTGGCGCGATCTCGTTTCACGGTCCTGTTCGGGATGGGAAGGGGTGGGTCCAAGATGCTATGGCCGCCAAGCGAAGCTTGGGGCGACTGTGGATGCAGTCGGCCGATATACGGGAGTAGGTTGGTTGTTGTGATTGCGTGCTGGTATGCCGCTGTGAATCTTAGGGTTATAGGATCAAGCCTCACGGGCAATTAGTACTGGTTAGCTTAACGCATTACTGCGCTTCCACACCCAGCCTATCAACGTCCTGGTCTTGAACGACCCTTGAGGGAGATCGAGTCTCCAGGGAAGTCTCATCTTGAGGCGAGTTTCCCGCTTAGATGCTTTCAGCGGTTATCTCTTCCATTCTTAGCTACCCGGCGATGCGACTGGCGTCACAACCGGTACACCAGAGGAATGTCCACTCCGGTCCTCTCGTACTAGGAGCAGGCCCTCTCAAACTTCCAGCGCCCACGGCAGATAGGGACCAAACTGTCTCACGACGTTTTAAACCCAGCTCACGTACCTCTTTAAATGGCGAACAGCCATACCCTTGGGACCGGCTACAGCCCCAGGATGAGATGAGCCGACATCGAGGTGCCAAACACCGCCGTCGATATGAACTCTTGGGCGGTATCAGCCTGTTATCCCCAGAGTACCTTTTATCCGTTGAGCGATGGCCCTTCCATACAGAACCACCGGATCACTATGACCTGCTTTCGCACCTGCTCGACTTGTGGGTCTCGCAGTCAAGCACGCTTTTGCCATTGCACTTTGCGAACGATTTCCGACCGTTCTAAGCGTACCTTCGTACTCCTCCGTTACCCTTTAGGAGGAGACCGCCCCAGTCAAACTGCCCACCATGCACTGTCCCCGACCCCGATTCAGGGGCCTAGGTTAGAACCGCAAACAAACCAGGGTGGTATTTCAAGGACGGCTCCACCAGAACTAGCGTCCTGGTTTCATAGCCTCCCACCTATCCTACACAGATCGGTTCACAGTCCAATGCAAAGCTACAGTAAAGGTTCATGGGGTCTTTCCGTCTAGCCGCGGGGAGATTGCATCTTCACAAACATTTCAATTTCGCTGAGTCTCAGCAGGAGACAGTGTGGCCATCGTTACGCCATTCGTGCAGGTCGGAACTTACCCGACAAGGAATTTCGCTACCTTAGGACCGTTATAGTTACGGCCGCCGTTTACCGGGGCTTCGATCAAGAGCTTGCACCCCATCACTTAACCTTCCGGCACCGGGCAGGCGTCACACCCTATACGTCCACTTTCGTGTTTGCAGAGTGCTGTGTTTTTATTAAACAGTCGCAGCCACCATTTCACTGCAACCTCTTACGGCTTCGCCCGCGAGGGACTACACCTTATTGAGGCGCACCTTCTCCCGAAGTTACGGTGCAAATTTGCCGAGTTCCTTCTGCTGAGTTCTCTCAAGCGCCTTAGAATTTTCATCCTGCCCACCTGTGTCGGTTTGCGGTACGGTCCCGCTGTAACTGAAGCTTAGAGGCTTTTCTTGGAAGCTGGGTATCAACCACTTCGTCTGCAAGCAGACTCGTCATCACGCCTCAGGATTGACCCTCCGGATTTGCCTAGAGGATCTCCCTACACGCTTAAACCACCTATTCCAACAGATGGCTGGCCTAACCTTCTCCGTCCCCCCATCGCATTACAGCGAGGTACAGGAATATTGACCTGTTTCCCATCGACTACGCTTTTCAGCCTCGCCTTAGGGGCCGACTCACCCTACGCCGATGAACGTTGCGTAGGAAACCTTGGGCTTTCGGCGAGCGGGCTTTTCACCCGCTTTATCGCTACTCATGTCAGCATTCGCACTTCTGATACCTCCAGCATCCCTTACGAGACACCTTCGCAGGCTTACAGAACGCTCCCCTACCATGTCACAAGGACATCCGCAGCTTCGGTTATATGCTTGAGCCCCGTTACATCTTCCGCGCAGGACGACTCGACCAGTGAGCTATTACGCTTTCTTTAAAGGATGGCTGCTTCTAAGCCAACCTCCTGGCTGTCTATGCCTTCCCACTTCGTTTCCCACTTAGCATATCATTTGGGACCTTAGCTGGCGGTCTGGGTTGTTTCCCTCTTGACACCGGACGTTAGCACCCGATGTCTGTCTCCCAAGCTGGCACTTCTCGGTATTCGGAGTTTGCTATCGCGGGGTAGATCGCAATGACCCCCCCAACGATTACAGTGCTCTACCCCCGAGAGTGATACTTGAGGCACTACCTAAATAGTTTTCGGGGAGAACCAGCTATTTCCAGGTTTGTTTAGCCTTTCACCCCTATCCACAGCTCATCCCCTAACTTTTCAACGTTAGTGGGTTCGGACCTCCAGTGCGTGTTACCGCACCTTCATCCTGGCCATGGATAGATCACCTGGTTTCGGGTCTACGCCCAGCAACTAAGACGCCCTATTCGGACTCGGTTTCCCTACGCCTCCCCTATTCGGTTAAGCTCGCTACTGAACGTAAGTCGCTGACCCATTATACAAAAGGTACGCAGTCACCCCACGAGGGGGCTCCCACTGTTTGTATGCATGCGGTTTCAGGATCTATTTCACTCCCCTCCCGGGGTTCTTTTCGCCTTTCCCTCACGGTACTGGTTCACTATCGGTCGATCACGAGTATTTAGCCTTGGAGGATGGTCCCCCCATCTTCAGACAGGATTTCACGTGTCCCGCCCTACTTGTCGCACGCTTAGTTCCACACCCAGGTTTTCGAATACGGGGCTATCACCCTCTGTGGCCGGACTTTCCATTCCGTTTTTCTAACGTAGATGCTATATCGTGCAGGCTGGTCCCATTTCGCTCGCCACTACTTTGGGAATCTCGGTTGATTTCTTTTCCTCCGGCTACTTAGATGTTTCAGTTCGCCGGGTTCGCTTCCACAGACCTATGTATTCAGTCTGGGATACTCCTTGCGGAGTGGGTTTCCCCATTCGGACATCTCCGGATCAAAGCTTCATTGCCAGCTCCCCGGAGCTTTTCGCAGGCTTGCACGTCCTTCATCGCCTGTGATCGCCAAGGCATCCACCACATGCACTTAGTCGCTTGATCCTATAACGCTAAGATCTCTTACGAGACGCGTCACAGGAAGCATACTCAGCTTGTGACGTACCGGGCTGACTTGCCGGTACGCACGATGCAATCACAACCGTATCTCTGGTCTTGGTTGTCGGCAACCAGAGATACAACCTACTTCCGTATTGTTAAAGAGCACAGTCTGGTTAAAACCAGAAACAGCAACCGGCAATTGCTTACCATTTGTTGTTTCGGATTTCATCCTGAACAGCCGATCAGACACGCGAGTGCGTGGTGGAGGATGACGGGATCGAACCGACGACCCCCTGCTTGCAAAGCAGGTGCTCTCCCAGCTGAGCTAATCCCCCATCTTGATAAGCCAACGATGAACAGGTTCAAACGTTGGTGGGTCTGGTTGGAATCGAACCAACGACCCCCGCCTTATCAAGACGGTGCTCTAACCGACTGAGCTACAGACCCTCCGTCTGTGCAGCTAACTTGAACAACCGATAGGCTGTAGGTACTTGACCAAGCAGTATTTACTCTAGAAAGGAGGTGATCCAGCCGCAGGTTCCCCTACGGCTACCTTGTTACGACTTCACCCCAGTCACGAACCCCGCCGTGGTAAGCGCCCTCCTTGCGGTTAGGCTACCTACTTCTGGCGGAACCCGCTCCCATGGTGTGACGGGCGGTGTGTACAAGACCCGGGAACGTATTCACCGCGGCATGCTGATCCGCGATTACTAGCGATTCCGACTTCACGCAGTCGAGTTGCAGACTGCGATCCGGACTACGATCGGCTTTCTGGGATTAGCTCCCCCTCGCGGGTTGGCAACCCTCTGGACCGACCATTGTATGACGTGTGAAGCCCTACCCATAAGGGCCATGAGGACTTGACGTCATCCCCACCTTCCTCCGGTTTGTCACCGGCAGTCTCATTAGAGTGCCCAACTGAATGATGGCAACTAATGACAAGGGTTGCGCTCGTTGCGGGACTTAACCCAACATCTCACGACACGAGCTGACGACAGCCATGCAGCACCTGTGTCCAGGCTCCCTTTCGGGCACCAAGCCATCTCTGGCAAGTTCCTGGCATGTCAAGGGTAGGTAAGGTTTTTCGCGTTGCATCGAATTAATCCACATCATCCACCGCTTGTGCGGGTCCCCGTCAATTCCTTTGAGTTTTAACCTTGCGGCCGTACTCCCCAGGCGGTCAACTTCACGCGTTAGCTACGCTACTAATGGGTTTAACCCCACCAACAGCTAGTTGACATCGTTTAGGGCGTGGACTACCAGGGTATCTAATCCTGTTTGCTCCCCACGCTTTCGTGCATGAGCGTCAGTACTGGCCCAGGGGGCTGCCTTCGCCATCGGTGTTCCTCCACATCTCTACGCATTTCACTGCTACACGTGGAATTCCACCCCCCTCTGCCGTACTCTAGCCGTGCAGTCACAAACGCAGTTCCCAGGTTGAGCCCGGGGATTTCACGTCTGTCTTACACAACCGCCTGCGCACGCTTTACGCCCAGTAATTCCGAATAACGCTCGCACCCTACGTATTACCGCGGCTGCTGGCACGTAGTTAGCCGGTGCTTCTTATTCCGGTACCGTCATCCACATCCTGTATTAGAGAATGCGATTTCGTCCCGGCCGAAAGAGCTTTACAACCCGAAGGCCTTCTTCACTCACGCGGCATGGCTGGATCAGGCTTTCGCCCATTGTCCAAAATTCCCCACTGCTGCCTCCCGTAGGAGTCTGGGCCGTGTCTCAGTCCCAGTGTGGCGGATCATCCTCTCAGACCCGCTACGGATCGTTGCCTTGGTGAGCCTTTACCTCACCAACTAGCTAATCCGACATCGGCCGCTCTTCTAGCGCAAGGCCCGAAGGTCCCCTGCTTTCCTCCTCGGAGAATATGCGGTATTAGCGTAACTTTCGCTACGTTATCCCCCACTAAAAGGCACGTTCCGATGCATTACTCACCCGTTCGCCACTCGCCATCAACCTAGCAAGCTAGGTCATGCTGCCGTTCGACTTGCATGTGTAAGGCATGCCGCCAGCGTTCATTCTGAGCCAGGATCAAACTCTTCAGTTCAATCTCTCGCTGGCTTGACAAGAATTGGTAATTCGAAAACTACCTATCTATGTGCAAGCGCCTTACTAACTTTAACCAACCGAAGTCGGTCTCCACTTAGCCAAGCACCTACACCTATCGGCTGTTCAATTTTTAAAGAGCTTGCCGTTTCCGGCTTGTTGCTGCTTTGTTGCATTTCGCTGCGTTGTCTGCAGCGAGGAGCGAATTATACAGACATCTAATTCGCTGTCAACTCGTTTTTTAAAACATTTCAAAACGTTTTGACTTGCAGCCAATTCGGAAAATTGCTTTCTAACTCATTGATCAGAAACACGTTTTACCGAACCAACTTTCCCGCTGCAGCAGCGAGAGGGCGAATTATACGGATACAAATCACCGCGTCAACTACTTCACGGAAAAAGATTGGCCCGGCGTTTGCCGGGCCAATCTCTACAGGCGGACCAGATGGCCGGAAAGCCTGTTACTACTTGTTGTTTGCGTACATGAACTGCTCCAGACTGGCCTCGGTGAGGCTGAACCACGTGTGCTGCGTTTTGCGGTACTTGTCCCATTCCGTGAAGATCTTCTTCCACGCCGGATTCTTCCCTGCTTCTTCGTGGTACATCTCGAACGAAGCTTTACGGGCCGCATCCATCACATCGTTGGGATAGCGGCGAACCTTGACGCCCTGACTGATCAGCTTGGCCAGCGCGATGGGGTTCTTGTGGTCGTACTCGGCCTGCATGGTGATGTTGGCCTCGTAGGCAGCCGCCTGGAAGGCTTCCTGATAGACCTTGGGCAGCTTGTCCCACTCCTTCTTGTTAACAAAGAAGTGAATGGTGGGACCCGGCTCCCACCAACCCGGGTAATAGTAGTTCTTGGCCACCTTATAGAAGCCCAGCTTCTCATCATCGTAGGGACCGACCCACTCGGCGGCGTCGATGGTGCCCTTTTCCAGAGCCGGATAGATGTCGCCACCGGCGATCTGCTGGGGAATCGCCCCCAAGCGAGAGAACACTTCCCCTCCCAGACCGGCGATACGGATCTTCAGGCCTTTGACATCGGCCATATTGGTGATGTCCTTACGGAACCAGCCGCCCATTTGGGCGCCGGTATTGCCACCGGCAAAAGACACGATGTTGTAGTTGGAGTAGAACTCGTCGAGCAACTTCTGGCCGCCGCCATAGTAGATCCAGGCGTTCTGCTGACGGGAGGTCAGGCCGAACGGCAAAGAGGTGCCGAAGCCAAAGGTCTTATCCTTACCCACATAGTAGTAGGAGCAGGTGTGGCACAACTCAACGGTACCTTGCTGCACGGCGTCCAGCGCCTGGAGGCCCGGAACGATTTCGCCCGCGGCGAAGACCTGAACAGTAAACTTGCCCTCGGTGATCTTCTTAAGCCGATCAGCCAGCACATCCGCACCACCATAAATGGTGTCGAGGCTCTTGGGGAAACTGGAGGTCAGGCGCCACTTGATGGTGGGCAGGGAATCGGCAATGGCAGGCGCGGCGACGGCAGCAGCGGCGCCGGCAGCGGCACCAATGGAAGCTTTCTTCAGAAAGTCTCGACGTTGCATGGTTAGGTCTCCTCCGGGTTGGGAATACATCCGAATCTGCCCAGCAACATCGAGCCTTCTGAGCCGTCAGTTGCTAAACATGAAATCGATTATAACCAGTTTCATTTGCCGGAAAAGCCCGCCAGATGCGGATCTCAGGAGCGAGACAGGCTGGTGATCAAATAATCCATAACAAATTTCACAAAAATTCCTTGTCCTATGCGCCTGCGACCGTCATACGCTCCAGCAGGATGGAGCCACTTTGTTTCGAACCGCGGACGACCACATCTCTCCCAACAGAGACAATCCGCTGGAACATATCGCGCAAATTGCCCGCGATCGTGATCTCCTCGACGGGATAGGCAATTTCGCCGTTTTCAACCCAATAGCCTGCCGCGCCGCGGGAATAGTCACCAGTGACATAGTTCACACCGTGCCCCAGCAGCTCGGTGACCAGCAGACCTCGTCCCATCTGACGCAGCAGTCCCGGCAGGTCGTGCTGGCCCGGCTGGATGATCAGGTTATGGCTCCCTCCCGCGTTGCCCGTTGGGGCGAGCCCCAATTTGCGCGCCGTATAGACCGAAAGGAAATAGCCCGACAGGATCCCGTCCTGCACCACCTCGCGGTCGTGGGTGGGCAGGCCATCGCTGTCAAACAGGCTGGAAGCCAGCCCCTTGGGCAGGTGGGGGCGCTCGCTGATACGCACCCCTGGAGAAAAAACCCGGTGTCCCAGCTTATCGATGAGGAAAGACGACTTGCGGTAAAGACTGCCTCCCGACGCCGCATGAGTGAAATTGCCCAGCAGGCCGCAGGCCAGGGGGGCCTCGAAGATCACCGGCACCTCGCAGGTTTTGACCTTACGGGCCCCCAGGCGGGACAGGGCGCGCCGCGCCGCGTAGTCGCCGATTTCCTCGGGCGCCGGGAAATCGGCCGGATCCCGATGCGTGGTGTACCAGTCATCACGTTGCATACCGGATTTGTCTTGGGCGATGACCGAGCAGGCCAAATAATGGCGGGAGGTCGGATAACCCCCGACGAAGCCCAGGCTATTGGCGGTGGCGAACTGCCCCTCCTGTACCGAAACCGTCGCGCCTTCGGAGTTCTTCACCTGAGGGCTGACGGCAAAGGCGGCCTGCTCGCAACGCCGAGCCAGGTCTGCAGCCCCGTCCACGTCGAGACGCCACGGGTAATACAGCTGGGGATCCCCGCGGCCATCGGCGAGCAATCCCGCCTCGGGCAAGCCGGCGCAGGGGTCCTCGGCAGTGAACCGGGCAATCGCCAAGGCCGCGTCCACCGTCTGACGAATGGCAGCCGGCGAATAATCGCTGGTGGAAGCATAACCTTTGCGCGTACCGCAATAGACGGTCACGCCGATACCCTTGTCGCGGTTGTGCTCCAGGGTTTCCACTTCACCACAGCGCACCGTCACCGACTGTCCGAACCCTTCGGAAATATCGGCCTCGGCTGCACTCGCGCCGCCCTTCATCGCCACGGCCACCACATCGGCGGCCAAGGCCTTCAGGTCATCGAGGGAATGGGAGAAGCGGGAGGGGGCGGCGCCCCGGGAAACCGCGGTGGAGGGAGAACGCAAGGAACGCTTGGCAGCCATAGGAATTCGGTCTGGACGGGCAAAATCGCTATCATAGCAGTCCACTTTTCCATCCCCGCGGGGCTTTCGCCCTGCCCGCCGTTTAATGACCACCCGCCGCCGTCACCACGACAACCCCCTGTTCGTCGATCTGGACGCCCCGGACGAGAGCTACGACGACCGTCCCCGCCGCCCCTCCCGCACCAAGCGCAAGGAGGCCGTGGAAGCGTTGCAGGCCCTGGGGGTGCGCCTCGTCGAGCTCCCTACCGACCGCCTAGCCAAGGTCGACATGCCGGACTCGCTGCGCGACGCGGTCCGTGAAGCCCAGCGCATCAGTGATTTCGAAGGGCGCCGCCGGCAGCTGCAATATATTGGCCGGCTGATGCGCGACGTCGACCCGGAACCGCTGCAAGCCGCCATCGACGCCTTCGACGGTGTTTCCGCCGTGGAAAATGCCCGGCTACACCGCCTGGAGCGGTTGCGTAACGACATCATGGAAAACGAGCGGGTGCTGGAAAGCGTACTGTCCGAACACCCCGGCGCCGACATCCAGTACCTGCGCCAGTTGCGCCGTAACGCCCTGAAGGAGCGGGAACTGAACAAGCCGCCCAAGGCCTTCCGCACCCTGTTCCAGATTCTCAAGGAGCTGGAAGCCGGCAACGGTGCTGTTCCTCCTGACGAGGATGAGGCAGCGGGTACCGACACCGCAGACCAGTCCTGATTACGGAGAGCCCCCATGGCCAACACCGCCCACCTTTTCAAAATCGGCCTGGTCTCCATCAGCGACCGGGCGTCCAGCGGCGTTTATGAAGACAAGGGTATTCCAGCCCTGCGCGATTGGCTCAGCGCCGCCCTGATCACGACCTTTGAAACCGAAGTCCGCCTGATTCCCGACGAGCAGACGGAAATCGAGCAGACCCTGATCGATCTGGCCGACCATTCCGGCTGCCACCTGATCCTGACCACCGGCGGCACCGGCCCGGCCCGGCGGGATGTCACCCCGGAAGCCACTCTGGCGGTGGCGGACAAGGAACTACCGGGGTTTGGCGAGCAAATGCGACGCATCAGCCTGGAGTTCGTGCCGACGGCCATTTTGTCGCGCCAGGTGGCGGTCGTGCGCGGCAGCACCCTGATCCTCAACCTGCCGGGGCAGCCCAAGTCGATCAAGGAAACCCTGGAAGGCCTCAAGGACGAAGCAGGAAAATCGATCGTTCCCGGCATTTTTGCCGCGGTACCCTACTGCATCGACCTGATCGGCGGCCCCTACGTCGAAACCCAGGAGACGGTCGTGAAGGCGTTCCGTCCCAAATCGGCGCAGCGCCCTCCCGCCCAGTAAGACGATCAGGCCGCCCGGTGCGCCCGGTAGCGGCCGATTTCATAACCGCTGCCCGACTCCTCCAGGGCGGCCGGAGCCAGCACAACCCGGGCGCCCTGGATCACGGTTTCCAGGGGCATATCCGCGGCAAACGTGCCCGGACGCATGACAAAGCGCGCCTCGTTGCCCCGGCTGGCATCGCGCAACCACAGCCCCACGGCAGCCACCACCACGCCGTAGCGCTCGCCGCCCTGGGCTCGCAACGACACCGGTTGGACATGACGGCTCAGGGTCTGTACCCCTACATTGGCCACGGTATCGCTCTCCCGCCCATAGCGGCGGATCACCCCCAAGAGCCAGGCGCTCCCCTCCTCGGGTAACAGACCGACCAGAGTGCCAACCCGCAAGGTTTCTTCGCGCCCCACGACCGAGGCGCCACAGCCTCCCAGACTGATGTCTTCCACCACCCAGCTGGCCGCCTTATCCACCTGGGCCTCGGAGGCCCCGGAAAAAACCTGGCAGCAGGACTCCCAACCAACCACCGCCGCCATCCGGGCATGGACCCGGTGGCGCTGCTGCCCCCGCAGCGGTGGCACCGGCGCCCAGTGCACCACCAAGTGCTGCAACACGGGCAGCAGCAAGGCCGAGGTGACACGGCCATCCAGGTCGCACTGCGCCGGCAAGTGCCCCAGTTCGACCTGGGCAATCAGTGCCTGCACGGCCGCCAACACGTTCCCGGGGGAGAAGAAGCGTAACGACCCTGCCGGCAAGGGCTCCTGGGCGAGACGGGTAGGCGGCTCCGGCAGGGCCAGGTCCACCCAATAGACGCTGTCGGCCCCAGATTCGCGGGAAAAATGGAAATGGGGCAGGAAATGGACAACCAGCCGATCGGCCAGGTCGATCTCCAGCGGACGCAGGCCATCGGGGGCCGAGGTCGCCAAGATCAGGACGCGCAGGTATTCGGCAACGGGCGACGTCACCCCGGTGGCATCCGGACCAAGGCGCACTTCCCGGGCGGCGACGCCCTCCCGCTCAGCAATACCATAGGCCCAGCCGAGGCGGCGCCAGGCATCGCCAGCGATCGGCCCGTAGCGATAGCGGGACCAGCGCATCAGCGCCCCCTGGGCATGCAGCAGACGCGCCACCAGAACGGGCAAGTGAGCCGCCAGCGTCCCCATCCCCGGCTCCAGGTGTCCGCTTTCAAGGCGCAACAGGCAGGCCTCGTAACGGCTAACGAGCAAGCCCCACACATCGCTATTGAGACTGGCCAGACGGCGCTCTTCGCCCCGGGACAGGTTGGGCGCCCACAGATAGTCCCGGGTCAATTTCGCCAGGGGCGCCCGGGCCGCATCCTCCAGGGCGCACAACACACCGAACAGGGTATCGACACGCCAGCTGCGGCTATCAGCCAGGGACTCCAGCCATCCCGCCAGGGCATCCACGGCCTTGAACGGATTGACCCCAGCCACGGCCGTCAGGGCCAGGCGCAAGCCCGCCGGGTCGGCAAGGGGATGATCGCTGGCGGCGGTTACGACGGGGGGCGACTCGGCCATAAGGACTCTCCGCCCGGGGGCTCCGGGATGGTCGGCGTCGCGCCGGGGCAGCGAGACGATCTCGCCGGGTCGGCGCGCGGGAGCAGGCAAGGTACAATTTGAGCCGTTCATTATAGCCACGCCCCATTCCAGCCGCATGAAACCCTACCTCGACCTGATGCGCCACGTGCTCGAGCACGGCCACAAAAAGACCGACCGCACCGGCACGGGCACCCTGTCGGTGTTCGGCTGGCAAATGCGCTTCAACCTGGCCGATGGCTTCCCCCTGGTGACCACCAAGAAATTGCACTTGCGCTCGATCATCCACGAGCTGCTGTGGTTTCTGCAGGGCGACACCAACATCCGCTACCTCAAGGACAACGGCGTCTCGATCTGGGACGACTGGGCCGACGAAAACGGCGAACTGGGCCCGGTGTACGGCAAGCAGTGGCGGCGCTGGGAAACCGCCGACGGACGCACCGTGGACCAGGTCGGCCAGCTGGTCGAGGCCCTGAAGAAGAATCCGGATTCGCGCCGCCACCTGGTGTCGGCCTGGAACCCGGGCGAAGTGGACCGCATGGCCCTGCCCCCTTGCCACGCCCTGTTCCAGTTCTACGTCGCCCCGGGCAACCCGGACGCGGCCGATCCGCGCCCCAAGCTGTCGTGCCAGCTCTACCAGCGCAGCGCCGACATCTTCCTCGGCGTGCCGTTCAATATTGCCTCCTACGCCTTACTCACCCACATGATGGCCCAGGTGTGCGACTACGGCGTGGGCGACTTCGTACACACCCTGGGCGATGCCCATATCTACTCCAACCACCTGGAGCAGGCGCGCCTACAGCTGTCCCGGGAGCCCCGCCCCCTGCCGACCCTGCACCTCAACCCGGAGGTACGCGACCTGTTCGCCTTCCGCTTCGAGGACATCCGCCTCGACGGCTACGACCCCCACCCCCACATTGCCGCCCCGGTGGCGGTGTAACCCGCCGCCCCCGCGCCGCACGCACAAGAAGAACGCCAAACCGACCGCCATGACCGCTCAGGACGTCTGCCTCCTCCCGATCACCCACACCACGGCCTGGCAGGCCCTGGCCGCCCACCGCGACAGCCTGCGCGGGCGCCACCTGCGCGACTTCTTCGCCGCCGAGCCGGACCGCTTTGCCCGCATGGGCCTGTCCCTGGGCGACCTGCTGGTGGATTTTTCCAAGCAGCGCATCGACGCCCGGGGTCTCGCCCTGCTCACCGACCTGGCCCGGGCCGCCGACGTGGAAGGCTGGCGCGCCAAGCTCTTTGCCGGCGAGACGATCAACGCCAGCGAGAAGCGCGCCGTGCTGCACCCGGCCCTGCGCCACCTGGACCCGACGCCGTTCCCCTCCGCCGCCTTCGACGTGATGCCGGAAGTGCGCCAGGTGCGCGACCAGATGCGCGACTTCGCCGAGCGGGTGCGCGCCGGCCTGTGGCGCGGCTACACCGGCGAGGCGATCCGCCACGTGGTCAACATCGGCATCGGCGGATCGGACCTGGGGCCGAAGATGGCGGTGCGCGCCCTGTCCGCCTTCGAGCACCCCGGGCTGCACCTGCACTTCGTCTCCAACCTGGACGGCGCCCAGCTGGCCCCCCTGCTGGAAACCCTGGACCCGCGGGCAACCCTGTTCATCGTCGCCAGCAAGACCTTCTCCACCCAGGAAACCCTGATCAACGCCCGCACCGCTCGGGACTGGCTGCTTGCCGCCGTAGGCAACGAAGAACGGCACCAGGCCGCCCTGGCCCGGCACTTCGTGGCCGTCACCGCCGAAGTGGCCAAGGCCAACGAATTCGGCATCCCGGCAGAAAACACCTTCGCCTTCTGGGACTGGGTCGGCGGCCGCTACTCCCTGTGGTCGGCGGTGGGCCTGTCGGTGGCCCTGTCCATCGGCATGAGCGGCTTCGAGCGCCTGCTCTCGGGTGCCGCCGCCATGGACGCCCATTTCCGCGAGGCGCCCCTGGAGCGCAACCTGCCGGTGCTGATGGCCCTGCTCGGCATCTGGAACACCAACTTCCTCGGTGCCGAAACCTCGGCGGTGCTGCCTTACAACGAATCCCTGCGCTCCCTGCCGGCCTACCTGCAGCAGTTGGAAATGGAGAGCAACGGCAAGGCCATCTCCCGGGAAGGCCAGCCCCTGCCCTGCCGCACCAACCCCATCGTCTGGGGCGAGATCGGCGTCAACGGCCAGCACGCCTTCTTCCAGCTCCTGCACCAAGGCGGCTGGCTGGTACCCTGCGACTTCATCGCCGCCGCCGCCAGCGACTACCCCCTGCCCGGCCACCACGCCCCGTTGCTGGCCAACTGCCTGGCCCAGAGCGCGGCCCTGGCCTTCGGCCGCACCGAGGAGGAGGCCCGCCGCGAGCTGGAAGCCGAAGGCCTGTCCGCCGACGAAATCGACGCCCTACTACCGTTCAAGGTGTTCCAGGGCAACCAGCCCTCCACCACCCTGCTGCTGCCGCGCCTGGACGCCTACCACCTGGGCGCCCTGGTGGCCCTCTACGAGCACAAGGTGTTCGTCCAGGGCGTGGTCTGGGGCATCAACTCCTTCGACCAGTGGGGCGTGGAGCTGGGTAAGCGGGTCGCCTCCCGGGTGCTGCCGGTGCTCGAAGGCGCCCCGGCCGACGACCTGGACGCCTCGACCCGGGGCCTGGTGGCCTACTGCCAGCGCCACGGCCACCGCTGACCCGGCGGTGCCATCCCCCACCAGCGGCGCATCGGGGCGCCTGGCCGTGTTGCCGCACCGCCTGCGGCGCCCCGCCCCGTGAGCCGGCTGGCTGCCCCCATACGACTCCCTTAATCGCTCCGCCACGACCATGACCACCACCCTGATCGCCGCCGTCGCCGCCAACGGCATCATCGGCCGCAACAACGCCCTGCCCTGGCACCTGCCGGAGGATCTGAAGCACTTCAAGGCCGCCACCCTGGGCCATCCGGTGGTGATGGGGCGCAAGACTTGGGAATCCCTGGGCCGGCCCCTGCCCGGCCGGGAAAACGTGGTGGTGACCCGGGACGGCGCCTATGCCGCTCCTGGCGCCACGGTGCGCACCAGCCTGGAGGCCGCCCTGGCCCACGCCGCCGCCGCCCCCGGCGGGGACGAGGTGTTCCTGATCGGCGGCGCCGAGCTGTACCGCCAGGCCCTGGCGCAGAATCTGGTAGACCGGCTGGTGCTCACCGAGGTGGCCCTGGTGCCGGAGGGCGACGCCCGCTTCCCGGACTGGGAGCGCAGCCAGTGGCGCGAAGCGGATCGCCAGGCCCACACCGGCGCCAACGGCACCGCCTACGCCTTCGTCACCTACGAGCGCCTCTGAGCCAGGCACCGGCCCATCCTCGAGAAGCCGCCACGGGGCAGGTGCAGGAAGGGCGGGACAGGCCGCCCCTTACTCACCCGAGGCCGGACGCAACACCACTCGCCCACTCGTGCAGCTGGGTCCGCCACGTGCGCCGCCGCCCCACATTCGCCCCTGCCGCCCAGACAGCGCGCCCCATGCCGCCGTGATGGCAGCATCGCGGAGCGCCGCGCCAGTCCTTGTTCTCCAGCCATGCGCCTCGCAACGCAAGCACTGGCGCGGCGTTCCAGACCTACCCTCTGAAAGTCCGCGCCACGCCTAGGGTTTGAGGCACCACATTTTCCACACACCACCGGCCCGCCCCCCCTTTCATTCCCCCAGCCGGTGGGGTGCCGCCCGTGCCGCTGCGATGGCAGCACCGCGGAGCGCCGCGGAGCGCCGCGCCAGCCCTTGTTCTCCAGCCAGGCACCCCGCAACGCAAGCACTGGCGCGGTGTTCCAGATATATCCTCTGAAAGTCCGCGCCCCGCCTAGAGTTTGGGGCTGCTCGTTTTTTTGCGTGCGACGCCGGCCCGGTCCAATGGCGTCAAACGGCAGAAACGGGGCGCGCGAGGTCGCAACCGGCGCAACTGCCCACCCGGCCGCACCACCGACACCCCTGCCGCGTCGTGCCGCGCCACGCCAGTTCCGGGTGCTCCGTTCGCTCCCCACCGCTCAATCCGGCTGGAAGCGGTAGCCCACCCCGGTTTCGGTGAGGAAGTGGCGCGGCCGGGCCGAATCAGCCTCCAGCTTCTTGCGCAAGTTGCCCATGTAGATGCGCAGGTAGTGGCCGTCCTCGGCGTGGCTCGGCCCCCACACTTCGCGCAGCAACTGGCGCTGGGTCACCACCTTGCCGGCGTGGGCCACCAGCTGGGTGAGCAAGCGGTATTCGATGGGGGTGAGATGCACCTCGGCGCCAGCCCGGGTGACGCGCCGCGCCGCCAGGTCCAGGGTCACGTCGCCGAAGCAGACCAGGGGCTCGCCGCCGGCAATGCGGCCGCGGCGCAGCAGGGCCCGGGTGCGGGCAAGCAGTTCGGCGACGCCGAAGGGTTTGGCCAGGTAGTCGTCGGCGCCGGCGTCCAGGGCTGCCACCTTGTCGGCTTCCAGGCTGCGTGCCGACAGCACCAGCACCGGGGTGGCGGACCAGGCGCGCAATTCCTTGATCAGGGTGCCGCCGTCGCCGTCGGGCAGGCCCAGGTCGAGGATCACCAGATCGGGCTTGCGTGTGCCGGCGTCGATCAGTCCCTGACGCACCGTCTCGGCTTCGTGCACGTCGCAGCCGGCCTCTTCGAGGGCGGCGCGGACGAAGCGGCGGATCGGTTTTTCGTCTTCGACGAGCAGGACGACGGGGGCGGTCATCGGGGCGACTCCAGGGCGAGGGGCGGGAGAGGGGAAGCGGCGGCGGCCTCTTCGCCATCGTCTTCCAGGCGCGGCGGGGTGCCCAGGGGCAGGGTGAACACGAAGCGGGCGCCGGTGGATTGTGATGGGCGCGGACCTTCCTGGCCGGAGACGGCAAGCGCCGGTACGGCCTCCTTATTTTCCGCCCAAATGCGCCCGCCATGGGCTTCGACGATGGCGCGGCAGATGGCCAGGCCGAGGCCGACCCCAGGCACGTTCGACTCGACCCGGCCGCGGCTGAACTTGGCGAATACCAACTCCTCCGCCCCGGGCGCCAGGCCCGGGCCGTTGTCGCTCACCGCCACCTGCACCTGCCGCCCGCCGCTTTCCGCCACGACCGCGGCGCTGACCGTCAGGGTGCTGCCCGGCGGGGTGTACTTGGCGCCGTTTTCCAGCAGATTGCACAGCACCCGTTCGATCAGCACCCCGTCGCATTCGACCAGGGGCAGGTCGGCGGGCAAGTCGGTAACGATGCGGTGGCCGGCCAGGGCCTGTTCCCGGGCGGCCAGGGCGCTGCCGAGCAGTTCCTCGAGGGCATGCCACTGGCGGTTGAGCTGGACCTGGCCCGATTCGAGCCGGGCCATGTCGAGCAGATTGTTGACCAGGGCATTCATGCGCAGGGCCTCGTCGCGCAGGCTGGCCGCCAGTTCCCGCTGGCGCGGCGTCAGGGCCGGGACGCCGGGCCCCTGGCCGGTCAGGACCAGAGCCTCGGCGCTGCCCACCAGGGACGTCAGGGGCGTGCGCAGATCGTGGGAGAGGGCCGACAACAGGGAATTGCGCAGCCGTTCCGACTCCATGCTGACCAGGGCCTCCTGAGCCACGGCGATGTAATGGACCCGTTCCAGGGCGATCGCCACCAGGGCGGCCAGGGTGTCGAGCTGGCGCCGCTCCTCGGGCACCAACAGCCAGCGCGCCGCCCCCGGCGGCGGCTCCAGGGCGAGCACGCCCCGAGTGCGCATCGGCGCCTTGAGGGGCAGGTACAGCCAAGGTGAGGACGGCAGGGTATCGGTGCCGATACCCGCCGGCTGGCCCTTGTCGAATACCCAATCGGCAATGCCCGCATCCAGGCTGCTGTCGCCCGGCACCACCAGCCGGTCGTCGGCGTCGGGCAGCAGCAGCCGCGCTGTGGCGCCAAACGAGGCCTGCACAGAGCGGTCGCAGATGTCGACGATCTGCTCCGGGGCGAAGGCCCCGGCCAGTTCCCGGGCCAACTCGAACAGGGCGCGGGACCGGAGTTCGCGCCGCGCCGAGGCTTCGGCCTGAAAGCGCAGGTTGGCGGTGAGCTGGCCGGTCACCAGGGCCACCACCAGCATCACCAAGAAGGTGAGCAGGTACTGGGCGTCGGACACGGCCAGGGAAAAGCGCGGCGGGACAAAGAAGAAGTCGAACACCAGCACCGACAAAAAGGCGGCCAACACCGCCGGGCCACGGCCGAACTTCATGGCCACCGCCAGCACGGTGAGCAGGAACAGCATGACGATGTTGGCCAGGTCCAGGTAGGGCAGCAGGGGCGTGGTCAGCGCCGTGGTCAGGGCGCACAGCCCGGTGGTGGCCACATAGGGAAAGAGACGCCTGGCCACCGCTTCGTCGCCGCCTCGCCCATCGGCGGCGTCACCCGGGCTACCCGAGCCCTGCCGGCCGCGGATGCGCTGGTCGGCGTCGCTGCGCGGCACCTCGACGATATCCAGGTCGTCGCCGCGCCGCGCCAGGCGCCCAGCCATGGTCGGGCGGAAGGCGCCGGACAGCCAGGTCCAGGGCCGTTCCACCCGGGCAGCCCGGGGCGAGCGCCCCACCACCACCTTGGCCAGGTTATGGCGCCGGGCGTAATCCACCAGGGCGGCCGCCGCCTCCTGCCCCGGCAGGGTGGCGGTCTGGGCCCCCAGTTCCTGAGCCAGGGCGAGCACCGCCAGGATGCGCGCCCGCTCGCCCTCCCCCAGGCGCTGCAGGCGGGGCGTCTCCACGTACACCGCGTGCCACGGCACTTCCAGCCGAGCCGCCAGGCGGGCGGCGGTGCGCACCACCTTCTCGTCCCCCGGCGCCGGACCCACCGCCACCAGCAGGGAATCCCGGGTACGCCACACCGTATCCACCGACTGGTCGCGACGCCAGGCGCGCATTTCCCCGTCCACCCGGTCGGCGGTACGGCGCAGGGCCAGTTCGCGCAGGGCGATCAGGTTGCCCTTGCGGAAGAAGTTCTGAATCGCCCGCTCGGCCTGGCGCGGCAGATACACCTTGCCTTCCTGCAGGCGCTTGAGCAGCTCGTCCGGCGGCAGATCCACCAGCACCACTTCGTCAGCCCGGTCGAACACCCGGTCGGGCACCGTCTCCCACACCCGCACCCCGGTAATGCCGCCGACCACGTCGTTGAGGGATTCCAGGTGCTGCACGTTCACCGTGGTGAACACGTCGATGCCGGCGGCGAGCAGTTCCTCCACATCCTGCCAGCGCTTCTGGTGGCGCGAGCCTGGCGCATTGGTGTGGGCCAGTTCGTCCATCAGGATCAGGGATGGATGACGGGCCAGGGCACCGTCCAGGTCGAACTCGCGCAGGCGGTGGCCCCGGTAGTCCTGCTCGCGCAGCGGCAGTACCGGCAGACCGGCGAGCAAGGCGGCGGTTTCGTCCCGGCCGTGGGTTTCGACCACGCCGACCAGCACATCCCGCCCCTGCTCGCGCAGGCTCTGAGCCGTGGCGAGCATGGCGTAGGTTTTGCCGACGCCGGCATTGGCGCCGAAGAACACCTTGAGCTTGCCCCGGGCGGCCTGGGCGTCGGCCTGCTGGAGCTGTTCGAGCAGGGCGTCGGGGTCGGGACGGGAGGAGGAATCGGCCATGGACGGAGTATGGAATCAGCGTGGCAGGGCGTCGAGGGCCAGGTTGAGCTCCAGCACATTCACCCGGGGCTCGCCGAGCAGGCCCCAGGTGCGCCCCTCGGTGTGACGCTCGATCAGGGCATGGACCTGGGCCACTGCCATGCCCCGGGCTCGGGCGACGCGGGCCGCCTGGTAGCGGGCCGCCTCCGGCGAGATGTGGGGGTCCAGGCCACTGCCCGAGGCGGTCACCAGATCCTGGGGAATCGGCAACGTATTGCTCGGGTCGGCGGCCCGTAGCGCCGCCACCCGGGCGGCCACGGACTCGGCCTGGGCCGGGTTGGTGGGCCCCAGGTTGCTACCGCCGGAGGCCAGGGCGTTGTCCGGCTGGGGCGCGGTGGCCGAGGGCCGGCCCCAGAAGTAGCGGGGCGAGGAGAAGGGTTGGCCGATCAGGGCCGAGCCCACGGGCTGGCCGTTGCGCACGATCAGACTGCCGTGGGCCTGGTAAGGGAAGGCCACGGCGGCGATGCCGGTGACGACCAGGGGATAGGCCAGGCCGGTGATCGCCGACAACAGGACGAACAGGGTAACGGCGGGCCGCCACAGGCTGGCCGTGCGGGCCTGGGGTGCCACGCTAACGGCATCGGGCAGGGTGGGATTGAGGGAACGGGTAGTCATGGCCGACTCCAGGATCAGGCGAAGAGGTTGAGGACGGGGCCGAGCAGCAGGTCGATCAGCTTGATGCCGATGAAGGGCACCACCAGACCGCCGACACCGTAGATGAGCAGGTTGCGCTTGAGCAGCGCCGCCGCCCCCAGGGCGCGGTAATTGACGCCCTTCAAGGCCAGGGGAATGAGGGCAACGATGACCAGGGCGTTGAAGATGACCGCCGAAAGGATGGCCGAGGCCGGACTGTTGAGGCGCATCACGTCGAGCATGGCCAGTTGCGGGTAGGTGGTGGCAAAGGCCGCCGGGATGATGGCGAAGTACTTGGCCACGTCGTTGGCCACCGAGAAGGTGGTAAGCGCCCCCCGGGTCATCAGCATCTGCTTGCCGATCTCGACGATCTCGATCAGCTTGGTCGGGTTGGAGTCCAGGTCCACCATGTTGCCGGCTTCCTTGGCGGCCTGGGTGCCGGTGTTCATGGCCACCGCCACGTCGGCCTGGGCCAGGGCCGGGGCGTCGTTGGTGCCGTCGCCGGTCATGGCCACCAGGCGGCCCTCGCCCTGGGTCTGGCGGATCAGGGCCAGCTTGGCTTCGGGCGTGGCCTCGGCGAGGAAGTCATCCACCCCGGCCTCGGCGGCGATGGCGGCGGCGGTGAGGCGGTTGTCGCCGGTGATCATCACCGTCTTGATGCCCATGCGGCGCAGTTCGGCAAAGCGCTCCTTGATACCGCCCTTGACGATGTCCTTGAGGGCGATCACCCCCAGCACCTTGGCGTCGTCACTCACCACCAGGGGGGTGCCGCCGCCCCGGGCCACCTCGTCCACCTGGCGCTGCACCCCGGCGGGGAAAGCCGCGCCCTGGGCCTCGACATGGCGGCGGATGGCGTCCGCCGCGCCTTTGCGCAGCTGGCGGGGCTTTTCCGGGTCGCCCAGATTGACGCCGCTCATGCGCGACTGGGCGGTGAAGGGCACGAAGCTGGCTTCGAGGGCATGCAAGTCCCGCTCGCGCAGGTTGAAGCGCTCCTTGGCGAGGATGACGATGGAGCGCCCTTCCGGCGTCTCGTCGGCCAGGGAGGCAAGCTGGGCGGCATCGGCCAGCTCCCGCTCGCTTACGCCTTCGGCGGCGATGAAGGCCGAGGCCTGGCGGTTGCCCAGGGTGATGGTGCCGGTCTTGTCCAGCAGCAGCACGTCCACGTCGCCGGCAGCTTCCACCGCCCGGCCCGAGGTGGCGATCACGTTGGCCTGCATCATGCGGCTCATGCCGGCTACACCCACGGCCGAGAGCAGGCCGCCGATGGTGGTGGGGATCAGGCAGACCAGCAGGGCCACCAGCACGGTCACCGTCACCGGCGAGCCCAGGCCGGCGGCCGCCACCGAGAACAGGGAGAAGGGCAGCAGGGTCGCCACCGCCAGCAGGAAGACCAGGGTAAGGGCCACCAGCAGGATGGTCAGGGCGATCTCGTTGGGGGTCTTTTGCCGCTTGGCGCCTTCGACCATGGCGATCATGCGGTCGAGGAAGGCTTCGCCCGGGTTGGTGGTGACCCGCACCACCAGCCAGTCGGACAGCACCCGGGTGCCGCCGGTGACGGCCGAGAAATCGCCGCCGGATTCCCGGATCACCGGGGCCGATTCGCCGGTGATGGCCGACTCGTCCACCGAGGCCACGCCCTCGATCACCTCGCCGTCGGCGGGGACGAACTCCCCGGCGGTGATCAGCACCACGTCGCCGCGGCGCAAATCGTCGGCGGGCACGGTGTAGGTGGCGGCGCCGAACTGGGGCTTTTGCAGCTTCTTCGCCCAGGTGGTCTTCTTGAGCCCCTTGAGGGCGGCAGCCTGAGCCTGGCTGCGACCTTCGGCCAGGCTCTCGGCGAAGTTGGCGAAGAGCACGGTGAACCACAGCCACAGCGACACGGCCAGGATGAAGCCGGCCGGGGCCTCGCCCTCGCCGGTAAGGGCCTGGGCAAACAACACGGTGGTGAGGATGCTGCCGACGTAGACCACGAACATCACCGGGTTTTTCATCTGCACCCGGGGCGACAGCTTGGCGAAGGCACCCGCGATCGCCGGGCCGAGCAGGGCGCGGTCGAACAGGGGGAGCGGAGCGGAATGTTTCATAGTGATTCTCCCGGAAGGCGCGCCGAGGGGCTCAACGCGCCGGGAACAGGATCAGGTGCTCGACGATGGGGCCCAGGGCGAGCGACGGCAGGTAGGTCAAGGCACCGACGATCAGTACCGTGGCGCAGAGCAGCACGACGAACAGGGGACCGTGGGTCGGCAGGGTGCCCGCCCCCTCCTTGAGACGCTTCTTGGCGGCCAGGGAGCCGGCCACCGCCAGCACCGGCAAGATCACGCCGAAGCGACCGAGGGCCATGGCGGCGGCAGTGAGCAGATTCCAGAAGGGGGTATTGGCGGACAGGCCGGCAAAGGCGCTACCGTTATTGTTGGCGGCCGAGGACAGGGCGTAGAGCACTTCGGAGAAGCCGTGGGCGCCCGGGTTGAGGATGCCCGCCCGGCCGGCCTCGGCCATCACCGCCAGGGCGCTACCGGCCAGCACCAGCAAGGGCGTGACGAGAATGGCGATGGCCACCAGCTTCATCTCCCGGGCCTCGATCTTCTTGCCCAGGTATTCCGGCGTACGCCCGACCATCAGCCCGGCCAGGAAAACGGCCAGGATGGCGAACACCAACATGCCGTAGAGGCCCGAGCCGACCCCGCCGAAGACCACTTCGCCCAGCTGCATCAGCAGCATCGGCACCAGTCCGCCCAACGGGGTGAGGGAATCGTGCATGGCGTTGACCGCGCCGCAGGAGGCCGCCGTGGTAATGGCGGCGAACAGGGCGCTGGCGTTGATGCCAAAGCGCACCTCCTTGCCTTCCAGGTTTCCTGCGGCGGTGGCGCCCTGGGCGGTCAGATACCCCGGCGTCTGACTTTCCGCCACGGTGACAGCCGCCACCGCGACGACGAACAGCACGGTCATGGCCGCCAGCACCGTCCAGCCCTGGCGGCGATCCCCGACCATCTGGCCGAAGGTGAAGCACAGCGCCGCCGGAATCAGGAAGATGGCGAGCATCTCCACCAGGTTGGTGAACGGCGTGGGGTTCTCGTAAGGGTGGGCCGAGTTGGCGTTGAAGAAACCACCGCCATTGGTGCCCAGCATCTTGATCGCCTCCTGGGAGGCCACCGGCCCCATGGGCAGGCGCTGTTCCTGGGTGGTGACCTCTTCCTGCGCCGGCTTGCCGTCGGCGCCGAGCAACGGCTGTCCGGCCGTGTCGACCTTGGGCTGGCTGAAAGTGACCGGCTCCATCAGGGGCACCGCTCGGTAGCCGTCCAGGTTCTGGATCACGCCGCCCCCGGCGAGCAACAAGGCGACGATGACGGACAGGGGCAGCAGTACGTAGACCGTGCCCCGGCTGACATCCACCCAGAAGTTGCCGATGGTGCGGGCGGAGTGCCGGGCCAGGCCACGAATCAGTGCCACCACTACCGCCAGGCCAGTGGCCGCCGAAAGGAAGTTCTGCACTGCCAGGGCGAGCATCTGGGTCAGGTAGCTCATGGTGGACTCCCCGCCATAGCCCTGCCAGTTGGTGTTGGTGACGAAGGACACGGCGGTGTTGACGGCCGAATCCCAACTCATGGCGCCGAACCCTTCCGGGTTGAGCGGCAGCCCCCCTTGCAGCAGCTGCAGGGCGAACACGGCAACGAAACCCAGGGCATTGAACAGCAGCACCGCCAGGGCGTAGCGTACCCAGCCCATCTCCTCGCCCGGATCAACCCCGCAGCCACGCAGGACGCGGGCCTCCAATCCGGCACCGAAAGGCAACCGCCCGTCGAAGACCCGGGCCAGATAGCCCCCCAGGGGCCAGGCGCACAGCAACAACAGACCGAGGTACAGGGTCAGTTGCCCCCCGGCAAGCGCAAATGAGGACAGGTCGTTCATGAAAAGTCCTCCGCGCGAAACAGCGCAATCAGCAGATAGACAGCCAGCCCGAGCGCCACCAGGCCGACCAGCAAGTACAAGGCGTTCATACGCACCTCGATGCAAGCAGAGCAGGTTGGAAGAAACGCGGTTGCCGAACGGCGAACCAACGCTTTTGTCACGCTCTGCAGCGTAGGGACGAGGGCGGAAAAATGCTGCCAAGAGGTGCGAGGGGCCTGTAAAGACGGCGTAAATACCTTGCGCTGCCAAGCCCCGCCCGTGGGCTCCCCCTGGATGCGAGGCCTAGCCTCCCAGGGTGGCCTTGCGGCGGCGCAAAATAATGTTTGCCATCCCAGCCCCGAAGCCCCATACTCGCGACCTCGGGATTTACAAGTAGCAACGGCAGCACCTATTTTTGCAGTACCTCTTCACGTGGTACTCCAGTTAGCCAGCGGTTCTCCTTGATTCTCGTACTCCGGGCATTCGCCTTTTTCATTCTTTTCTCAAGGAAGCTATTCATCATGGCAACTGGTACCGTCAAGTGGTTCAACGACTCCAAGGGTTTCGGTTTCATCTCCCCCGACAACGGTGGTGAAGACCTCTTCGCCCACTTCTCCGCGATTCAAAGCCAAGGTTTCAAGACCCTGGCCGAGAACCAAAAGGTCTCCTACGATGTGACCACGGGCCCGAAGGGTCTGCAGGCGACCAACATTCGCCCGATCGAATAATCAGACAGAACTGCTGATTGTTTGAAAAAAAGCCCGGTTCGCCGGGCTTTTTTCGTTTACACCCCGATTTGTCGCCGGCCCTCTGCCGGGGGCGGAGAACTTGGCCATGGCCAAAGAAGAGCTGATCGAATTACAGGGCGTCGTCGCCCAGGTCTTGCCGGATACCCGCTTCCGCGTCCTGCTGGAAAATGGTGTCGAGGTCGTCGCCTACGTCTCCGGAAAGATGCGCAAACACCGCATCCGCATCCTTGAAGGAGACCGGGTCACCCTGGAAATGTCCCCCTACGACATGAGCAAAGCACGCATCAGCTTCCGCCATAAGGGCGACGCCCTACCGCGCACCGCCTGAACGCGATGCGGCAATGAAAAAAGCCCACCTCGGCATACCGGGTGGGCTTTTTTCATTCGACTCTGAATTCGCGGGAGCGTGGTGCCCATGGGCAGGATTGAACTGCCGACCTCTCCCTTACCAAGGGAGTGCTCTGCCACTGAGCTACATGGGCAACCTGGGCAAGCGAAGCCCGGAAGAGAATTCTGGACGACGCTTTGCGCCTTACAGCAAAAAGCCCAACCTTCGGCTGGGCTTTTTCTGGAATTCGCTGGTGGCCAGGGACGGAATCGAACCGCCGACACGCGGATTTTCAATCCGCTGCTCTACCAACTGAGCTACCTGGCCAACAAAGAAGGCCGCATTATAGGCAGGGAACACGGCCGTGTCAAAGAATTTCAGCAACAACCGCAGCAGAGGCCGGGAGCGTTTCCCGCTCCCGGCTGCCACTTACAGCCCCAGGAGATCGAGTCGGTAGTGTTGACGCAGCCAGGCCTTGAAGCTTTCCACGGTTTCCAGGGCGGCGGTTAACAGATCGGCCTCGACGCGATTAAGGGACATGGGATCGAGATGGTTCCGATCATCGCCCCCCGCCTCGGCATTGGCGAGGCCCGCCACCAGGCGCATCCGCGACAGGACCAGAAACGCCTCTTCCACCTCGGCGGCGAAGGCTGCGGACAACACGCTGCGCTCCTTGAGCGCGGCCAGACGGGATAGCGTGCCGGTTGCCTCGACCCGCGCCTCCAGCGCCAGGGCCCGCAAGCCATGTACGAGGGGGAAGACGCCACGTTTTTTCAGGTCCACCCACCCCTTATGCTCCCCTCCCCGCTCCCCCACCAGACGGTTGAACCAACTCAAGGCACCCGGGAACAGCAGCGCGGCGGCGGCAAAGCGCGCCAGGAACGCGTTGTTGCCGGCACAAAGGTCGAACAGCAGCGTACGCACCTCGGCCAGCAGGCCCACATCCCCGGCCAAGGCATGAGCATC
Organism: Oryzomicrobium terrae; assembly: GCF_008274805.1. Lineage (NCBI taxonomy): Bacteria > Pseudomonadati > Pseudomonadota > Betaproteobacteria > Rhodocyclales > Rhodocyclaceae > Oryzomicrobium > Oryzomicrobium terrae. The sequence goes on from NZ_CP022579.1 coordinate 3,060,000, forward strand.
GAGAAGAATCGCCAGATTCAGCATATTCCCCTCGGACGGGGCCAGAACCCAGTCACGCACCTTGTCGTGTAGCTCGTCCACGGTCAGCACCCATTCGGGGTTGCGCACCATGATGTTGCCGGGACATTCCGGGTAGCCCAGCTCGAGCAGGGCCGCACTGACGGCACGCCCCAAGGCCAGCGCCTCGTCGCGGCAACGGGCGTCGCGCAGGATGAAGGCATTGTCCTGATCGGTGGGAAGAATCTGCTCGCCACGCCCTTCGCTCCCCAGGGCAACGAAGCAAATCTGGCTCGCCAACGACGGTGGCGCCAGGAGAGCGAAGACCCGGGCAAATACCTGCCCGGTCAGATGGCTCGCTTCACGAGCGATGTGATCCACCCGCACCTGCTCCGCCGCCAGGGCGGCAATCAACCGCAGCAAGCTGGTATGGGCCGGAGCCAGATCGCCGAGATGGGCCGCCGCCTCGATCTGCAGGCTGACGGTATCGGCGTGGCTGGCCAGGTGGCGCAGGATTTCCCCCTCTTCGAGCACCCCCAGGGGGACACCATCCTCCTCCACCAGCAGGCGGTGGAAACCGGAGCGGTTAAACAGCAGCAGGGCATCGAGCAACGAATGATCGGCCGGCACCGCCAGGGCAGGGAACGTTGCCACCTGAGCCACGGCAGTTTCCGGCGGGCACTCGCCGACCAACACTTCACGCCGCAGATCAGTGCCGGTGGCAATCCCCAGGGCCCCGCCGTCGGCGGGAGCCACCAGGACAAACGCCAGGTCATGGGCATCCATCAAGCGGGCGGCCTGGCGCAGGCTCTCCCCTGCCGCCACGGTCAACGGCGGCTTGAGGCGGGCCTCACGGACCGGGAGCATGAGCAGGGTGCGCATGCTGGCGCGGGAATCGGGAGCTACGAGCGCATTCATGTTCATGATGAAAAAAACCCCGGGGGAAACCCGGGGTTGAAGTGGTTCGACCGAAGTCGATGTCGGAATCGTTGTTGTTAGTGCGCGGAGGCCGCAGCGGCACCGAGACCGGTTTCGGAACGGACCTCCTGGGCAGCGTAGGACTCACGTTCTTTCTTGGCCTGGGCGCTGGAGTCGAGGATCGAGAACAGCCAGATCCCGACGAAGCCCACGGTCATGGAGAACAGGGCCGGCGAAGCATAGGGGAAGAGTTCCTTGGCGTTGCCGAACACATCCACCCACACGGCCTTGGAAACCACGGTCAGGGCGACCGCAGTGATCAGGCCGAGGAAGCCGCCGATGAAGGCGCCGCGGGTGGTGCAGCCCTTCCACAGCACGGACAGGAACAGCACCGGGAAGTTGGCCGAGGCGGCGATGGCGAAGGCCAGGGCGACCATGAAGGCCACGTTCTGCTTCTCGAAGGCGATACCGAGGATCACCGCTACCACGCCGAGCACCAGGGTGGTGATCTTGGACACGCGGATTTCGGAACCTTCGGGGGCGTGGCCCTTGCAGAACACCGAGGCGTACAGGTCGTGGGACACGGCAGAGGCGCCGGACAGGGTCAGGCCGGACACCACGGCGAGGATGGTGGCGAAGGCCACGGCCGAGATGAAGCCGAGGAACACGTCGCCGCCCACGGCCTTGGCCAGGTGGACCGCCGCCATGTTGCCGCCGCCCTTCAGCACGCCCTTGGCATCCAGGAAGTCGGGGTTGGTACCCACGAGCACGATGGCGCCGAAGCCGATGAAGAAGATGATGATGTAGAAGTAGCCGATCCAGGTGCAAGCCCAGGCCACGGACTTACGGGCTTCCTTGGCATCGGGCACGGTGAAGAAGCGCATCAGGATGTGGGGCAGACCGGCGGTACCGAACATCAGCGCCATGCCGAAGGAGATGGCGGAGATGGGGTCCTTGATGAAGTTGCCCGGAGCCATGATGGAGAAGCCCACCTTGGCGGCCTCTTCGGCGGACTTGCCGGCAGCCAGCGCCTTCTCGGTCTTGATCTGCACGGCCTTGGCGAACAGGGCTTCGGGAGAGAAACCGAACTGGGCCAGGACCATGAAGGCCATGAAGGTCACGCCGGAGAGCAGCAGCACGGCCTTGATGATCTGCACCCAGGTGGTGGCGATCATGCCGCCGAAGGTGACGTAGAGGATCATCAGGATGCCGACCATGATCACCGCGGTGGAGTAGTCGAGGCCGAACAGCAGCTTGATCAGCTGGCCGGCACCCACCATCTGGGCGATCAGGTAGAAGGCCACGGTCACCAGGGTCCCGGTGGCGGCCAGCGCCCGGATCGGGGTCTGGGAGAAGCGGTAGGCGGCAACGTCGGCGAAGGTGAACTTGCCCAGGTTGCGCAGCCGCTCGGCCATCAGGAACATGATGATGGGCCAGCCCACCAGGAAGCCGATCGAGTAGATCAGGCCGTCGTAGCCGTTGGCGAACACGGCAGCGGAAATACCCAGGAACGAAGCCGCGGACATGTAGTCGCCGGCGATCGCCAGACCGTTCTGGAAGCCGGTGATGCCACCGCCGGCGGTATAGAAGTCAGACGTGGTCTTGGTGCGCTTGGCCGCCCAGTAGGTGATGCCCAGGGTGCCGATCACGAAGGCGACGAACATGCCGATGGCCAGCCAGTTGGTGGCCTGCTTCTCGACCGTGCCTTCCAGGGCGCCCGCGGCCAGGGCCACGGAGCTGCCGCCGAGCAGAACGGCGGAAAGGAGGATTTGGGTGAGGCGGCTCATTACTTCACCTCCTTGAGGATTTCTTCGGTGAGGCTGTCGAACTCGGCGTTCGCCCGCTTCACGTAGAAGATGGTGATGGCGATGGTGAACACGATCAGACCGAAGCCGACGGGGATGCCGAGGGTGGTGACGCCCTCGCCCACGCGCTGGGCGAACAGTTCCTTATCGAACGCGATCACGCCCACATAGCCGTAGTAGGCCAGCAGCATGATGATGGTGAGCAGCCAACCAAACGCGTTGCGCTTGGACTTGAGCTGGTGATACTTGGGATTCGCCTGAACTTTGGCGACCAGATCGTCCCGCATGAGACTCCTCCTTTGGATTTCTCTATACGTCACCCGGCCGGGATGGACGGGAATGTCGCTAATCTAGGAGGAGAACCTTACGTTTTACTTACGAGCAACGAATTGTGCACTGCGTAATAACATAATTCGGGAAAGCGCCCTAGCCCTAGGCAACACCCGACATGATCGGATTGGGCGGCGGCGGAGGTGCCACAGGCGCTTCAGGGCGATGCAAGGGGAAGGACACGGAAGCCACCGTGCCGCGCTCCAGGGGGTTGGGCACCAGCCGGGCCACCGCATCGTGCAAGGTGGCAATCTCGCGCACGATCGGCAATCCCAGGCCGCTGCCCTTGCTGTCCACCACGCCGCCGGTCACTTCCTCGCTGCGATAGAAGCGCTCGAACACCAGCTCGCACTCCTCGGGACGGATACCGATGCCGTTATCCTCGACCTCCAGCACCACCCGATCGGCGGCGCTCCCCTCACCCAGTTCCCGCCGTACTCGACAGGTGACCCGGCCATCGGCCGGGGTATAGCGTAAGGCATTGTCCACCAGGTTGTTGATCAACTCGCGCAGCCAGAACGGATAGCCGCGGATCAACACTGGCGCCCCGGCATCCTCGAAGCCCAGGTCGATGTGTTTTTCCAAGGCGGCAAAGACCCACTCGCTGGCGCATTCCTTGAGCAACTGGTTGAGGTCCACCTCGACCTGGCCGGCATCGCCCGTGACTCCCTCAGCCCGGGCCAGGGCCAGCAGTTGGTTCACCAAATGAGAGGCCCGGTCGACACTGAAATCGATCTGGGCGAGGGCATGGCGAACCTGTTCCGCATCGTTTTCGCGCAGGGCCAGTTGAACCTGGGCCTTAAGACCGGCCAGCGGCGTGCGCAGTTGGTGGGCCGCATCGGCGATGAAACGGGTCTGCACCTCCAGGTTGCGCTGTACCCGCTCCATCATGGCGTTGAACGCCTCGATCAGGGGACGCAACTCCTCGGGCACCCGCCGGTTGGGAATCGGCGACAGGTCGTCCTCGGCCCGGGCCTCGATGCGCTCGCGCAGCCAGGTGAGGGGACGCAACCCCTGGGACAGACCGAACCAGACCAGCACCACCGCCAGGGGGATGATGATGAACTGGGGCAGGATGACGCTGGCGATGATCTTGTTGGCCAGCTGGGAACGCTTTTCCAGGGTTTCGCCGACCTCGACGATCAGCCACTTGTCCCGGGGCACCCCCGGATCGCCCAGGACCGAGTAGGCGACACGCAGATCCTGACCGCCCACTTCGGTGTCACGGAACTGGATTTCGCCCTGCTCTCCGGCCATCGTCGCGGGGTCGTCCGGCAGGGGCAGTTCCGGATCGCCGACAATGCGCTGACCCTGGCGATTGATGACGTGAAAATAGACGCTATCCACCTCGTCGGCACGCAGGATGGCCCGGGCCGAGAGGGGCAGGTTCACCACCGGTTTGCCGTCGACGAACTTGATCTGGCGGGTGACGACGTTGACGTGCTCGCGCAGCGATTGGTCGTAGGGGTAGGCCGCCACCGAGTTGGCGAAGTAGTGAGTGATGGCGATCGACACCGGCCAGACGAACAGCAACGGGGCCAGCATCCAGTCCAGTATCTCGCCGAACAGGGAGCGCTGGCTGTCCCCGCCCCGCCGCCGACGCCGACCGCCCCCGCCAGGGGCGACGTCTGCCTCAACGGGAACGGGCATCGTCCTGGGGCTTTTCAAGGCAATAGCCCAGGCCGCGCACCGTGGCGATACGCACTCCCGGCTCGAGCTTCTTGCGCAGGCGGTGGATGTAAACCTCGATGGCGTTGTGGGACACCTCTTCCCCCCAGCCGCACAGGTGATCCACCAGCTGATCCTTGGAGACCAGGCGGCCGGCGCGGGACAGCAGGATTTCCAGCAGGCCGAGTTCCCGGGCCGACAGATCCAGGCTGACGCCGTTCAACTGGGCGACCCGGCCCACCTGGTCGTAGGTCAGGGCGCCGCACTGGATCAGAGGCGCCGTGCCCGACGAACGCCGGGTCAGGGCGCGCACCCGGGCCTCCAACTCCTGCAGGTCGAAGGGCTTGCCCATGTAGTCATCAGCCCCCAGGTCGAGCCCCTTGACCCGGTCGGTGGTGCCATCGAGCGCAGTCAGGATCAGTACCGGCACGGCGCTCTGGCGCGAACGCAGGCGCTTCAGTACGTCCAGGCCGGGCAGGCGCGGCAAGCCCAGGTCGAGGATCACCAGGTCATAGGTATTGGCCACCAAGGCATTGTCGGCATCCAGGCCGTTGGTCGCCACGTCGACGGCGTAGCCGGTAGCCTTGAGCGAACGGGCTAGGCCGTCGGCGATGATCTTGTCGTCTTCTGCTACGAGAATGCGCATGAAATCCTGGTGAGTGCAGACGGAGAAGCAGCAACCCCATTGTCATCGCAGCGGCGTTGCCGCGGCGCCATCGACAACGGGAAAGGTACGAAAAACATGGCGTAAGCATCTTGTAAGTGAGGATGCGTAGCCTGCGCCTCGCTGTTCTCCTTTTATGGTCTTGGGGTCGGCGGCAGGTCCGAGCTTCTTACCGGAAGCCCATTCGGACTGGGGCTGCCAACCTGGGGAGCGGATGCAGAGGCAACGCATTTGCGACGCCACGCGTCGCGGCTGCGGCGGATTCTTCCGCCCTCACCAACGCTCCCCGCCGTTTTTTTGGCCCGGCTTCCGTCCTGGACCGGTCTGGCTGCTGACCATTTTCCCCCTTCTTGTTTTACCTGTCTGTGGGCATTGTCACGCCCGGCCGTATCGCTTGACCGGCCCGGCAACCCCGCCATCTGCCAAGCCCGTGCCGACATGGGCGATTCATGAGCACGAATGGGTTATTGCCAGCGGAATAGCCAGGACGAGTGTAACAAATCGCCCCAGGCTTGGTTTCCGCGCCGCAGCACGACGCGTACGGCGCAAGCGCGCCAGGATCAGGCGAAGCGTTGTGCCAGGGACGTCTGGTAGGCCGTGGCCGCCGCATCCCCTTCGGCCGGCGCCCAAGGCGCCCGTTCCGCCGCCTGCATCGCCACGTACGGGCCGGCCTTGGCCTCGAAGAAAACCGAGCCAGGCTGCAACCCCAGCACCGAGTGCCAGGTTCCGGCGGGGAGATCGATACCGACCACTTCGCCCCCCGCGACCAGGCGGTGGGTTGCCGTAACCGCCCCCTCGTCATCGAACAGGACGATGCCAACCGCCCCGCGGACCACCACGATGGTTTCCCCCTTGGCCGGATCGAGGTGGCGGTGGGGCATCACATAGGAGCCGGGCTCGATGGCGTTGAGCAACCGGTGGGCGGGGAAATCGTCGCTCGGATGGAAGTTGCGGTTCTTGCGTCCGCGGGGCGCCTGGCGGGCCTCGGTGGACAGGGCGTCGAGCAGGGTCTGGTCGATCAGGGTCATGGCTATCGCGTGAGAAATGGCGCAGTAGTTGGTAAGAAGGAGCCCCGGTCCGGGAGCAGTCGCCCCCAGCCCGGGGAAGCGGACCGGGGCACCCGATGACCGGTGCGTCAGCGCTTTACCGCTGACAGGGTCCGGAACGGCCGGACGAGGCGGAGCAGGCCCTGCCGTTGCACCAGGTTACCCCAGCCCCATCGCGGAACGCCGCGCCCCGCCTCATTCTACAAGCATGGCGCCGCGAAAGCCGCGTGGTTGCTCGTTCTCCAGACAGCCCCCTCGAAACTCAAGGACTGGCGCGGGGTTTGCGACGGGGGGCTTAATCCCCGGCGTAGGCCACGGTCACCCCATCGTTGCCCAGCCAGCGGCGGAAGTCGGCGAGCAGGGGCTCTTCGAGGCGCACCCGGGTCGCCTCCCCCAGGATCAGTTCACAGCTGGCCGCGTCGTTGCGGTAGCGCAGTCGCACCGGGCAGGGACCGGGCACGTAGGGGGCGAGCAGGGCCTTGAGCTTCTTGGCATCGGCCTGGCCGTTCATGGACAGGGCCAGGTAGCGGGCAAATTCGCTGCGGGCGTCGGCCAGGGTCATCAGTTTTTCGGCGACGAAGCGAATGCCGTCGCGAAAGTCGTCGCGGCTGACCTTGCCCTCGACGATCAGCAGTTCGTCCACCTTGAGTTTGCCGCGGCTGGCGTCGAACAGTTCGGAGAAGACCGTCACCTCGACCTGGGCGGTGCCGTCGTCGAGCAGGATCAGGGCCATCTTGCCGCGCTGGCTCATGCGCGTGCGCACGTCGGCGATGATGCCGGCGGCCACCTGGAAGTCCCGGGCCGGCTCCAGCTGGGACAGGGTCTTTTTGACGAAGCGCCGGGCCTCGTGCTTGACCGCATCGAAGGGATGGCCGGAGTAGAAGAAGCCCAGGGCGATCTTTTCCTCGGTGAGACGCTGTTTCTCGTCCCAGGGGGCGGCCGGGCGCACGTAGTCGGGGGCATGCTCGGTGGCCTCGCCGCTGGCGGCGAACATGTCGAACAGCCCGCCCTGGTGGGCCGAGGCGGCGGCCTGCTCGGCGGCCTCCATGGCCACGCCGACCGAGGCCAGCAACAGGGCCCGGTCGCCCTCCTCCGGGGCGATCGAGTCGAAGGCGCCGGCGCGCACCAGGGCCTCGACCGTGCGGCGGTTCACCAGGCGCTTGTCTACCCGGCGACAGAAATCGAACAGATCGGTAAAGGGTCCGCCCTCGGCCCGGGCGGCGAGGATGCAATCCACCGCCTGCTGGCCGGTACCCTTCACCGCCCCCAGGCCATAGCGGATGGTTTTGGCGTCCACCGGCACGAAACGGTAGTCGGAGTGGTTCACGTCCGGCGGCAGCACGGCGATGCGGTTCTTCACCGTGTCTTCATAGAAGATTTTCACCGTGTCGGTGTTGTCCATGTCCGACGACAGGGTCGCCGCCATGAACGCCGCGCAGTGGTGAGCCTTGAGCCAGGCGGTGTGGTAGGTGACCACGGCGTAGGCGGCGGTGTGCGACTTGTTGAAGCCGTACTCCGCGAACTTGGTCATCAGGTCGAACAGTTGTTCGGCCAGGGCCGGGTCGTAGCCCTGCTTCTTGGCGCCCTCGGCGATGGTCTCCCGGTGCTTGGCCATTTCCTCGGGCTTTTTCTTGCCCATGGCCCGGCGCAGCATGTCGGCGCCGCCCAGGGTATAGCCGCCGATGATCTGGGAGATCTGCATCACCTGTTCCTGGTACACGATGACGCCGTAGGTGGGCGACAGGCTCGCTTCCAGGTCCGGGTGGAAATAGTCGATGGCCTGCTGGCCCTTCTTACGCAGGATGAAGTCGTCCACCATCCCCGAACCGAGCGGGCCGGGGCGGTACAGGGCGAGCACGGCGATGATGTCTTCGAAGCGGTCGGGGCCGAGCTTTTTCAGCAGCTTCTTCATCCCGTCCGATTCCACCTGGAAGATCGCCGTGGTGTTGGCTTCTTTCAGGATGCGGTAGGCGTCCGGATCGGTGAAGGGCAGCGCCGCCAGATCGGGGCGGGTGCCGGTGAGCCGCTCCACGTAGTCCAGGGCCAGCTCGATAATGGTCAAGTTGCGCAGGCCGAGGAAGTCGAACTTCACCAGGCCGACCTTCTCCACATCGTCCTTGTCGTACTGGGACACCACCGACTCGCCGCCGGGCTGGCAATAGAGGGGGCAGAAGTCGGTGAGCTTGCCCGGGGCGATCAGCACGCCGCCGGCGTGCATGCCGACGTTGCGCGACAGGTTTTCGAGCTTTTCCGCCAGGGCGAACAGTTCCTGAACCTCCTCCTCCTGTTCGATCCGCTCCTTGAGCTGAGGCTCGGCCTCGATGGCCTCCTTCAGCCCCAGGGGCTTGTTCTGCTCGACCGGAATCAGCTTGGACAGCTGGTCGCAGAAGTTGTAAGGCATGTCGAGCACGCGCCCCACGTCACGGATCACCGCCTTGGACGACATGGTGCCGAAGGTGGCAATCTGGGACACGGCATCGGCGCCGTATTTGCCGCGCACGTACTCGATCACCCGCCAGCGGTTGTCCTGGCAGAAGTCGATGTCGAAGTCGGGCATCGACACCCGCTCCGGGTTGAGGAAGCGCTCGAACAGCAGGGCATAGGCGAGCGGATCGAGGTCGGTGATCTTGAGCGAGTAGGCCACCAGGGAGCCGGCGCCGGAACCCCGGCCCGGCCCCACCGGCACCCCGTTGTTCTTGGCCCACTGGATGAAGTCGGCCACGATCAGGAAGTAGCCGGGAAAGCCCATCTGCACGATGGTGTCGCACTCGAACTTGAGGCGCTCCTCGTAGCGCGGCCGCTGCCGCTCACGCTCTTCCGGATCCGGGTAAAGGTGGGCAAGGCGCTCTTCCAGCCCTTTTTTGGCCTCGTCGATCAGGAAGTCATCGAGGGTCATGCCCTCGGGGGTGGGGAACTGGGGCAGGTAGTTCTTGCCCAGAGTCAGGGACAGGTTGCAGCGCTTGGCGATCTCCACCGTGTTGGCCAGGGCCTCGGGCAGATCCTTGAAGCGCTCGGCCATTTCCGCCTGGGTGAGGAAGTACTGCTGCTCCGTATAGGGCCGCGGGCGCCGGCTGTCGGCCAGCACGTAGCCCTCGGCGATGCACACCCGGGCCTCGTGGGCGAGGAAGTCGTCCGGGGAGAGGAACTGGATCGGGTGGGTGGCCACCAGGGGCAGGCCGGTTTCCGCCGCCAGGGCGGCGGTGGCCTGGACCAGCACTTCCTGTTGGGGCTGGCCGTAGCGCTGCACTTCCAGGTAGAACGCATCGGGAAACAGCTCGGCCCAGCGGCGCGCACGCTTTTCCGCCTCGTCCTTATGGCCGGCCAGCAGGGCCTCGCCGACGTCGCCGAAATGGGCACCGGACAGGGCCAGCAGGCCGTCGCAGCCGACCTCGGTGAACCACTCGCGCTTCAGTTCCGCCCGGTCGCGCCGGCTCGGTTCCAGGTAGGCCCGGGAAATCAACTCGCACAGTTGCAGGTAGCCCGCATGGGAGCGCACCAGCAGCAGCAGGCGATAGGGCCGATCCGGTTCCTGGTCGTTGGCGATCCACAGATCGGCACCGGCGATCGGCTTGACCCCCTTGCCCCGGGCAGCCAGGTAGAACTTGACCAGGCCGAAGGCGTTAGACAGATCGGTCAGGGCCAGGGCCGGCATGCCGTCGCCGGCCGCCTTGGCCACGGCGTCGTCGAGACGGACGATGCCGTCGGTGATGGAATACTCGCTGTGGAGGCGGAGGTGGATGAAGCGCGGATCGGTCATGGGCGAATTTTACTCCACCCCTCCCGGTCATGACGCGGCAAGCCACCTCCCCAAACCCCGCGCCTGGCGCGGAGTTCCAAGGGAGCATCGCCAAGAACAAGGACTGGCGCGGGGTTTGACGATGCCTCCATGAAGACGCCCATGCCGCGGGCACGTTGCCGCTCCTGCCGCAACGAGACGAAAGCGGGGCGGGCGGGGCATACTGGGACCTACCCGAGTTTTCCCGTCTTTTCGCTCTCCGCCTCCGGGCCCCGTCATGCGCCGCTCCCATTCCGCCCCTTACCTGCCCGCCACTGGGCCCGCCCCAGAACTGCACGTACTCGCCACCCTGCGCACCCTGCTGCCTTACGTCTGGCAGTACCGCGGACGTGTAGCCCTGGCCATGGCCTGCCTGATCGCCGCCAAGTTCGCCAACGTCGGCACGCCGATCATCTTCAAGCACATGATCGACGACCTGTCCGGCCCCCAGCAGGCCCTGGCCCTGCCGGTGCTGTTATTGCTGCTGTACGGCCTGCTGCGCTTTTCCACCGCCCTGTTCACCGAACTGCGCGAGATGCTGTTCACCCGGGTGACCCAACGCATGGTGCGTTCCATCGCCTTGCAGGTGTTCAGCCACCTGCACTCCCTGTCGCTGCGCTTTCACCTGGAGCGGGAGACTGGCGGCGTGTCCCGGGACATCGAACGGGGCACCCGCTCCATCGGCAGCCTGATCAGCTACCTGCTCTACAGCATCCTGCCCACCCTGGTGGAACTGGCTCTGGTGATGGGCATCCTGTTCGTCCAGTACGACGTGGGCTTCGTGCTCATCACCCTGGTGTCGCTGACCGCCTACATCGTGTTCACCGTGGTGGTGTCCAACCGGCGCATCACCATCCGCCGGGCGGTGAACGAATCGGACTCGGCCGCCAACAGCAAGGCCATCGACAGCCTGCTCAACTTCGAGACGGTGAAGTACTTCAACAACGAGCAGTACGAGGCACGCCGCTACGACACCGCCTTGCAGAAGTGGGAAGGCGCGGCGGTGAAGAGCCAGCTGTCCCTGTCGGCCCTCAACCTGGGCCAGCAGGCAATCATCGCCCTGGGGGTGACCGCCATGATGTGGCGTGCCGCCAGCGGCGTAGCCGAGGGGCGCATGACCGTGGGCGACCTGGTGCTGGTCAATGCCTTCCTGATCCAGCTGTACATGCCCCTCAACTTCCTCGGCATCGTCTACCGGGAGATCCGCACCGCCCTGACCGACATCGAGCGGATGTTCACGCTGCTCGGCGAACACCGGGAGATCGCCGACCGCCCGGACGCCCGGGACCTGCCTAGCGGCCCCCTGGAGGTGCGTTTCGAGAACGTGCAGTTCCACTACGACGCCAAGCGGCCGATCTTGCACGGGGTGTCGTTCACCGTGCCGGCCGGGCACAAGGTGGCCGTGGTGGGCCATTCCGGCGCCGGCAAGAGCACCCTGTCGCGCCTGCTGTTCCGCTTCTACGACGTGACCGGCGGCGCCGTGCGGGTCAACGGCCTGGACATTCGCGACTTCCGCCAGGAGAGCCTGCGCAGCGCCATCGGCATCGTTCCCCAGGACACGGTGCTGTTCAACGACACCCTGCTCTACAACCTGCGCTATGGCCGGCCTGAAGCCAGCCGGGAGGAGATCGTCGCCGCGGCGCGCACCGCTCAGCTGCACGAGTTCATCGAGAGCCTGCCGGACAAGTACGAAACCCGGGTGGGCGAGCGGGGCCTCAAGCTGTCCGGCGGCGAGAAGCAGCGGGTGGCCATTGCTCGGGCACTGTTGAAGCAACCGCGCATCCTGATTTTTGACGAAGCCACCTCGGCCCTGGACAGCAAGACCGAGCAGGCCATCGGTGAGAGCCTGCGCGCCGCGGCCCGGGGCCACACCACCCTGGTGATCGCCCACCGCCTGTCCACCGTGATGGATGCTGACGAGATTCTGGTACTCGACGGCGGCCGCGTCGTCGAGCGGGGCAGTCACGGCCAGCTGCTGGCCGCAGGCGGCGCCTACGCCCAGCTGTGGGCCTTGCAACAAAACGAGGAAGGCCGCCAGCCCGACGGCTCGTTCGTCGCAGCCTGACTGTCCGCTCTCACCGGATGCCGAGCCGCCTGGTTGATGCGCCGCAATACACCGCCGGGCTTAGAAGTGGTTAAATCGCCCCACTGACGCCGTGCGCCGGAGTCATGCATCGCTCGTCGATATTTAGCTCCGGTAGCGGCAATGCCCGGAAAAACGCCCCAGTCCGCCGCATTTTCTGCGCAGTGCGTAGGCCCCGCCTGGAAATGTGCGTGATAACCGGCAACTTTTTCGCCCTTTCCCGCTCTGTTGTCATACACCGTTCATAACGAGAGGAATGCCCAGATGAACATGATCGCCAAGTCCCTCACGGTAGCGTTTGGTTTGTCCGCCCTGGCGGTATCCGCGACCGCCGTCGCCCAGGACACCGGTACCCTGAAGAAGATCAAGGAAACCAACGCCATCACCTTGGGGCATCGGGAGTCCTCCATTCCCTTTTCCTACTACGACGATAAGCAGCAGGTCATCGGCTATTCCCAGGAGTTGATGCTGAAAGTGGTCGATGCGGTCAAAGCCGAACTGAAGGCCCCGAACCTGCAGGTCAAGCTGATGCCGGTGACCTCGGCCAACCGCATCACCCTGGTGCAGAACGGCACGGTGGACATCGAATGCGGCTCCACCACCAACAATTCGGAGCGCGCCAAGCAAGTTTCCTTCTCCAGCACCATCTTCATCATCGGCACCCGGCTGATGACCAAGAAGGACTCGGGCATCAAGGACTTCGCCGACCTGGCCGGCAAGAACGTGGTGACCACCGCCGGCACCACCTCCGAGCGCCTGCTGCGCAAGATGAACGAAGAGAAGCAGCTGAAGATGAACATCATCAGCGCCAAGGATCACGGGGAATCCTTCCTCACCCTGGAAACCGGCCGGGCTGCAGCATTCATGATGGACGACGCCCTGCTCTACGGCGAAATGGCCAAGGCCAAGCGCCCGGCGGACTGGGTCGTGGTGGGGACGCCCCAATCCTACGAAGCCTATGGCTGCATGCTGCGCAAGGACGATCCCCAGTTCAAGAAGCTGGTGGACACCGCCCTGAACAAGGCGATGACGTCCGGCGAAGCGGAGAAGATCTACACCAAGTGGTTCCTCAACCCGATCCCGCCGAAGGGTCTTAACCTCAACTTCCCCCTGTCGGATTCGATGAAGGCCCTGTACAAGGCTCCCAACGACAAGCCCTTCGAATAAGCGACAGGCGCGTCACCACGGCGCACGGAGACGGAAGGGCCTGCGCCCTTCCGTTTTTCTTTTCACCCCTGAAAGACATTTCCCATGAGTTACAACTGGAACTGGTCCGTCTTTCTGCAGACAGTGCCGTCAGGCGAGACGACCTATCTCGGCTGGCTGGGCGTCGGGCTGCAGTGGACCGTCACCCTGTCGCTCTCCGCCTGGGTCATCGCCTTGCTGGTCGGCGGCCTGATGGGCGTGTTGCGCACGGCTCCAAGCAAGCCGCTGTCCTTCCTGGCCACTTGCCATGTCGAGCTGTTCCGCAATGTGCCCCTGCTGGTTCAACTGTTCGTGTGGTATTTCGTGCTGCCTGAACTGTTGCCCCTTTCCTGGGGGGACGCCTTCAAGCAGATGAATCCGCTGTCGCAACAGTTTCTCGCGGCAGTCTTGTGTCTCGGGTTGTTCACCTCCGCGCGGGTAGCCGAACAGGTCCGTGCCGGTATCGAATCCCTGCCGCGCGGGCAGAAGAACGCCGGACTGGCCATGGGTTTCACCCTACCCCAGACCTACCGCTATGTGATCCTGCCGATGGCCTTCCGCATCGTCATCCCGCCATTGACCTCCGAGTTCCTCAATATCTTCAAGAACTCGGCCGTCGCCACCACTATCGGCCTGATCGAACTCTCGCGCCAGGCACAACAGCTCGTTGACTACACCGCCCAGCCTTACGAGGCGTTCATCGCCGTTACCCTCCTGTACATGTTGATCAACGTGACGGTGATGTTCCTGATGCGCCGGCTGGAGCGTAACATTCAGGTACCGGGCTTCATCGGAGGCGGAAAATGACCTACGAATTCGATTGGAGCTCGATTCCCGGCGCCCTACCCCTGCTTGCCAAGGGTCTGGTGGTAACGCTGGAGATCACCCTCACCGCCATCATCATCGGCATTCTGTGGGGAACCATCCTGGCCGTGGCACGCATGTCGTCGAACCGCTTCCTGGCCTTTGCCGCTGCCGGCTACGTCAACCTGTTCCGCTCGGTCCCTCTGGTGATGGTCATCCTGTGGTTCTACCTGATCGTGCCGCAGTTGCTCAAAAGCATCTTCGGGGAAGGGCTCGCCGATATCCGCTTCGTTTCGGCGCTGGTGGCCTTCACCCTGTTCGAGGCGGCCTATTATTCGGAGATCATCCGCGCCGGCATTCAGAGCGTGGCCAAGGGGCAGATCAATGCCGGCCTGGCCTTGGGCTTCACGCCGGGGCAGACAATGCGCCTGATAGTGTTGCCCCAGGCCTTCCGCAACATGGTGCCGCTGCTACTGACCCAAGCGATCATCCTGTTCCAAGATACTTCCCTGGTCTACGTCATCGGCCTGGCCGATTTTTTCGGCACGGCACAGAAAATCGGCGACCGCGACGGGCGCATCGTCGAACTACTGCTCTTCGCCGGGGCGATCTACTTCGTGCTTTGCTTCAGCCTGTCCCAGATTGTCAAACGCTTTAACAAGAGGATCGGTTCATGATCTCCATCCGTAACGTCTCCAAATGGTATGGCCAGTTCCAGGTCCTCACCGATTGCTCCACCGAAATCCGCAAGGGCGAGGTCGTCGTTGTTTGCGGCCCCTCGGGATCGGGCAAGTCGACCTTGATCAAGTGCGTCAATGGCCTGGAGCCTTTTCAGCAAGGCGATATCGACGTCAATGGCACGTCCATCGCCAACCCCAAGACCAACCTGCCGAAACTCCGCTCTCACGTGGGGATGGTGTTCCAACACTTCGAGCTTTTCCCGCACATGACCATCACCGACAATCTGACGATCGCCCAGATCAAGGTGCTTGGCCGAAGTAAGGAAGAAGCCCGGGCAAAGGGCTTGAAGCTGCTCGACCGGGTCGGCCTCAAGGCCCATGCAGACAAGCACCCCGGTCAGCTTTCCGGTGGGCAGCAGCAGCGCGTAGCGATAGCCCGCGCCCTCTCCATGGACCCGATCTGCATGCTCTTCGACGAGCCGACCTCCGCCCTCGATCCGGAAATGATCAACGAAGTGCTCGACGTGATGGTCGAACTGGCTCAGGAAGGCATGACCATGATGTGCGTCACCCATGAAATGGGGTTCGCGCGCAAGGTCGCCAACCGGGTCATTTTCATGGACCAAGGCAAGATCGTCGAAGATGCCGGCAAGGAGGAATTCTTCGGCACGCCGCGCTCCGAACGTGCTCAGCAATTTCTGTCAAAGATCCTGCAACACTAATTGCAATGGGATAGGGGCCGTACCGGCCCCTTCTCTAGCGCTCTACAGATCGACAGCAGACAGCAGCAATGAAAAAAGCCAGGCAGATTGCCTGGCTTTTTTCATGGGCGACGGTGAAAGCTTAAGCCTGCTCGGCCACTTCGCCTTCAACCACCTCGCCGCCTTCGGGACGATCCAGCAGTTCCACGAAAGCCATCGGAGCGTTATCGCCAGGGCGGAAACCGCACTTGAGGATACGCAGATAGCCGCCGGGACGGGTCTGGAAACGGGGGCCCAGTTCGTCAAAAACCTTCACCACCATTTCACGATCGCGCAGGCGGTCGAAAGCCAGGCGACGGTTGGACAGACTCGGGGTCTTGCCCAGGGTGATGATCGGTTCGATGACCCGGCGCAGTTCCTTGGCCTTCGGCAGAGTGGTACGAATCGCTTCGTGACGCAGCAGAGCGTTGGTCAGGTTGCGCAGCAGGGCCTGACGGTGGGCGCTGGTACGGTTAAGTTTGCGAAGACCGTTACGGTGACGCATGGTTGAGTTCCTTTATCGATGCGCTGGGTCAGACCTTCTCGAGGCCGGCGGGAGGCCAGTTCTCGAGTTTCATCCCCAGGGTGAGGCCGCGGGCGGCCAGCACTTCTTTGATCTCGTTGAGCGACTTGCGACCCAGGTTCGGGGTCTTGAGCAACTCGTTCTCGGTACGCTGAATGAGATCACCAATGTAATAGATGTTCTCGGCCTTGAGGCAGTTGGCGGACCGGACGGTCAGCTCCAGATCGTCTACCGGACGCAGCAGGATGGGATCCACCTGCATCGGCTTGGCAGCTTCGACCGGAGCCGGAGTGCCTTCCAGATCGGCGAACACCGACAGTTGCTCGACCAGGATGCGGGCCGCATTGCGGATCGCTTCTTCCGGATCGATGGCACCGTTGGTCTCGATGTCGATCACCAGCTTGTCCAGATCGGTACGCTGTTCAACACGGGCGCTCTCGACGCTGTAGGCAACCCGACGCACCGGGCTGAACGAGGCATCCAGCACCAGATTGCCGATGCTCTTCGAACCATCGGGGGACTGACGCATGGTACCGGGGACATAGCCGCGGCCCTTTTGCACCTTCAGTTCCAAGTCGATCTTGCCACCGGCGGAAATGTGCGCGATCACATGATCCGGATTGATGATTTCCACGTCGTGGGAAATCTCGATATCACGGGCACGCACCACGCCCTCACCCTCTTTCTTCAGGGTCAGGACCGCTTCCTCGCCCCGGTGCAGCTTGAATACGACACCTTTGAGGTTGAGGAGGATGTCAACGACATCCTCCTGGACACCATCAATGGTGGAGTACTCGTGCAGCACGCCGTCGATGCTTACCTCGGTCGGCGCAAAGCCGTCCATGGACGACAGCAGGATGCGGCGCAGCGCGTTACCAAGGGTGTGACCGAAGCCGCGTTCAAACGGCTCCATGACCACGCGCGCCTGGACCGGCGAGAGGTTCTGCACATCGATGATGCGCGGTTTCAGTAGTCCACTGCTTTGCATTGGCTGTCCTTTGGCTGTTCGTCGAACCGACCCGGATTACTTCGAGTACAGTTCGATGACGAGGCTCTCGTTGATGGTGGCGGGCAGTTCGCTACGCTGCGGGCGAGCCTTGAAGGTACCCTTGCCAGCCTTGATATCCACTTCGAGCCATTCGGGGAAGCCACGGGATTCAGCCGCAGCCATCGCAGCCTTGACGCGCAGGTGGCCCTTGGCCTTCTCAGCCAGTTCCACGACGTCGCCGGGACGCACGATGAAGGACGGGATATTGACGCGCTTGCCGTTCACCAGCACACCATTATGGCGAACCACCTGGCGGGACTCGGAGCGGGAAGCACCGAAGCCCATGCGGTAGGCCACGTTGTCGAGGCGGGATTCCAGCAGCTGCAGCAGGTTTTCGCCGGTCTGGCCCTTCTTGGCAGCAGCGGTCGCGAAGGTGCGACGGAACTGGCCTTCGAGGACGCCGTAGATGCGTCGGATTTTCTGCTTTTCACGCAGGTGCACGCCGTAGTCCGACAGACGGGCACCGGATTTTTGACCATGCTGACCGGGCGCGTAGGAACGACGCTCGATGGCGCACTTGTCGGTGAAGCACTTTTCGCCTTTCAGGAAAAGCTTCTCACCTTCGCGGCGGCACTGACGGCACTTCGGATCAAGATTTCTTGCCACGGCAAACTCCTGTTAGATGCGGCGCTTTTTCGGCGGACGGCAGCCGTTATGCGGAACCGGAGTCACATCGGTGATCGCGGTAATCTTCATGCCCAGCGCGTTGAGCGCACGGACGGAGGATTCACGACCCGGGCCGGGGCCCTTGATGCGAACTTCCAGGTTCTTCACGCCGCACTCAACCGCAACGCGACCGGCCGCATCAGCAGCGACCTGGGCGGCGAACGGGGTGCTCTTACGGGAGCCCTTGAAGCCGGCACCACCAGCAGTCGCCCAAGACAGGGCATTGCCCTGACGGTCGGTGATGGTGATGATGGTGTTGTTGAAAGAGGCGTGGATGTGGGCGATGCCCTCAGCTACGTTCTTTTTGACTTTTTTGCGAACTTTGGCGGCAGTTTTGGCCATGATTCGTCCCTACTTATTTCTTGCCAGCGATGGCTTTACGCGGCCCCTTGCGGGTCCGAGCATTGGTACGGGTCCGCTGACCGCGGCACGGCAGGCCACGACGGTGACGCACCCCACGGTAGCAGCCCAAGTCCATCAGGCGCTTGATGTTCATGGTCACTTCGCGGCGGAGGTCACCCTCAACCGTGAACTTACCCACCTCGTCACGCAGGCGCTCCATCTCGGCTTCGGAAAGATCTTTCATCTTCGAAGCGCGATTGACGCCAGCCGCGTCACAGATTTGCTGTGCGCGAGTGCGGCCAATGCCAAAAATCGCGGTCAACGCGACCTCAGCATGTTTGTGGGCCGGAATGTTAACCCCTGCAATACGGGCCATGGATTCACCCTAGAAAGCGAAACTACTGATTATATTTCACAATCGCCTTGCGTATCAACGCAAACGCGATCAGCCCTGGCGCTGCTTGTGCCGAGGATCGCTACAGATCACCCGCACCACGCCGTGGCGACGAATGATTTTGCAGTTACGGCAAATACGCTTAACCGAAGCCAGCACTTTCATGATCAACTCCTAATCGTCGGTGGTTTGTGGCGCAGCCAGCCCCTTACCACCTAAGTTACCGCGTAGAGATTCGTTTTTGCAGGAGCTTTCGCCCCTTACTTGGTTCGGAAGACGATCCGGGCTTTGGACAAGTCATAAGGCGTCAGTTGAACCGTCACCTTGTCGCCGGGAAGAATGCGGATGTAGTGCATCCGCATTTTTCCGGAGATGAATCCCAGTACTACGTGCCCGTTTTCCAGCTTCACCCGGAAAGTTGCATTGGGGAGGTTCTCGACAACCTCGCCCTGCATTTCGATAACGTCTTCCTTGGCCATATCGTTTAATTATTTCGCTGCCAGACCGCCTTTGAAATTGGCTTTCTTGAGCAGACTTTCATACTGGTGGGACATGATGAACGCCTGGACTTGAGCCATGAAGTCCATCGTCACCACCACGATGATCAGGAGGGACGTTCCACCGAAGTAGAAGGGAACATTCCACTTGAGAATCAGGAATTCCGGCAGCAGACAAACCAGAGTGATGTAGGCAGCACCCACCAGGGTCAGTCGCATCAAAATCTTGTCGATATACCGCGCAGTGTGATCGCCCGGCCGGATACCCGGCACGAAAGCACCACTCTTCTTCAGATTATCGGCCGTCTCCTTGGAATTGAAGACCAACGCCGTGTAGAAGAAACAGAAGAAGATGATCGCGGCAGCGTAAAGCATCACATACAGCGGCTGGCCAGGTGACAGCGTGGCGGCGACATCCTTGAGCCAACGCGCCTTATCACCAGAGCCAAACCAGCCGGCTACCGTCGCGGGGAACAGGATGATCGAGGATGCGAAGATCGGGGGAATCACGCCAGCCATATTCAACTTGAGAGGCAGGTGTGAACTTTGACCACCATAGATCTTGTTACCGACTTGGCGCTTCGCGTAGTTCACCAGGATCTTCCGCTGACCTCGCTCCACGAAGACCACGAAGGCGGTAACCGCGAACACCAGTGCCACGATCACAATGGCGGTCAGCGGATGCATCGCACCGGTACGCACTAACTCCAGCAAACCGCCAATCGAGTTTGGCAAGCCTGCAGCGATACCGGCAAAGATGATCACGGAGATGCCGTTGCCCAGACCACGCTCGGTAATCTGCTCACCGAGCCACATCAGGAACATGGTCCCAGTAACCAAAGTGGTCACCGCCGTAATACGGAACATGAAACCCGGATCGATTACCAGACCAGGCTGGGCTTCGAGCGCGATGGCAATGCCGAGCGCCTGGAACAACGCGAGCAGCACGGTCCCATAACGGGTGTACTGAGTGATTTTACGCCGGCCTGCCTCGCCTTCCTTCTTGAGTGCCTCAAGTTGCGGGCTGGCCACGCTCATCAGTTGCATGATGATCGACGCCGAAATGTACGGCATGATCCCCAGTGCAAAAATCGTAAAACGCGACAGGGCGCCCCCGGAGAACATGTTGAACATGCCCAGGATGCCGCCCTGCTGCGAGCGGAAGAGATCGGACAGAGCCGCGGGATCGATGCCCGGTACGGGAATATGCGCCCCGATCCGGTATACCACCAATGCACCGAGCAAGAACCACAGCCGCCGCTTCAAGTCGGCGAACTTTCCACCTTGCTTGATGAGCGAATTATTCGTCGCCACCGTCCGACTTTCCTATAAAAACGAGTAAAAACTTACTCGGCGATGCTACCGCCGGCGGCTTCAATGGCAGCCTTGGCACCTTTGGTGGCGCCGATGCCCTTGAGGACCACCTTACGGGAGATCTCACCAGAAAGAATGACCTTGGCAGACAGAGCGTGGATATCCACGATCCCTGCTTGCTTCAGGGTCAGCAGGTCGATTTCATCAACCGGCAGAGCCTGCAGATCACCCAAACGGATTTCCACATTCCGCGCGTTGGTCAAAGAAACAAAACCGCGCTTGGGCAGCCGGCGCTGCAGCGGCATTTGGCCGCCTTCGAAACCGACCTTGTGGAAACCACCGGCACGGGACTTCTGACCCTTGTGACCACGGGTAGCAGTTTTGCCCATACCGGAGCCGATACCGCGCCCGACGCGCTTGGCAGCGTGCTTGGCACCGACGGCAGGCTTGATGGTATTCAGTTCCATATCAACCCTCGTACTTCAGCAGGTACGAAACCTTGTTGATCATGCCGCGGTTGGCCGGGGTGTCGATCACTTCAACGGTATGGTTGATGCGACGAAGGCCGAGGCCGCGCACGGTAGCGCGGTGCGACTGCTTGGTACCGATCAGGCTCTTTACGAGCGTGACCTTGATTTTATTGTCAGCCATGACTTACCCCAGAATCTCTTCAACGGATTTGCCACGCTTAGCAGCGATCACGGACGGCGTATTCATCGACAGCAGGCCGTTGATCGTTGCGCGGACAATGTTGTAAGGGTTGGTGGAGCCGTGGGCCTTGGCCACGATATTGGTCACGCCCATCACCTCGAAGACGGCACGCATGGCGCCGCCGGCGATGATGCCGGTACCATCAGCAGCGGGCATCATCAGCACTTTCGAAGCGCCGTGCTCACCGACCACTGCGTGGTGCAGGGTGCCATTCTTCAGGGCAACCTTGGCCATCTTGCGACGCGCCTCTTCCATCGCCTTCTGCACGGCGACAGGCACTTCACGGGACTTGCCCTTGCCCATGCCGATGCCACCATCGCCATCGCCGACGACGGTCAGGGCAGCGAAGCCCATGATCCGACCGCCCTTGACGACTTTGGTGACGCGATTGATGGAGACCATCTTCTCGCGAAGACCGTCATCACGCTCGTCAGCCTGCTGAACTCGTTTGTTTTGCGGTTTAGCCATTTTCAACCTCTACTGGTACCGGGCCTTAGAACTGCAGACCGTTTTCACGGGCAGCATCGGCCAGGGCCTTGACGCGGCCGTGGTACTTGAAACCAGAACGGTCGAAGGACACGGTTTCGACACCGGCCTTCTTCGCGCGCTCGGCAATCAGCTTGCCAATCACGATGGCGGCATTGACGTTGCCACCGTGGGAGAGGTCCTTGCGGACTTCGGGCTCGAGGGTAGAGGCCGAAGCCAGAACCTTGGAGCCACAAGGGGAGATCACCTGGGCGTAGATGTGACTGTTGGTGCGATGCACCGACAGACGCACGGCTTTGAGCTCGGCAATCTTGGCCCGGGTTTTGCGGGCCCTGCGCAGTCGCGCCTGCTTCTTGTCGATCATGATTAGCCCTTACTTCTTCTTCGTTTCCTTGAGCACGACAACTTCGTCGGCATAACGCACGCCCTTGCCCTTATAGGGTTCGGGTTTGCGGTAGGCGCGGACTTCCGCCGCCACCTGGCCAACAACCTGCTTGTCGACGCCCTTGATCACGATTTCCGTCTGGGACGGGGTCTCGACCTTGATGCCAGCCGGCATCTTGTGCGCCACGGGGTGGGAAAACCCCAGGGTCAGGTTCAGGATGTCGCCCTGGGCTTGAGCGCGATAGCCCACACCCACCAGGGTCAGCTTGCGCTCAAACCCCTTGGACACACCAGTCACCATGTTATTCACGAGAGCACGGGTGGTACCGGAGAGGGCGCCGGCATTTGCAGCACCATCAACCGGCTTCACCAACAGCTGTGCGCCATCTTGCACGAGACGCACAGCCGGATTGGCCGTGAATTTGAGAGAGCCCAGCGGCCCCTTTACGGTCACATCCTGGCCGGCCAGGGAGACTTCAACACCCTGGGGCAGCGGAATTGGATTCTTACCAACGCGGGACATGATGACTCCTTACGCCACAACGCAGAGCACTTCGCCGCCAACCTTGGCAGCCCGCGCCTTGCGGTCGGTCATGACACCCTTGGGAGTGGACACAATGGCCACACCCAGGCCGTTCAGGACGCGAGGAATATCCTGGGAGCCCTTGTACACACGTAGGCCAGGACGGGAGACGCGCTCAATGCGCTCAATCACCGGGCGGCCAGCGTAGTATTTCAAGCCAATCTGAAGCAGGGGCTTCTCAGCTTCGCCACGTACGGCGAAATCCTCGATATAGCCTTCGTCCTTCAGCACTTTAGCAATCGCCACTTTCAGCTTGGAGGAGGGCATTTCAACTTCAGCCTTCTCCGCCATCTGGGCGTTGCGGATGCGGGTCAGCATGTCCGCGATCGGATCGCTCATCGCCATTTACAAATCCTCCTGCTTACCAGCTGGCCTTGGTCATGCCCGGGATTTCACCCTTAAAGGCAATCTCACGGATCTTGTTGCGGCACAGACCGAACTTGCGGAACACGCCACGGGGACGACCGGTCAGCTGGCAACGATTCACCAGACGCACGGGGCTCGTATTGCGGGGCAGCGCCTGAAGCTTCAGACGCGCCTCAAAACGCTCGGCGTCGGTCAGAGCCACGTTGTCGGCGATTGCCTGCAGCGCTTCGCGCTTCTTGGCAAACTTAGCAACGAGGACACGACGCTTTTCTTCGCGGTTGATCAGGGCTTTCTTCGCCATAATCGCCTCAATTCTTGAACGGGAACTTGAAGGTCGCGAGGAGAGCACGAGCTTCCTCATCGGTCTTCGCCGTGGTGGTGATGCTGATATTCATCCCGCGCAGCGCATCGATCTTGTCGTACTCGATCTCGGGAAAAATAATCTGCTCTTTGACGCCCATGTTGTAGTTCCCGCGGCCATCGAAACCCTTGCCGGAAATACCACGGAAGTCGCGAACGCGCGGCAGGGCCACGGTCACCAGGCGATCCAGGAATTCGAACATGCGGGGACCACGCAGGGTCACCATGCAACCCAGCGGGTAGCCGTCGCGAATCTTGAAACCTGCGATCGAGGTGCGCGCCTTGGTCACCACCGGCTTCTGACCGGCGATCTTGACCATGTCGCCCACGGCATGCTCGAGAACTTTCTTGTCAGCCACCGCCTCACCCACACCCATGTTCAGGGTGATCTTGGTGATGCGCGGCACTTCCATGACGGACTTGTAACCGAACTGCTTGGTCAGCTCGGGCACAACAGTCGTCTTGTAAAAATCAGCCAAACGCGCCATGTCTGTTCCTTAAGCGTCCACGACCTCGCCGGTCGCCTTGAACACGCGCACCATCCGACCGTCATCCAGCTTCTTGATGGCCACACGACCACCCTTGCCAGCCTTCGCGTCGAAGAGCGCGATGTTGGAGATGTGAATAGGCATGTCCTTCTCGACAATGCCACCCACCACGCCGCTCACCGGATTCGGGCGAACGTGCTTCTTGGCACGGTTAACCCCTTCCACGACGACGTAATCGGCATCGACACGCCGCAGCACGGAACCGCGCTTGCCCTTGTCCTTGCCAGTCAGAACGATGACTTCGTCACCCTTGCGAATCTTCTCCATGGTGACTCCTTAGAGAACTTCGGGCGCCAGGGACACGATCTTCATGAACCGTTCGTTACGCAGCTCGCGCGTAACCGGCCCGAAGATACGAGTGCCAATGGGCTCCAGCTTGTTATTGAGGAGCACGGCAGCGTTGCCGTCGAACTTGACAAGGGAGCCATCGGGACGGCGCACACCCTTGGCGGTGCGAACGACGACGGCGTTATAGACGTCACCCTTCTTCACGCGACCACGGGGCGCAGCATCCTTGATGCTGACCTTGATGATGTCTCCAATACCGGCATAGCGGCGCTTGGAACCACCCAACACCTTGATACACATGACCGAACGTGCGCCGGTGTTGTCGGCGACATCCAGAATCGTCTGCATCTGAATCATTGTTTAACTCCAACTTATCCCGCGGAGGCCGCGGTCAGTCTTGGAACCCGTATATGGGGTAGATCCCGTCGGGGCAGCGCCGTTTCCGACACTAGACTTGCGATCCCCTCGGGGTCGAGGCAAATGCAACGGTGCCCGGCAGGACCGGGCACCGCAGAAAAGAAGCCGGATAGTATCAGGACTTCTCAATACAAGCAAGCGTTATGCAACAACTGCTTTTTCGAGCAGCTTCACAACACGCCACGCTTTGGTACGGGACAACGGGCGGCACTCCTCGATCTGAACCAGATCACCGGCTTGAGCCTCGTTATTCTCGTTGTGAGCGTGATACTTCTTGGACAGCTGGATCACCTTGCCATACTTCGGGTGGTTAACACGGCGCTCGACCAGGACAGTTACCGTCTTGTCCATCTTGTCGCTCACCACGCGGCCGATCAGCGTCCGCTTGATGCTGGAGGTCTCGGTCATTGCTGCACCGCCTTTTCACGAAGAATGGTACGGACACGGGCGATGTCGCGACGAACCTTACCGATCTGACTAGTATTCGCCAGCTGTTGCGTCGCCTTCTGCATACGAAGGGAGAACTGAGCCTTGAGGAGCTCGACCAGCTCCTTGTTCAGTTCCTCAACGCTTTTCGCTTTGAGTTCATTGGCTTTCATGATTACCCCAACTGACGGGTCACGAAGGTCGTCGCGATGGGGAGCTTGGCCGCAGCGAGCTTGAACGCTTCGCGGGCCAGCTCGACGCTGACGCCATCCATTTCATACAGGACCTTGCCCGGCTGGATCTCGGCCACCCAGTACTCAGGGTTACCCTTACCGTTACCCATACGGACTTCGGCGGGCTTCTTCGAGATGGGCTTGTCCGGGAACACACGAATCCAGATGCGACCGCCGCGCTTGATGTGCCGGGTCATGGCACGACGGGCAGCTTCTATCTGGCGCGCAGTCAAACGACCGCGACCGATGGCTTTCAGGCCAAATTCACCGAAGGAAACCTTGGCGCCACGAGTCGCCAGGCCAGTGTTACGGCCTTTGTGTTCCTTGCGGTACTTGCGACGTGCGGGTTGCAGCATTTACGCACCTGCCTTTCTGACACGCTTGGCCGGAGCCTTGGCATCACCCTCGCCGTCGGCTTTAACCGTACGACCGCGGGGCTTGCCTTCGCCTTCACCAGGACGACCACGGCGCGCCGGGCGCTTGTCGTCACCTTCCGGGGAAGCGGCGGGCTGTTCGTTGCGGCCCATGTTTTCGCCCTTGTACACCCACACCTTGATACCGATGATGCCGTAGGTGGTCTTGGCTTCCGAAGTGCCGTAGTCGATATCGGCGCGCAGGGTGTGCAGAGGCACACGACCTTCGCGATACCATTCGGTACGGGCAATTTCAGCGCCATTGAGGCGACCGGAGCTCATGATCTTGATGCCTTGTGCACCCAAGCGCATGGCGTTCTGCATCGCGCGCTTCATTGCGCGACGGAACATGATGCGCTTTTCCAACTGCTGGGCAATGGAGTCGGCGATCAGCTTCGCATCGATTTCCGGCTTACGGATTTCTTCGATGGAAACGTGGACCGGCACACCGAGGATGCCCTGCAGGCCGGAACGCAGCTGATCGATCTCTTCGCCCTTCTTGCCGATGACCACGCCCGGGCGGGCTGAAAAAACGGTCACGCGAGCGTTCTTGGCGGGGCGCTCGATCACCACGCGACCTACGGAAGCGTGGGCGAGTTTCTTTTTCAGGTACTCCCGAACTTCCACATCCTCATTCAGCATCGACGCGAAATTTTGGTTATTCGCGTACCAGCGGGAGGACCAGTCGCGGGTTACCGCGAGGCGGAAGCCGGTCGGATGAATCTTCTGTCCCATAGCCTATCCTCAGTTGCCGACGGTCAGGAAAATGTGGCAGGTCGGCTTGAGAATCCGGTTGCCACGACCCTTCGCACGAGCCGTCCAGCGCTTGAGCGTCGCAGCCTGCTCGACGTACACGGTCTTCACTTTCAGCTCGTCAATGTCAGCACCGTCATTGTGCTCGGCGTTGGCGATAGCAGATTCGAGGACCTTCTTCATGATTTCAGCACCCTTTTTCGGGCAGAAGGCCAGGACGCTGAGCGCCTGGTCGACCCGCTTACCGCGGATCAGGTCAGCCACGAGGCGACCTTTCTGGGCCGAGAGGCGGACGCCGCGCAATACAGCACGAGTTTCCATATCCACTCCTTATCTCTTGGCCTTTTTGCCCGCGGTGTGACCCTTGAAGGTACGGGTCAGCGCGAACTCGCCCAGCTTGTGGCCGACCATGTTCTCGGTGACGAACACCGGGATGTGCTGCCGACCGTTATGGACGGCGATGGTCAGACCGATGAAATCGGGCAGTACGGTCGAGCGGCGGGACCAGGTCTTGATCGGCCGCTTGTCGTTACCCGTGCGAGCCGCTTCCACCTTCTTCCAGAGGTGAGCGTCGACGAACGGGCCTTTCTTGAGAGAACGTGCCATTCTTTACCTCTTAGCGCTTATGACGACGCTGCACGATCATGGAAGTCGTGCGCTTGTTGCTACGAGTACGGTAACCCTTAGCCGGGGTACCCCACGGGCTGACAGGCACACGACCTTCACCAGTGCGGCCTTCGCCGCCACCGTGCGGGTGATCCACCGGGTTCATGGCCACGCCGCGAACCGTCGGGCGAACACCGCGCCAACGGGTAGCACCGGCCTTACCCAGCTTGCGCAGGTTGTTTTCCTCGTTGCCAACTTCGCCAATGGTGGCGCGGCACTCGATATGCACCCGACGGATTTCGCCGGAGCGCAGACGGAGCTGAGCGTAAGAACCTTCGCGGGCGAGCAGCTGCACGGAAGTACCGGCAGCACGCGCCAACTGAGCACCCTTGCCCGGGAGCATTTCCACGCAGTGAATGGTGGAACCCACGGGGATATTGCGGATGGGCAGAGCGTTACCGGCCTTGATCGGAGCCTCCGAACCACTCATCAGCTGCTGACCGACCACCACCCCCTTGGGAGCGATGATGTAGCGGCGCTCGCCGTCGGCGTAGCACAACAGAGCAATGTGAGCAGAGCGGTTGGGGTCGTACTCCAGGCGCTCAACCTTGGCCGGGATTCCGTCCTTGTTGCGCTTGAAATCGACCACACGGTAGTGCTGCTTGTGACCGCCACCTTTGTGACGGGTGGTGATGTGGCCATTGTTGTTCCGGCCCGAGCCCCGGACCTGCTTCTCCAGCAGGGAGGCAACGGGGCGGCCCTTGTACAGCTCGGGGCTGACCACCTTGACGACCGCGCGACGACCGGCGGACGTGGGTTTGACTTTCATCAGTGCCATGACTTACTCCCCGGCCACGAAATTGATTTCCTGGCCCGGCTTCAGGCAAACGAAGGCTTTCTTCCAGCCCTTGCGACGACCCAGACCATGCCGGGTGCGCTTGACCTTGCCCTTGACGTTCGCAACTTGCACGGACTCGACCTGCACCTTGAAGAGCAGCTCGACGGCAGCCTTGATCTCCGGCTTGGTAGCGTCGGACGCCACGCGGAAGATCACCTGCTCGTTCTTGTCGGCTACGTAGGTCGCCTTCTCAGAGATCTGGGGCGCCAGCAGCACTTGCATCAGACGTTCCTGATTCATCCCCACATCTCCTCAAACTTGGCCACTGCACTCTTGGTGAGCAGGACCTTGGGGAAACGCACCAGGGACACCGGATCGGCTTCCTGCGGCTCGAGGACGAGCACATTGAACAGGTTCCGCGAAGCCAGGAAGAGGTTCTCGTCCAGGTTGTCGGTGATCACCAGCACGGATTCCAGGCCGAGATTCTTCAGCTTCTCGACGAAGAGCTTGGTCTTGGGGGCATCGACAGCAATGTCGTCCACCACGGCCAGCCGGTCTTCACGAGCCAGTTGAGAGAAGATGGCGGCCATGCCGGCACGGAACATCTTCTTGTTAACCTTTTGGCTGAAGTTTTCTTCCGGGGAATTCGGGAAAATCTTACCGCCCCCACGCCACAGCGGGCTGGAGGACATACCGGCGCGAGCGCGGCCCGTACCCTTCTGCTTCCACGGCTTGCGGGTGGTGTGCTTGACGTTGGCGCGGTCCTTCTGGGCGCGATTGCCGGACCGGGCGTTCGCCTGGTAGGCCACCACCAGCTGGTGGATCAGCGCTTCGTTGTACTCGCGACCGAACAGGATGTCCGAGGCCTGCAGACGGCTCGCCTCTTGACCCTTATCGTTGATGACTTTCAGTTCCATTGTCGCCCTCGCTTAGGAGCCAGCCTTGACCGCAGGCCGAACGATCACGTCCGAACCCTTGGAACCCGGCACCGCACCCTTCACCAGCAGCAGCTGGCGATCGGCATCCACGCGAACCACTTCGAGGTTCTGCGTGGTGCGCTGAACGGCACCGAGGTGACCGGCCATGCGCTTACCCGGGAAAACACGACCCGGATCCTGCGCCATACCGATGGAACCCGGCGCACGGGTGGTCACGGAGTTACCGTGGGATGCGCGGTTGGAGCTGAAATTGTGACGCTTGATAGCGCCCTGGAAGCCCTTACCCTGAGTCGTTCCGGTCACATCAACCAGCTGACCAGCAGCAAAGAGGGTGACCGCGATCTGGTCACCCGGCTTCAAATTGGCGAGGTCCGCCGGAGCCACATTGAACTCCTTGAGGACGTGACCGGCCTCAACCCCTGCCTTGGCCAGATGGCCGGCAAGAGGCTTGACGACGCGGGAAGCGCGGCGCTGGCCGAAAGTCACCTGGACCGCGGCATAGCCGTCGGTTTCAGGGGTCTTGATCTGGGAGACGCGATTGTTCGACACATCAAGCACCGTCACCGGGATGGTTGCACCATCTTCAGCAAAGATGCGAGTCATGCCGACCTTGCGCCCGACAAGGCCTAGACTCATGGTTTTTCTCCTGACGCCGGCTACGGTTGGCCGGCGAGCATTCAAGACAAACCGGGCGCTCCCAAAGGAAACGCCCGCCGAAAAGCTGCGGATTATAACTGCAATCAACCCGCTAGCGCAAACCGTTGTTACTGCAGCTTGATTTCCACGTCGACGCCAGCCGGAAGATCCAGCTTCATCAGCGCATCCACAGTCTTGTCGGTGGGGTCGATGATGTCCATCAGACGCTGATGGGTACGGATTTCGAACTGGTCGCGAGAAGTCTTGTTGACGTGGGGGGAACGCAGAATGTCAAAACGCTGCTTGCGAGTGGGGAGAGGCACGGGGCCGCGCACCACGGCGCCGGTCCGCTTGGCGGTTTCGACGATTTCCTGAGCAGACTGGTCGATCAGGCGATAGTCAAAGGCCTTGAGGCGGATGCGGATTTTTTGGTTTTGCATGATAGTTCCTAAAGAGCAGATCAAAGAGCGAATCAAAGAACAAGGGCCGGCGCGTGGGCGCCGGCCCCGTTGCTTACATCGAAGTTACTCGATGATTTTGGCGACGACGCCGGCGCCGACGGTACGACCGCCTTCACGGATGGCGAAGCGCAGACCTTCTTCCATGGCGATCGGCGCAATCAGCTTCACAGTCATGGCGATGTTGTCGCCCGGCATCACCATCTCGGTGCCTTCCGGCAGAGAGATCGCACCGGTCACGTCGGTGGTGCGGAAGTAGAACTGGGGACGGTAGTTGTTGAAGAACGGGGTGTGACGACCACCTTCGTCCTTGGACAGAACGTACACTTCGCCAGTGAAGTGGGTGTGCGGGGTGATGGAGCCCGGCTTGGCCAGCACTTGGCCGCGCTCGACTTCTTCACGCTTGGTACCGCGCAGCAGCACGCCGACGTTGTCACCGGCCTGACCTTGGTCCAGCAGCTTGCGGAACATTTCCACACCGGTGCAGGTGGTCTTGACGGTGGGCTTGATGCCGACGATTTCGATTTCTTCGCCAACCTTGACGATGCCGCGCTCGACACGACCGGTCACCACGGTGCCACGACCGGAGATGGAGAACACGTCTTCGATGGGCAGCAGGAAGGGCTTATCCACGGCACGCTCAGGCGTGGGGATGTAGCTGTCGAGGGCGTCGGCCAGACGGAAGATGGCGGGTTCGCCGATCTCGGACTGGTCGCCTTCGAGGGCCTTCAGGGCGGAGCCCTTGATGATGGGGATGTCGTCGCCCGGGAAGTCGTACTTGGACAGCAGGTCGCGCACTTCCATTTCCACCAGCTCGAGGAGCTCGGCGTCGTCGACCATGTCGCACTTGTTCAGGAACACGACGATGTAGGGCACACCCACCTGACGGGCCAGCAGGATGTGCTCGCGGGTCTGGGGCATGGGGCCGTCAGCGGCGGAACAGACCAGGATCGCGCCGTCCATCTGGGCGGCACCGGTGATCATGTTCTTCACGTAGTCGGCGTGACCCGGGCAGTCCACGTGGGCATAGTGACGGGTCGCGGTTTCGTATTCGACGTGGGCGGTGTTGATGGTGATACCGCGGGCCTTTTCTTCCGGCGCAGCGTCGATCTGATCATAAGCCTTCGCTTCGCCACCGAACTTCTTGGACAGAATGGTGGTGATAGCTGCCGTCAGCGTGGTCTTACCGTGGTCAACGTGACCAATGGTGCCAACGTTCACGTGCGGCTTCGTACGTTCGAACTTTTCCTTAGCCATTACGCTTCCTTATCTCAATAAACTAAATTATTTCTTGTTGCTGATCACAGCCTCAGCGACGTTCTTCGGCGCCTCGACGTAGTGCTTGAATTCCATGGAGTAGGTGGCACGACCTTGGCTCAGGGAGCGCAGGGTAGTGGCATAGCCGAACATTTCAGCCAGGGGCACTTCCGCCTTGATCGCCTTGATACCACCGGGGATGTCTTCCATGCCTTGGATCACGCCGCGGCGTCCCGAGAGGTCACCCATGACGTTACCCATGTAGTCTTCCGGCGTCTCCACTTCGACGGCCATCATCGGCTCGAGCAGAATCGGACTTGCCTTGCGCATGGCATCCTTGAATGCCATCGAAGCCGCCATCTTGAAGGCGTTTTCGTTGGAGTCCACGTCGTGGTAGGAACCGTCGAACAGGGTAACCTTGACGTCGACCACCGGGAAGCCGGCCAGCACGCCGTTGGGCAGGGTGTCTTGCAGGCCCTTGTCCACCGCCGGGATGTATTCGCGCGGAACCACACCACCCTTGATGGCATCGACGAACTCGTAACCCTTGCCCGGCTCGTTCGGCTCAAGCTTAATCCACACGTGGCCGTACTGACCGCGACCGCCGGACTGCTTGACGAACTTACCTTCTTGCTCGACTGCTTTCTTGATCGCCTCGCGGTAAGCCACCTGAGGAGCGCCCACGTTGGCTTCCACGCCGAATTCGCGCTTCATGCGGTCAACGATGATCTCGAGGTGCAACTCACCCATACCGGAAATGATGGTCTGACCGGATTCTTCGTCAGTCCGCACGCGGAAGGACGGATCCTCCTGCGCCAGACGGTTCAGGGCGAGACCCATCTTTTCCTGGTCAGCCTTGGTCTTCGGCTCGACCGCGACGTGGATCACAGGATCCGGAAATTCCATGCGCTCAAGGATGATCGGAGCCTCGGGATCGGCCA
Organism: Oryzomicrobium terrae; assembly: GCF_008274805.1. Lineage (NCBI taxonomy): Bacteria > Pseudomonadati > Pseudomonadota > Betaproteobacteria > Rhodocyclales > Rhodocyclaceae > Oryzomicrobium > Oryzomicrobium terrae. The sequence goes on from NZ_CP022579.1 coordinate 3,092,121, forward strand.
GGGTTTCACCCGTGGTCACTTCCTTCAGACCGACGCAAGCGGCGATATCACCGGCGCGGACTTCCTTGATTTCTTCGCGGTTGTTGGCGTGCATCTGCAGCAGGCGACCGATCCGCTCCTTACGCCCCTTGATCGGGTTGTAAATGGTATCGCCAGAGTTCAGCACCCCGGAGTACACGCGAATGAACGTCAGCTGACCAACGTACGGGTCGGTCATCAGCTTGAACGCCAGCGCCGAGAACTTGGCGTTGTCGTCAGCAGCACGGGTATCCGGCTCGCCATTTTCCTTCTCGCCTTCGACCGGGGGGATATCCACCGGAGAGGGCAGCAGCTGGATCACCGCATCGAGCATGCGCTGCACGCCCTTGTTCTTGAAGGCGGTGCCACACAGCATCGGCTGAATTTCGCAATTGATGGTGCGAGTGCGCAGACCTTTGATGATGTCCGCTTCGGAGAGCTCACCCTCTTCCAGGTACTTGTTCATCAGGTCTTCGCTGGCCTCTGCGGCGGCCTCGACCATCTGGGCACGCCATTCGGCCGCCTTTTCCTGCAGATCAGCAGGAATGTCGCGATAGTCGAACTTCATCCCCTGGGAAGCTTCGTCCCAAATGATGGCCTTCATCTTGAGCAGATCAACCACGCCGGTGAAGGTATCTTCAGCACCGATCGGCAGGACGATGGGCACAGGATTGGCCTTCAGGCGGGTCTTCATCTGGTCGTAGACCTTGTAGAAGTTCGCGCCGGAGCGGTCCATCTTGTTCACGAAGGCGAGGCGGGGCACTTGGTACTTATTGGCCTGGCGCCACACGGTCTCGGACTGGGGCTGCACGCCACCCACGGCACAGTACACCATGCAGGCACCGTCCAGAACGCGCATGGAACGCTCCACCTCGATGGTGAAATCCACGTGCCCCGGGGTGTCGATGATGTTGAAGCGATGCTCGGGAAGGGACATGTCCATGCCCTTCCAGAAACAGGTGGTAGCCGCGGAGGTGATGGTAATACCCCGCTCCTGCTCCTGCTCCATCCAGTCCATGGTAGCGGCGCCGTCGTGAACCTCACCGATCTTGTGGTTCACGCCAGTGTAGAAAAGAATCCGCTCGGTAGTGGTGGTTTTGCCGGCGTCGATGTGCGCGCTGATACCGATATTACGGTAGCGCTCGATGGGAGTCTTGCGAGCCACGATTTAACCCTAGTGGTAAATGTTAGAAGCGGAAGTGGGAGAAAGCCTTGTTGGCTTCTGCCATCCGGTGCACTTCATCGCGCTTCTTCACGGCACCGCCACGGCCTTCGGCCGCTTCCAGCAGTTCGTTGGCCAGACGCTGACCCATGGACTTCTCGGAACGCTTACGGGCGGCATCGCGCAGCCAGCGCATGGCCAGGGCCATACGACGGGACGGGCGGATTTCCACGGGAACCTGATAGTTGGCACCACCAACGCGGCGGCTCTTCACCTCAACCATGGGACGGGCATTGCCAAGCGCGGCAACGAACACTTCCACGGGGTTCTTGCCACCCTTGGTTTCGATCTGAGAGAAAGCACCATAGACAATGCGCTCGGCCACAGACTTCTTGCCGGACTGCATGATGGTGTTGATGAATTTGGAGACATCCTGATTGCCGAATTTAGGATCGGGCAGAATCTCACGCTTGGGTACTTCGCGACGACGAGGCATCTTGCTTCCTTCGATTGAATATGAACCGACCGCTTAGGCGGCTTTCGGGCGCTTGGCGCCGTACTTGGAGCGGGACTGCTTACGATCCTTGACACCTTGGGTATCGAGGGAGCCACGCACAGTGTGGTAACGCACACCCGGCAAGTCTTTCACACGACCACCGCGAATCAGAACCACGGAGTGTTCCTGCAGGTTGTGACCTTCACCGCCGATATAGGAGATGACTTCGTAGCCGTTGGTCAGACGAACCTTGCACACCTTACGGAGCGCGGAGTTCGGCTTCTTCGGGGTGGTGGTGTAAACACGGGTGCAGACGCCACGCTTTTGCGGGCAGCCTTGCAGCGCCGGGACCTTGCTCTTGGTGACTTCCGCCACGCGCGGCTTGCGCACAAGTTGGTTAATGGTCGGCATAGTTCAATTCCCAAAAAGCCGCGCGGCGGCTGACGCCGCACGGCACTGGCTTATTTTCCTAAGCAGAAGCAATGGTTAGCCTCTGCCGACAAAGACCGCAGATTCTATTTTTTTTCAAGCCCCCCGTCAACGAAGTGACAGGGGGCAAGAATCATACATCCATCTGCGGCGCGTCTCCAGCGGAGGTTTCCACCGCCGCAGGAGCTTCCTCTTCGAGAGGCCGGTCTGCTGCCAGATCGTCCCCGGCGGACTGGGCCTTCCGGGTACGGTGGTAAGCAAGACCGGTACCGGCCGGGATGAGACGGCCGACGATGACGTTTTCCTTGAGGCCGCGCAGTTCGTCGCGCTTGCCCATGATGGCGGCTTCGGTGAGTACCCGGGTGGTTTCCTGGAAGGAAGCCGCCGAGATGAACGAGTCGGTAGACAGCGACGCCTTGGTGATACCCAGCAGTACCGGCTCGAACACCGCCGGCTGCTTGCCTTCAGCCATCATGCGGTCGTTGGCGATCAGCACTTCGGAGCGCTCCACCTGCTCGCTGCGGATGAAGCCGGTATCACCCGGGTCGGTTACCTGAACACGACGCAGCATCTGACGGACGATCACCTCGATGTGCTTGTCGTTGATCTTCACGCCCTGCAGACGGTACACGTCCTGGACTTCGTCGGTGATGTAGCGGGCCAACTCTTCAACGCCCTTGAGGCGGAGGATGTCCTGGGGATCGGGTTCGCCGTCCACAATCGATTCACCCTTGTTCACCACCTGACCGTCGTGCACCAGCACGTGCTTGTCCTTGGGGATCAGGTAATCGTGCGCCTGACCTTCCAGATCGGTGATCACCAGGCGCTGCTTACCCTTGGTGTCCTTGCCGAAGGAAATGGTACCGGTAACCTCTGCCAGCATGCCGGCGTCTTTGGGGGTGCGAGCTTCAAACAGCTCCGCCACCCGCGGCAGACCACCGGTGATGTCGCGGGTCTTGGCCGATTCCTGGGGAATACGGGCCAGCACTTCACCGCCACCGACCTGGAGACCGTCGGTCACGGTGATGATCGCCCCCACCGGGAAGGAAATCACCACGGACTGTTCCGAATTGGCGATCTTCACTTCGTCGCCGTTGGCGTCGATCAGCTTGACCTGAGGACGCAGCCCCTTGGACTGGGCCTTGCCGCCGCGCTTCGGATCGATCACCACCAGGGTGGACAGGCCGGTCACGTCGTCGATCTGCTTGGCGACGGTCACACCCTCTTCCACGTTCTCGAACTTGGCGGTACCGGAGTACTCGGTGATGATGGGACGGGTGTGGGGATCCCAAGTCGCCAGCTTGGTACCGGCCTTGACCTGCTTGCCCTCGTCCGCCTGCAGCACGGCGCCGTAAGGCACCTTGTGGCGCTCGCGCTCACGACCCATGTCATCGGTAATGATGATTTCGCCGGAACGACCAACCACCACTTTTTCACCCTTGTTACTGGTGACGTAGCGCATGGTGGAGGTAAAGCGCACCGTACCGTTGGACTTGGCCTCGACGTTGTCGGCCACGGCGGCACGGGAGGCGGCACCACCCACGTGGAAGGTACGCATGGTGAGCTGGGTACCCGGCTCACCGATCGACTGGGCGGCGATGACGCCGACGGATTCGCCGGTATTGACCAGGGAGCCGCGGCCCAGATCGCGGCCGTAGCACTTGGCGCACAGACCGTAGCGGGTATCGCAGGTCAGCGGGGTGCGCACCTTGACTTCGTCGATGCCGAGGCGGTCGATCAGATCGCACAGATCTTCGTCGAGCAGGGCTCCGGCAGAGATCGCCACTTGCTGGGTTTCCGGGTCGAGCAGGTCGTCGGCGGTGACACGGCCGAGGATGCGCTCACGCAGGGGCTCGATCACTTCACCGCCTTCGATCAGGGCCTTCATGACAAAGCCGTTGGCCGTGCCGCAATCGTCCTCGGTGATCACCAGATCCTGGGTCACATCCACCAGACGGCGGGTCAGGTAACCGGAGTTGGCGGTCTTCAGCGCGGTATCGGCCAGACCCTTACGGGCACCGTGGGTGGAGATGAAGTACTCCAGCACGTTCAGACCTTCGCGGAAGTTCGAGTAAATCGGCTCTTCGATGATCGAGCCGTCAGGCTTGGCCATCAGGCCCCGCATACCGGCCAGCTGCTTGATCTGGGCGGCGGAACCCCGGGCGCCGGAGTCGGCCATCATGTAGATGGAGTTGAAGGACTCCTGCTTCACCTTGGCGCCAGCGCGGTTGACCGTTTCCTCGAAGGACAGCTGGTCCATCATCACCTTGGCAACCTGGTCGCCGGCACGCCCCCAGATATCCACCACCTTGTTGTAGCGCTCGCCCTGGGTCACCAGACCGTTCTTGTACTGGTCCTCGATCTCGCGTACTTCGTCACGGGCGGCACCGATGATCTCGTTCTTCTGGGTCGGCACACGCATGTCGCTGGCGCAGAAGGAGATACCACCGCGGGTAGCCAGCCGGAAGCCGTTCTGCATCAGCTTGTCGGCGAACACCACGGTTTCCTTCAGGCCGCAGCGGCGGAAGGATTCGTCGATCAGCTTGGAGATCGCCTTCTTCTTCAGCGGCTGGTCGATGGCCTTGAAGGGCAGGCCCTTCGGCAGGATCTGCGACAGGATGGCACGACCAACGGTGGTCTCGACCCGCACCAGACGCTCGGACCAGCCACCGTCGGCAGTCTTGTCGTAGTGCTTGAGGCGCACGGCGATCTTGGTGTGCAGTTCGACCTGGTTGGTCGCATAGGCCCGCTCCACCTCGGCCACGTCGGCGAAGAACATGCCTTCGCCCTTGGCGTTGATGCGGTCACGGGTAGCGTAGTACAGGCCCAGCACGATGTCCTGGGACGGCACGATGATCGGGTTGCCGTTGGCCGGGGAAAGCACGTTGTTGGAGGCCAGCATCAGGGTGCGGGCTTCCATCTGGGCTTCCAGGGACAGGGGCACGTGGACGGCCATTTGGTCGCCGTCAAAGTCGGCGTTGAACGCCGCGCACACCAGCGGGTGCAGCTGGATGGCCTTGCCTTCGATCAGGGTCGGCTCGAAGGCCTGGATACCCAGACGGTGCAGGGTCGGCGCACGGTTGAGCATGACCGGGTGTTCGCGGATCACGTCTTCCAAGATGTCCCACACCACCGGTTCCTGGGATTCGACCATCTTCTTGGCTTGCTTGATGGTGGTGGCCAGGCCGAGCACTTCCAGCTTGTGGAAGATGAAGGGCTTGAACAACTCCAGGGCCATCAGCTTGGGCAGGCCGCACTGGTGCAGACGCAACTGCGGGCCCACCACGATCACGGAACGGCCGGAGTAGTCGACACGCTTACCCAGCAGGTTTTGACGGAAACGACCGCCCTTACCCTTGATCATGTCAGCCAGGGACTTGAGCGGACGCTTGTTGGCGCCGGTCATGGCCTTGCCGCGGCGGCCGTTGTCGAGCAGGGAGTCCACGGACTCCTGCAGCATGCGCTTTTCGTTGCGCACGATGATGTCCGGGGCCTTCAACTCGAGCAGACGCTTGAGACGGTTGTTCCGGTTGATGACGCGGCGATACAGGTCGTTCAGGTCGGAGGTGGCGAAGCGGCCACCGTCCAAGGGCACCAGCGGACGCAGGTCCGGCGGCAGCACGGGCAGCACTTCGAGGACCATCCAGTCGGGCTTGATGCCGGACTTCTGGAAGCCTTCGAGAATCTTCAGGCGCTTGGCGATCTTCTTGTTCTTGGCTTCGGAACCGGTGGTTTCCAATTCCTGACGCAGACGCTCCACGTCCCGATCGACGTCGATCGAACGCAGCAGTTCGCGCACGGCTTCGGCGCCCATCAGGGCCTGGAATTCGTCACCGTATTCTTCCACCTTGGCCAGGTAGTCGTCCTCGGTGAGGAGCTGGCCGCGCTGCAGCGGGGTCATGCCCGCTTCCACCACGACAAAGGCTTCGAAGTAGAGGACACGCTCGATGTCGCGCAAGGTCATGTCCAGCACCATGCCGAGACGGCTGGGCAGGGACTTGAGGAACCAGATGTGGGCGACCGGCGAAGCCAGTTCGATGTGGCCCATGCGCTCGCGGCGCACCTTGGCCAGGGTCACTTCGACGCCGCACTTCTCGCAGATTACGCCGCGGTGCTTGAGGCGCTTGTACTTACCGCACAAGCACTCGTAGTCCTTGATCGGGCCAAAGATCTTGGCGCAGAACAGACCGTCCCGTTCGGGCTTGAAGGTACGGTAGTTGATGGTTTCCGGCTTTTTGACTTCGCCGAAGGACCAGGAACGAATTTTCTCGGGCGACGCGAGACCGATGGTGATCGCGTCGAATTCCTCTTCCTGGGTTACCTGTTTGAACAGATCCAGCAGTGCTTTCATTGCTCACTCCTTGGAGGGGTGAATACTTCAAATCCGGTGCCAATCAGGCCTCGTCGGTAGACAAGGCATTCCGGTCCGGCGTTCTTGGCGGAAACGCCGGACCGGGGGCGATGCTTAGTAGCGCTCCAGGTCGATATCGATGGCCAGGGAGCGGATTTCCTTCACCAGCACGTTGAAGGATTCCGGCATGCCGGCATCGATCTTGTGTTCGCCCTTGACGATGTTTTCGTACACCTTCGTCCGGCCGTTCACGTCGTCCGACTTCACCGTCAGCATTTCCTGCAGCACGTAGGACGCGCCGTAGGCTTCCAGGGCCCACACTTCCATTTCACCGAAACGCTGGCCACCGAACTGGGCCTTACCACCCAGCGGCTGCTGGGTCACCAGGCTGTAGGGGCCGGTGGAACGGGCGTGCATCTTGTCGTCCACCAAGTGGTGCAGTTTCAGGAAGTGCATGTAGCCCACGGTAACCGGACGGTCGAAGGCTTCGCCGGTACGACCATCGAACAGCACCAGCTGAGTCTTGTCGGTCCACACCCGGCCGGTTTGCGGATCGGTGACCTGGCGGAAACGCAGTTTCTCGGTACGCTCGTCATCGTCCGGGAAGGCGAAGTCGAGCATGGTGCGAATGTCCTGCTCCTTGGCACCGTCAAACACCGGGGTGGCGAACGGCAGGCCGCCCTTGAGGTTGTCCGCCAGCTCCAGCACTTCGGTATCGGTCAGGGACTTGATGTCCTCGGCCTTGCCACCGGCGTTGTAAACCTTATCCAGGTAATTGCGGACTTCGGCGGCATTGCGCTCCTGGCGCAGCATCTCGTCGATACGGCGGCCGATGCCCTTGGCCGCCCAGCCGAGGTGGACCTCAAGAATCTGACCGACGTTCATCCGCGACGGCACGCCCAGCGGGTTCAGCACGATGTCCACCGGCATACCGTCGGCCATGTGCGGCATATCTTCCACCGGGGTGATCTTGGAAACCACACCCTTGTTACCGTGACGACCGGCCATCTTGTCGCCAGGCTGCAGGCGACGCTTCACCGCCAGGTAGACCTTGACCATCTTCTGCACGCCCGGGGGCAGTTCATCGCCCTGGGTGAGCTTCTTGCGCTTCTCTTCAAAGGCGACGTCGAAGTCCTTGCGGGTCTGTTCGATACCTTCGCGCAGACCTTCCAGCTGCTGGGCCACCTCCTCATCCGCCATGCGGATGTCGAACCAGTGGTGCGGATCGATGCTATCCAGATAGGCAGTGGTGATCTCGGTGCCACGCGCCAGCTTCTTCGGGCCACCGTTGGCGATCTTGCCGTTGAGCAAACGACCGACACGCTCAAAGGTGTCGCGCTCCACGATACGCATCTGGTCAGCCAGATCCTGCTTGTAGTGGCGCAGGTGCTCGTCGATGATCGACTGAGCGCGCTTGTCGCGCTCGATACCTTCGCGGGTGAACACCTGGACGTCGATCACCGTGCCGGCGATACCGGAGGAGACGCGCAGCGAAGTGTCCTTCACGTCGGAAGCCTTCTCGCCGAAGATGGCGCGCAGCAGCTTCTCTTCAGGGGTCAGCTGGGTTTCGCCCTTCGGCGTCACCTTGCCCACCAGCACGTCGCCAGCCTCGACTTCGGCGCCGATGTAGACGATGCCCGACTCGTCCAGACGGGACAGCTGACCTTCACCCAGGGACGGGATGTCACGGGTGATTTCCTCAGGCCCCAGCTTGGTGTCGCGGGCCACCACGGTGAGTTCCTCAATATGCACCGAGGTGTAGCGGTCATCGGCCACAACCCGTTCGGAGATCAACACCGAGTCCTCGAAGTTGAAGCCGTTCCAGGGCATGAACGCGATCAGCATGTTCTGCCCCAGGGCCAGCTCGCCCTTGTCGGTGGAAGCGCCGTCGGCCACCACGTCGCCCTTGGCGATGCGGTCGCCCATCTTCACCATGGGCCGCTGGTTGATGTTGGTGTTCTGGTTGGAACGGGTGTATTTGGTCAGGTTGTAGATGTCCACACCGACTTCGCCCGGCACGGTTTCATCGTCATTGACCCGGACCACAACACGGGAGGCGTCCACGTAGTCCACCAGACCACCGCGCAGCGCCTGGACAGCGGTACCGGAGTCCACCGCCACGGTGCGTTCGATACCGGTTCCGACCACAGGCTTTTCCGGGCGCAGGCAGGGCACGGCCTGACGTTGCATGTTGGCGCCCATCAGCGCGCGGTTTGCATCGTCGTGCTCGAGGAACGGCACGAGGGACGCGGCCACGGACACGATCTGCGACGGCGCCACGTCCATGTACTGGACCTGGTCCGGCGAAGCCAGCATGAATTCACCGCGGTTACGGCAGGAAACCAGTTCGCCGGTCAGGGTGCCGTTGGCATCGACTTCGGCGTTGGCCTGGGCGATCACGTACTGGCCTTCCTCAATGGCGGACAGGTACTCGATCTCGTCGGTAACGCGCAGATCCACCACCTTGCGGTAGGGAGTCTCCAGGAAGCCGTAGTCGTTGGTCCGGGCGTAGATGGCCAGGGAGTTGATCAGGCCGATGTTCGGGCCTTCCGGCGTTTCAATCGGGCAGACGCGGCCGTAGTGGGTCGGGTGCACGTCGCGCACTTCGAAGCCGGCGCGCTCCCGGGTCAGACCGCCCGGGCCAAGGGCCGAGACGCGGCGCTTGTGGGTGATCTCGGACAGCGGATTGGTCTGGTCCATGAACTGGGAGAGCTGGCTGGAACCGAAGAACTCCTTGATCGCGGCCGAGATCGGCTTGGCGTTGATCAGGTCATGGGGCATCAGGTTGTCGGACTCGGCCTGGGACAGGCGTTCCTTGACGGCGCGCTCGACGCGCACCAGGCCGGCACGGAACTGGTTTTCGGCCAGTTCGCCGACGCAGCGCACGCGGCGGTTACCCAGGTGGTCGATATCGTCGATTTCGCCGCGACCGTTGCGCAGTTCCACCAGCAGCTTGATCGACTCGACGATGTCGCGGGGCGACAGGGTCAACTGGTCGCGCACTTCGGAGGTCACCCCCAGGGACTTGAGCTTGACCACCAGGGCTTCGGCTTCTTCCTTGGTCAGGTTTTCCGCCGCGGCACGGGGGCCGTACTGCATCTCGGCCAGGGTGTCGCGAATATTGGCTTCCTTGCCACCGGTGGCTTCCACCAGCGCCTTGACCACGGCGGCCTGTGCATCGGCCTTGCCCGGCACGTGGGTCATCATGACCTTGTGTTCAACAACGTCCTTGCGCCCCAGGCGACGGTTGAACTTCATGCGGCCCACAGCCGACAGGTCGTAACGCTCGTCGGAATAGAACAGGCCCTGGAAGAGGATCTCGACAGCCTCCTCGGTGGGCGGCTCGCCCGGGCGCATCATGCGATAAATGGCAACGCGGGCAGCCTGCTTGGAAGCGGTTTCATCCGCGCGCAGGGTCTGGGAAATGAACGCCCCCCGATCCAGGTCGTTGGTATACAGGGTCGGGATCAGATCAACGCCGGCTTCCTGCAGCTTGGTCAACAGGGATTCGGTAATTTCGTCGTTGGCATTGGCCACCACTTCACCGGTTTCGGTGTCGACGATGTTACGAGCGATGGTACGACCGACCACGAAGTCTTCGGGCACGGCGATGCGCTTGATGCCGGCAGCGTCGAGGTCGCGGATGTGCTTGGCGGTGATGCGCTTGTCTTTGGGGACAATAACCTTGCCGGCACGGTCGACGAAATCGAAGCGCGCTACTTCGCCGCGCAGACGCTCGGGGACCAGTTCGAATTCCAGGCCGCCCTTCTTGGTAACGTGGAAGGTGTCGAATTCGAAGAAGTTGGCCAGGATTTCCTCGGCATTCATGCCGATGGACTTGAGCAGGGTGGTCACCGGCATCTTGCGACGGCGGTCGACGCGGAAGAACAGGGTGTCCTTCGGGTCGAACTCGAAGTCCAGCCAGGAGCCGCGATAAGGAATCACGCGGGCCGAGAACAGCAGCTTGCCGGAAGAGTGGGTCTTGCCGCGGTCGTGCTCGAAGAACACGCCGGGGGAGCGGTGCAGCTGGGAAACGATGACCCGCTCGGTACCGTTGATGACGAAGGAGCCGGTGGTGGTCATGAGCGGCAGTTCGCCCATGTAGACTTCCTGCTCCTTCACTTCCTTGACGGTATCGGGAACTTCCCGATCCATGATCACCAGGCGCACGCGGGCACGCAGCGCCGAAGCGAAGGTCAAGCCCCGCTGCTGGCATTCCTTGACGTCGAAGGTTGGTTCAGCCAGGTTGTAGCTGACAAATTCGAGTCGTGCATTCCCGGAATGGGAAACGATCGGAAAGATGGAGCTAAAGGCGGCCTGCAGACCCTGGTTGTGGCGTTTACCGGGGTGCACGTCCGCCTGCAGGAAGGACGTGTAGGACTCCAGTTGCGTCGCGAGGAGGAAGGGCACATCGAGCACGCCAGAACGCTTGGCGAAGCTCTTGCGGATGCGCTTTTTCTCGGTGAAGGAGTAGGTCATGGTCGCTCCGAGAGACTGAAATCGATAAACCGTCGGGGCTTACGCCGGGCGACGGTCGGCCTGTCACAGGCCGCACATGGTGAAACAGACAAACGGGAGGGCGGTGATCAGCAGAGCCTTGATTGCTGCCCCGACCAGGGGGCAAAGGCACAAACCGCACTCTCGTTTAACCGCTTTTACTGCTGTTGCAGGCCTCCGGGAAAAATCTTTTCCAGAAAGCGCAAAAGGGCTGACGGCAAATGCCGCCAGCCCAAACACCCGGAAAGCGAGATTACTTGATCTCGACCTTCGCGCCGGCGTCTTCCAGCTGCTTCTTGATCGCTTCGGCGTCGGCCTTGGCGATGCCTTCCTTGACAGCCTTCGGAGCGCCGTCCACCAGGTCCTTGGCTTCCTTCAGGCCCAGACCGGTCACAGCACGCACGACCTTGATGACTTCGACCTTCTTCTCGCCGGCACCGGCCAGGATCACGGTGAATTCGGTCTGCTCTTCGGCAGCAGCGGCAGCACCGCCACCAGCGCCAGGGGCAGCCACGGCCAGAGCGGCAGCGGACACACCGAACTTCTCTTCGAACGCCTTGACCAGGTCGTTCAGGTCCATCACGGTCATCGCGCCGACGGCTTCGAGGATGTCTTCTTTGGAGATAGCCATTTAAATCACTCCTAATTCGGAATTCAGTTGAGTTCTGTCGATCAGCTTGAACAAGGGCCGGCCGATTAGGCGGCGGCGCCTTCTTCTTCGCGCTTCTTGGCGAGGGCGGCCAGCGCACCGGCGAAGCCGGAAACCGGCGCCTGCATGATGCCCAGCAGCTTGGCCAGGAGTTCGTCGCGGCTGGGGATGGAGGCGAGCGCCTGCACACCGGCCTTGTCGAGCACCTTGCCGGCATAGCTGCCAGCTTTCAGCACGAGCTTGTCGTTGGTTTTTGCGAAGTCGTTGAGCACCTTCGCCGCAGCCACCGGATCCGCCGAGATGCTATAGATCAGCGGGCCGGTCATCTGGTCGGCGAGCGAAGCGAACGAGGTGTCCGCCACGGCACGGCGAACCAAGGTGTTCTTCAGCACACGCAGATACACACCAGACTCGCGGGCCTTCTTACGCAGCACGGTGAGATTGCCCACCTCAATGCCACGATATTCGGCCACGACGATGGTCTGGGCGTTGGCAACCTGCGCCGACACCTCAGCTACGACGGCTTTCTTTTCGTCGAGATTCAGACTCAAGGTCTTTCCTCCTTTCAAGTCAACACACGGCACGCGAGTCTCGCGAATCGCTGCCGCACCCACGGCGACCTGAACCAGGAGCACTACCGCAGCAAGGCTGCTGCAGCAAAAATCCTGTTTCGGGATACACCATCTGCGCAGGTCGCCGCCATTGCGGCCATTAAGCCCACCCTGACAGCGGGTTGGCACCTGCGGTCTTTGACGATCTGCCGCTTACGAAAAGCGGCAGCCCAAAGTACAAAACGGAGCCGCCCATGGCAGCTCCGTGCATTTCTTGCTACTTACTGCGCCTGCAGGGAACCGGCATCGACGCGGACGCCAGGACCCATGGTGCTGGAAAGAGCGATCTTCTTCAGATACACGCCCTTCGCGGCAGCCGGCTTGGCCTTTTGCAGCGCATCGATAAGCGCGCGCAGGTTTTGCTCCAGCTTGTCGGCTTCGAAAGAAGCGCGGCCGATGGTGGCGTGCACGATACCGGCCTTATCGGTACGGTACTGCACTTGACCCGCCTTGGCGTTCTTCACCGCAGTGGTGACGTCCATGGTCACGGTGCCGACCTTGGGGTTCGGCATCAGACCACGGGGGCCGAGGATCTGGCCGAGAGCGCCCACGACGCGCATGGCGTCGGGAGTGGCGATGACCACATCGAAGTTCAGGTTGCCGGCCTTGACCTGTTCGGCCAGGTCGTCGAAGCCAACGACTTCGGCGCCAGCAGCCTTGGCGGCCTCGGCCTTTTCGCCCTGGGCGAAGACGGCGACGCGCACGGACTTACCGGTACCGGCCGGCAGCACCACCGAGCCACGGACCACTTGGTCGGACTTGCGGGGATCAACGCCGAGATTCACGGCGATGTCGACGGACTCATCGAACTTGGCCGTTGCGGTTTCCTTGATCAGGGACAGGGCCTCACCGAGGGCGTAAGCCTTGTTCCGGTCGATCTTGCCCGCCAGGGCCTTTTGCTTCTTGGACAGCTTAGCCATGTTAGAGACCCTCCACCGTGATACCCATGGACCGGGCAGAACCGGCGATGGTACGCACGGCTGCTTCCAGGTCGGCCGCCGTCAGATCGGGAGCCTTGGTCTTGGCGATTTCTTCGCACTGGGCGCGGCTGATCTTGCCGACCTTGTCAGTGTGGGGCTTGGCGGAACCCTTTTGGATACCGGCCGCCTTCTTGATGAGGATGGTCGCCGGAGGCGTCTTCATCACGAAGGTGAACGACTTGTCCGCATAGGCGGTAATCACCACCGGAATCGGCAGACCCGGCTCGACGCCTTGCGTCTGAGCGTTAAAGGCCTTGCAGAATTCCATGATGTTCAGGCCGCGCTGACCCAGCGCGGGACCGATCGGGGGCGACGGGTTCGCCTTACCGGCCGGCACTTGCAGCTTAATAAAGCCGACGATCTTCTTGGCCATGATGGCTCCTATATCGTGAGTTTTAACGCGACTTCAGCCCCATATGGGGCTTACTCTCGCTCCTCTTCCGGGAACATGCTGGCAATGATCGCTCATCGCCACGGGGGCCCGGCCCCGAATTCCTTGTGGCGATCAGGCCTTTTCGACCTGACCGAAATCCAGCTCCACCGGCGTAGCACGGCCAAAAATGGTAACCGAGACGCGCAGCTTGCTCTTCTCGTAGTTCACATCTTCGACGCTGCCATGGAAGTCGGTAAACGGGCCTTCCTTGACACGCACCACCTCGCCAATTTCGAACAGGATCTTGGGACGGGGCTTCTCCACCCCTTCCTGCATCTGCTGCAGGATCTTCTCCACTTCCTTTTCCGAAATCGGCGTGGGCTTCGTCGCGGTACCTCCGACGAAACCGGTAACCTTCGGCGTGCTCTTTACCAAGTGCCAGGTGTCGTCGTTCATATCCATCTCGACGAGCACGTAACCCGGGAAGAACTTCCGCTCGGTAATGCTCTTTTGGCCGCCCTTCATTTCCACGACTTCTTCGACGGGAACAAGGATCTGACCAAACAGGTCTTGCATACCGCTGCGGGCGATACGATCGACCAGCGCCCGCTGAACGCTCTTTTCGAAGCCCGAATAGGCGTGAACCACGTACCAGCGCTTGCTCATGATTTCTTCCACCCCAGAATCAGGTCGTACAACGCCCATTCCAGGCTCTTATCCGTAACCCAGAGAAAGATCGCCATGACGACCACAAAGGCGAATACCGCCCCCGTCATCTGCAGCGTCTCCTTGCGCGTCGGCCACACCACCTTGCGGGCCTCGACCGCCGCCTCCTGGGCAAAAACGAAAAAACGCTGCCCCGGCTCAGTGAACCAGGCCAGCGCAGCAGCAGCAGCCACCCCCACCAGCACCACCAGGATGCGCAGGATCATGGCCTGCTCGGCCAGCAAATAAAAGCCGACCACGCCGGCCGCGAGAAGCGCGATCGCCAGCGCAAATTTAATCTTATCGGCCATTCGTGATCGTTCAGTAAAGTTGGCAGGGGCAGAGGGTCTCGAACCCCCAACCTTCGGTTTTGGAGACCGACGCTCTGCCAATTGAGCTATGCCCCTGCAGCAGAGACTACAAAGCGCCCCGGCGGTTGGACCGGGGCGCTTGCTTAACTACGAATCAGTCGATTACTCGATGATTTTGGCGACGACGCCGGCGCCGACGGTACGACCGCCTTCACGGATGGCGAAGCGCAGACCTTCTTCCATGGCGATCGGCGCAATCAGCTTCACGGTCATGGCGATGTTGTCGCCCGGCATCACCATCTCGGTGCCTTCCGGCAGGGAGATCGCACCGGTCACGTCGGTGGTGCGGAAGTAGAACTGGGGACGGTAGTTGTTGAAGAACGGGGTGTGACGACCACCTTCGTCCTTGGACAGAACATACACTTCGCCAGTGAAGTGGGTGTGCGGGGTGATGGAGCCCGGCTTGGCCAGCACTTGGCCGCGCTCGACTTCTTCACGCTTGGTACCGCGCAGCAGCACGCCGACGTTGTCACCGGCCTGACCTTGGTCCAGCAGCTTGCGGAACATTTCCACACCGGTGCAGGTGGTCTTGACGGTGGGCTTGATGCCGACGATTTCGATTTCTTCGCCAACCTTGACGATGCCGCGCTCGACACGACCGGTCACCACGGTGCCACGACCGGAGATGGAGAACACGTCTTCGATGGGCAGCAGGAAGGGCTTATCCACGGCACGCTCAGGCGTGGGGATGTAGCTGTCGAGGGCGTCGGCCAGACGGAAGATGGCGGGTTCGCCGATCTCGGACTGGTCGCCTTCGAGGGCCTTCAGGGCGGAGCCCTTGATGATGGGGATGTCGTCGCCCGGGAAGTCGTACTTGGACAGCAGGTCGCGCACTTCCATTTCCACCAGCTCGAGGAGCTCGGCGTCGTCGACCATGTCGCACTTGTTCAGGAACACGACGATGTAGGGCACACCCACCTGACGGGCCAGCAGGATGTGCTCGCGGGTCTGGGGCATGGGGCCGTCAGCGGCGGAACAGACCAGGATCGCGCCGTCCATCTGGGCGGCACCGGTGATCATGTTCTTCACGTAGTCGGCGTGACCCGGGCAGTCCACGTGGGCATAGTGACGGGTCGCGGTTTCGTATTCGACGTGGGCGGTGTTGATGGTGATACCGCGGGCCTTTTCTTCCGGCGCAGCGTCGATCTGATCATAAGCCTTCGCTTCGCCACCGAACTTCTTGGACAGAATGGTGGTGATAGCTGCCGTCAGCGTGGTCTTACCGTGGTCAACGTGACCAATGGTGCCAACGTTCACGTGCGGCTTCGTACGTTCGAACTTTTCCTTAGCCATTTCAGCCCCTCAAATTTCGAGACAAAAGAATGAAAAACCGTGGTGCCCATGGGCAGGATTGAACTGCCGACCTCTCCCTTACCAAGGGAGTGCTCTGCCACTGAGCTACATGGGCGATCCAACAAAACCTGTTACCGCGCGCTGGAGCGGGTGAAGGGAATCGAACCCTCGTCATAAGCTTGGAAGGCTTCTGCTCTACCATTGAGCTACACCCGCCCAATTTCCAGCCAACTCTACGAGCTTTCGGTCTTCACCCTGCAGGCAGCCACATGACTACGCTGCAAGCAATTTGGTGGAGGAGGAAGGATTCGAACCTTCGAAGGCAGTGCCGTCAGATTTACAGTCTGATCCCTTTGACCGCTCGGGAACTCCTCCGGATCGAAACGGCTAATTGCACCTATCAGGCATTGCAGCCGAATAGTCGTTCGAGCCGAGAGGCGGAAGTATAGCAACAAATCCCCGGTTGTCTACTTTTTTTTAGCTTTTCCCTCATCAAAGCGTCTTTGCCCACTTTTTTCCCTATCGACCCCGTGCCAATATGCGAAATTGCGTGCTCTGCCCGCGGTTTTCCGCCGCTTGCCAAACGGGGCGATGCGCTTCCCCGTCCTGGCAGGCAGCGGCACTAGGGGCTACTACCTCTTTGAAATTAGGCTCCGCGCCCGGCTGCACGCCCCAACACACGATTAACACGAAGCAATACGGCATGAATCCCCATTCCCACACGCCCCCTCCTCCGCTTTCCCCCGTCCTGATCGCCGCCCTCCGCGAACGCTTTGGCGAGCGCTTTTCGCAAGGTGACTCCGTGCGGCTTCAGCACGGCCGCGACGAGTCGGTGCACGTCCCGATGCTGCCCGACGGGGTTGTGTTTGCCTTGAGCACCGAGGAGGTGGCTGCCGCCGTCCGGCTGTGCCATCAGCACAACACGCCGGTCATTCCCTACGGTACCGGCAGCTCGGTGGAAGGTCACGTACTGGCCCCTCGGGGCGGGATTTCCATCGATCTGGCCGGTATGAACCGGGTTTGCCACATCCATGCCGAAGACCTGACCGCCACCGTCGAGGCCGGCGTTACCCGTACTCAACTCAATACCGAGCTGAAGGGCACCGGTCTGTTCTTCCCCATCGACCCGGGTGCCGATGCTTCCCTGGGCGGCATGACCGCCACCCGGGCCTCCGGCACCAATGCCGTGCGCTACGGCACGATGAAGGAAAACGTCCTGCAACTGACCGTGGTACTACCCGACGGCCAGGTCATCAAGACCGGAACCCGGGCGCGCAAGTCGTCCGCCGGCTATGACCTGACCCGCCTGTTCGTCGGCTCCGAGGGCACCCTGGGCATCGTCACCGAACTGACCGTACGGCTCTACCCGGTACCCGAGGCCATTTCCGCGGCGGTATGCGCCTTCCTCAGCGTGGACGAGGCCGTCAATTGCGTCATCCAGACCATCCAGTTGGGCGTTCCAGTGGCCCGGGTCGAACTGCTCGACGCCGTGACCATGGGCGCCATCAACCGCTTCTCCAAGACCGACTACCCGGAATCCCCCACCCTGTTCTTCGAGTTTCACGGTTCCGAAGCCGGGGTGGCCGAACAGGCCGAGACGGTGCAGGCCCTGGCCGCCGAGCACGGCGGGCAGAACTTCCAGTGGGCCGCCCGGCCGGAGGACCGCACCCGCCTGTGGCAGGCCCGCCACGACGCCTACTTCGCCTGCCTGCAGATGCAGCCGGGCTGCCGCGCCTTTCCCACCGACGTGTGCGTGCCCATTTCCCGGCTGGCCGAGTGCATCCACGCCACCAACGAGGACATCGCCCAGGTCGGCCTGAAAGTGGCCCTGTTCGGTCACGTCGGCGACGGCAACTTCCACCTAGTGGTACTGGTCGATCCGGACAGCGAACAGGACATGGCCGCCGCCGAATGGCTCAATGAGCGGGTGGTCGGCCGCGCCATTGATATGGAGGGAACCTGCACCGGCGAACACGGCATCGGCCTGGGCAAGCAGAAGTTCTTGGTCCCGGAGCATGGTCAGGGTGCGGTCGACCTGATGCGGGTCATCAAGCGGGCCATCGATCCGGCCAACCTGATGAATCCCGGAAAGATTCTCCCCCCCGCCTAAGCCCACTGGGATCGGACACACGAGATGGATACCCCCACGCCGCCCCGGATGACTTCCGACGTGAAATCCAACCGTCCGATCCCGCTTCTCCACCCGGCCGCCCTGCAGGTCGCCCTGGGTTACGCCCTGGCCGCCCTGGCCTGGATCGCCCTGTCCGACTATGTGCTGGATCTCCTGGCGCCGCCCAGGGCCATGGGCGCCCTGCAGAGCCTCAAGGGCGGTATCTTCGTCCTGCTCACCTCCCTGCTGCTCTACCGCCTGGTCTATCGCCACCTGCCCGGCCGTAACGAAGCCCAGACTTGGCCGCGGCAACGGCTGTGGCGGCCGATTCTCTTTTACCTGGCCTTCGCCACAGCCCTGAGCGCCCTGGCCTTCAACATTTACCGCGCCGCCGAACAAGGCATCGACGAGGCGGTTGCCCGGGACCTGGATGCGATCGCCCAGCTCAAGACCGACCAAATCGCCCGCTGGCTCAACGAACGCCAGAGCGACGCCCGGGCCATCGGCCTCAATCCCCTGTTCATCACCGCCATCGAAGACTGGCAGCACACCCCGGCCGACGCCAAGGCACGTGCACGGTTGAACGGCGCGCTACGGGCCTACCGCAACGCCCTCGGCTACCGGGAACTCCACCTGCTCGACTCGACCGGCCAGCGCGTACTGTTCACCACCGCTGCCACCGCGCCGACCGCCGCCGAGCTCGCCATCGAAACCCGCGGCCTGACCCAGAACCAGCCGACCCTGACCGACTTCCATTACCGGGGCCAGGACAGCCAGCGCCACATCGCCCTGGCCCTGTCCTTTCCCATCCTGGACTCAGAAGAGCGCCCCCTGGCCATCCTGTACCTGGAAATTGCCCCGGAACGGGAGCTCTACCCCACCCTGCTGCAATGGCCCACTCCCAGCCGATCCGCCGAAACCCTGCTGGTCAGCCAGGACGGCCAACAGATCGTCTACCTGAGCGATACCCGGCTGGCACCGGACATGGCCCTGCGCCTGCGCACGTCGGTCGATGACGACCGGCTCCTGGCCGCCCAGCTCATCCGGAGTGCCACCAAGCCGCTACGCGCCCTCGACTACCGCCACGTTCCGGTGATCGGCGTCGGACGCAACATTCCGGGCACGTCCTGGCTGCTCATCACCAAGATCGACAGCGACGAAGCCTTCAGCCGGCTAACCCTGGTGGGCAAGCTGACCGCCCTGATCCTGGCCGCCCTACTGCTCGGCACCGCCTTCGCCGGCATTCTCTACTGGCGCGGTCTGATGGCCCGCCAGCGCGCCGACCAGGAGCAGCACCGGCTGCAGCAGGAAGCCCTGCGCGAGCACTACGCCCTGCTCGCCAAGTACGCCAACGACATCATCTACCTGGCCGACGCCCAGGGCCGGCTGGTGGAAGGCAATGACCGGGCCCTGGCCGCCTACGGCCGGACCCGCGAAGAATTCCTCGCCCTCACCCTGCCCCAGTTGCGTGCCGACAGCACCCGGGCCGAACTGCCGGCGCTGCTGGAGCGCCTGTGGCGCGAGCACCACCTGATCTACGAAACCGTGCATCAGCACCGCGACGGTACCCCCTTTCCGGTCGAAGTCAGTACCCGGGCGCTGAACATCGAGGGGCAGCGCTTCCTTCATGCCGTGGTGCGCGACATCAGCGAGCGCAAGGCCGCCGAGGCGCGCATCGATTTTCTCGCCGGCCACGACGCCCTGACCGGCCTGCCCAACCGCAGCCTGCTCGCCGACCGGGCCCACCTGGTGCTCGACCTGGCGCACCGCTCCGCCAGCCCAGTGGCCCTGATCTACCTGGATCTGGACCGTTTCCAGGCGATCAACGACTCCCTCGGCCATAACCTGGGCGACCAGCTCCTCCAGGAAGTCGCCCGGCGGCTGCAAAGCCAGATAAGGGCCGCGGACACCCTGGCCCGCCTCGGCGGCGACGAATTCGCCCTGTTGCTGCCGGACACCGGCGCCGACGGCGCGGCCCACATCGCTGGCAAGCTGCAGCAGGCCCTGGCCACCCCGATCGCCCTCGACGGCCATACCCTGCGCATTTCGGTCAGCCAGGGGATCAGCCTCTACCCGCTCGACGCGGAAACCTACTCCGACCTGGTGCGCAACGCCGACGCCGCCCTGCTCGCCGCCAAGAACGCCGGGCGCAACGGCTACCGTTTCTACGAGGCGGCCATGAACGCCCGCATCGCCGACCAGCTGGCGCTGGAAATGGACCTGCGCGAGGCCCTGGAGAACAACGCCCTGCATCTGCACTTCCAGCCCCAGTTCACCCTGAACGAGGCCCGCCTGGTCGGGGCTGAGGTGCTGCTGCGCTGGAACCACCCGGTGCACGGTCCGATCTCGCCGGCGCGCTTCATCCCGGTCGCCGAGGAAACCGGCCTGATCCTGCCCCTGGGCGCCTGGGTGCTGCGCCAGGCGTGCCAGCAATGGCGCATCTGGCACGAGGCCGGGCTGAACCCGCCGCCCCTGGCGGTGAACCTCTCCGCCGCCCAATTCCAGGCCAGCGGCCTGCCCGAGGAAGTCGCCGCAGTCCTGGCCGAAACCGGCATGCCGGCGACCAGCCTGGAACTGGAGCTGACCGAGACCATCGTCGCCGAAGACGCGGAGCGGGCCGAAACGACCATGCACCGCCTTGCCGATCTGGGCATCCACCTGTCGATCGACGACTTCGGCACGGGCTATTCGAGCCTGGCCTACCTGCGCCGTTTCCCGTTGCACAAGTTGAAGATCGACCAGTCGTTCGTGCGCGAACTGGCCAACGCCGGCGGCAGCGACGTGATCGTCATCGCCATCATCCAGCTGGGTAAGGCCCTCGGCCTGACGGTCATCGCCGAGGGGGTCGAAACCCCGGCCCAGCGCGACTTCCTGCACCAGCAGGGGTGCGACGAGGTACAGGGCTACCTGTTCGGCCGGCCCATTCCGGCCGACCAATTCACCGCCCTCCTCGGCACGCCCGCCCCGGCCCCCGCCGCCAACCGGCTCTCGTCCTAGCCCCTCCTCGCCAGGCCGCGCCAGTCGGCCATCTCCAGCAGGCCACCCCCAAGACCCGCGTGGTTGCTTGTTCTCCACGGCGGCACCTTGAAGATCGAGCATTGGCGCGCCTTTCCAGCCTGCCACACGACTAGCGCGCCCCGGCGAACCGCGCCAACTGCTGCAACGCAACGTTACGACCGCGGCGAAGTCCAATACAGTGTCCCCGCCGCCCACCCGCGGCACTTCACACAATGGCCGGCAGCGCCCACAAGGTGCTGACCGAATCGCTAACCCCCGCCGCCCCGTCGCTCACGGGACGGATCATCGGAGGAGACACCATGAGCGATCTCTCGTCCTTCACCCTCGAGGACAAATACACCGTCACGTCCGGACGGATCTACCTCACCGGCATCCAGGCCCTGGTCCGCCTGCCCATGTTGCAGCGGCTGCGCGACGAGGCCGCCGGGCTCAACACCGCCGGCTTCATTTCCGGCTACCGGGGCAGCCCCCTGGGCGGGCTCGACCAGACCCTGTGGAAGGCCAAGGCCCATCTCGAACGCCAGCACATCGTCTTTCAACCCGGCATCAACGAAGACCTGGCCGCCACCGCGGTGTGGGGCAGCCAGCAGGTCGGCCTGACCCCGGGGGCCAAGTACGACGGGGTGTTCGGCATGTGGTACGGCAAGGGCCCCGGCGTGGACCGCTGCGGCGACGTCTTCCGCCACGCCAACGCCGCCGGCAGTTCCCGCTACGGCGGGGTGCTGGTGGTGGCCGGCGACGACCACGCCGCAAAGTCCTCGACCCTGCCGCACCAAACCGAGCACATTTTCAAAGCGGTGATGATGCCGGTGCTCTACCCGGCCAACGTCCAGGAGTACCTGGAGCTGGGCCTGCACGGCTGGGCGATGAGCCGCTATTCCGGCTGCTGGGTCGCCTTCAAGGCCTTGGCCGACACGGTGGAAACCTCGGCCTCGGTGAACGTCGATCCCTTCGCCGTGGACATCCGCCTGCCCAGCGACTACGCCCTGCCCGAAGGCGGCCTCAACATCCGCTGGCCCGACCCGCCGCTGCAGCAGGAAGCCCGCCTCACCCACCACAAGCTCTATGCCGCCCTGGCCTACGCCCGTGCCAACCGGCTCAACCGGGTGGTGCTCGATTCCCCGGCGCCGCGTCTGGGCATCCTCACCGCCGGCAAGTCCTACCTGGACGTGATGCAGGCCCTCGACGAGCTGGGCATCGACGCCGAGCTGGCGGCCCAGATCGGCCTGCGCGTATTCAAGGTGGCCATGGTCTGGCCCCTGGAATCCGACGGGGTTCGCCGCTTCGCCGAGGGACTGGAAGAGATCCTGGTGGTGGAAGAAAAACGCCAGATGCTCGAGTACCAGCTCAAGGAGGAGCTCTACAACTGGCGCGAGGACGTGCGCCCGCGCATCGTCGGCAAGTTCGACGAGAAGGGCGAATGGGCCCAGATTCCCAAGGCCAACGGCATCGTGGACCACGGCGAGTGGCTGCTGCCGGCGGCCGGCGAATTGTCGGTGGCGCGCATCGCCCAGGTGATCGCCCAGCGCATCGAGCGTTTCTTCACCTCGCCGGTGATCGAGGCGCGGCTGAAGCTGATCGAGGCCAAGCAAAAATCCCTGGAAACGCCGCTGGTGCTGGTCGAGCGCAAGCCCACCTTCTGCTCCGGCTGCCCGCACAACACCTCGACCAGGCTGCCCGAGGGCTCCCGGGCCCTGGCCGGCATCGGCTGCCACTACATGGCCACCTGGATGCCGGACCGCACCACCACCACCTTCACCCACATGGGTGGCGAGGGCGTGCCATGGGTCGGCCAGGCGCCCTTCACCGCCGAGAAGCACATCTTCGCCAACCTGGGCGACGGCACCTACTTCCACTCCGGGGTGCTGGCGATCCGCCAGGCGGTCGCCGCCAAGGTGCCCATCACCTACAAGATCCTCTACAACGACGCCGTGGCCATGACCGGCGGCCAGCCCATCGACGGCACCCTGACGGTACCCCAGCTGACCCGTCAGCTGGAGGCCGAAGGCATCGCCAGGATCGTCATCGTCACCGACGAACCGGAGAAGTACGCCGGCGTCACCGGCCTGGCCACCCCGGGCGGCCAGCCGATCCCGATCCGCCACCGGGATGAGCTGGATGCGGTGCAGCGCGAGCTGCGCGACTACCCGGCCCCCTCGATCCTCATCTACGACCAGACCTGCGCCACCGAGAAGCGCCGTCGGCGCAAGCGGGGCAAGATGATCGACCCGCCCAAGCGCGCCTTCATCAACGAGCTGGTGTGCGAGGGCTGCGGCGATTGCTCCCGGGAATCGAGCTGCATGTCGGTGGTGCCGGTGGAAACGGACTTCGGCCGCAAGCGCGCCATCGACCAGTCCTCGTGCAACAAGGACTTCTCCTGCCTGCGCGGTTTCTGCCCGTCTTTCGTCACCGTCGAAGGTGGCACCTTGAAAAAGGGCCGCGCCGTAGCCGGCGCCCAGGCGGACTTCCCCGAACCGCCCCTGCCTGAGCTGGCCGCCACGGCCCGGCCGTTCAACCTGCTGGTGACCGGCGTCGGCGGCACCGGGGTGGTGACCCTGGGCGCCCTGATCGGCATTGCCGCCCACCTGGACGGCAAGGGCATTTCGGTGCTCGACATGACCGGGCTGGCGCAGAAATTCGGCGCCGTGTTCTCCCACATCCGCATCGCCGACCGGCCCGAGGACATCCACGCCACGCGCATCGCTACCGGCGAGGCGGATGCGGTGCTGGGGGGCGACCTGATCGTTACCGCAGGCAGCGAGGCCCTATCGAAGATGCGCGAGGGCACTACCCGGGTGGTGGCCAACGTGGCCGAGGCCCCGACCTCGGACTTCCTCCTCAACCCCAACTGGCAGCCCCCCACCGCCAAGCTCGACCAGCGCCTGGAAGACACGGTGGGTGAAGGTAACGTCTGGTTCCTCGACGCCCAGAAACTGGCCACGGCGCTGATGGGCGATGCGCTGTACACCAACATGTTCCTGCTCGGTTTTGCCTGGCAGAAGGGCCTGGTACCCCTCTCCCTGGCGGCCCTGAGCCGGGCCATCGAGCTGAACGGCACGGCGGTGGAGAAGAACCTGGCAGCCTTCCTCTGGGGTCGCCGCGCCGCCACCGACCTGGCGGCGGTGCAACGCATCGCCGAACCGCCCGAGGTGGTCCACCTCCACCCGAGCCAGTCCCTGGACGACCTGGTGGCGAGCCGCGTGGCCTTCCTCACCGCCTACCAGAACGCCGCCTATGCCGAACGCTACCGCCGCCTGGTGGAGCAGGTGCGGGCCGCCGAGGCCTCCTTGGGTGGCACAGCCTTGAGCGAAGCGGTCGCCCGCTACTACTTCAAGGTGCTGGCCATCAAGGATGAGTACGAGGTGGCCCGGCTGTATACCGACGGAACCTTCACCGAACGCCTCCAGGAAGTGTTCGAGGGCGTCCCGGGCAAGGACTACCAGGTGCACGCCTATCTGGCGCCGCCCCTGTGGGCCAAACCCGACCCGGTCACCGGCAAGATCAAGAAGCGCCAGTACGGCCCCTGGATCTGGCCGGCGCTGAAAGTGCTGGCGCGGCTGCGCTTCCTGCGCGGCACGGCGCTGGACATCTTCGCCCGCAGCGCCGACCGGCGTCTGGAGTTGCAGCAGCTGGCCGACTACGAGGCCGATGTGGCGCTGATCCTGGCCAACCTCGGGACGGATCGCCGCGAAACGGCCCTGGCCCTGGCGCGCCTGCCCGAGCAGATCCGCGGTTATGGCCACATCCGTGCCGCCACCGCCCGTCCCGTCGAAGCAGAGCGGGCCCGGCTGCGCGCGGCCTTGACGGCCCCGGCCCAACCCCCGGCATCCCGCCCGGTCCCGGTACGCGTGGTCGCTGCCTGACGGCGGGTGCCCGGTCGCCTCAGGGGGCCGGGCACCCGCCGGCACGACCGCGCAGGGAGCTTGCGACAACGGGCATGCGGAGCGAGGGGGGCGCCGGTACAATCGCCGCCCATGTCTGCTCCCTCCCAACTCCCGCCCGACGACGCTGGCACCCCGCCCGACACGAACGCTGTCAGCGATGTCCCGGCACCGGCCGACGCGACCCCCTACCCTTCCCCGCGCCGTCAACTGGCGCTCCAGGGCGGCGCCATCTTCCTGGTGCTATGCATCGCCGTACCCACCTTCGGCCTGGGCAACACCCCCTGGCCCTGGGGCGGCATCGCTGCGGCCATCGGCGCTACGGCCCTGGGCCTGGCCTTCCTCACCCGCCAGCCCTGGTGGTGGAAGCTGATCCACGCCCTGTTCTTCCCCCTGGCCTGGGCCGTTTCCGGGCTGGGCATCGATCCGGGCTGGTTCCTGTTGGCCGCCATCGTTCTATTGTTGATCTACCGCGGCGCCCTGACCGGCCAGATCCCCCTGTTCCTGTCCAACCGGGCCACGGTGGCGGCCCTGGCCGAACATCTGCCGCCGGGCGCGCGGGTGGTGGATCTGGGCGCCGGCATCGGCAGCGTAGTCTTTCCCCTGGCGGCATTGCGCCCGGACCTGCACCTGCGCGGTGTGGAAAACGCCCCCCTGGCCTGGTTCATCGGCCGCGTACGCCAGGCCCTGGGCCCGCACCGGGCAAATGTCGCCTGGCAATTCGGCAGTCTGTGGGATGAACGGCTGGAGGCGGTGGATGTGGTCTATGCCTTCCTCTCCCCGGCGCCGATGGCAGCCTTGTGGGACAAGGTACAGGCGGAGTTGC
This sequence comes from Oryzomicrobium terrae, assembly GCF_008274805.1. NCBI lineage: Bacteria > Pseudomonadati > Pseudomonadota > Betaproteobacteria > Rhodocyclales > Rhodocyclaceae > Oryzomicrobium > Oryzomicrobium terrae. The sequence goes on from NZ_CP022579.1 coordinate 3,117,891, forward strand.
CGCCGGGCGGCAGGCTGGTGTCGAACAGTTTTCCGGTACCGGACGCCACGCCCGAGCAGGAGGTGGTCGCCGGCGGCGATCATGGCCGCCACCTGTTCTTCTACCGGGTCGGGGCGGAGAGGGTCGAGGCGGAGGAATAGCCCCACAACTCAGCGTGCTCAACCGGGCATGGCTCGGGCCTCAGAGCCCCGGCGCCCACGGCTGGAGCAGCCAGGGGCGGTGCGCCTCCGTTACAGCTGGATACCGTAACGGCTGGCGGTGACCAGGGCCTGGGTGCGGCTGGAGACGCCGAGGGCTTTGAAGATGGCGGTGATGTGGATTTTCACCGTGCCCTCGGACAGCCCCAGAATCTGGGCGATATCCCGGTTCGACTTGCCCCGGGCCATCAGGCCGAGCACTTCGGCCTGCCGTTCGGTCAGGCCGTAGTCGGCGGGGGAGGCGTCCTTGCCCACCTGCCCCGGGGGCGCATCGACCAGGGGACGCTGCAGCGGTGCCCGGCTGGGGGTGAAGATCTGCCCCTCAAGCACCAGGCGCAGCGCGGCGAGCAGGGCTTCGGAAGAATAGGACTTGGGCACGAAACCCGAGGCGCCGACCTTCAGGGCACGGGTCACTGTATGGGTATCGTCGTAAGCGGACACGATGACCACCGGCAGCGCCGGAAAGCGCTCGCGGAACATGGTCAGGCAGCTCATGCCCTCGACCCCGGGCAGGGCCAGGTCGAGCAGCACCAGGTCCAGGTCGGGATTGGCCTCGACAATGGCCATGCCGAGCACGCAATCGCCGGCCTCGAACACCTCGACCTCGTCGTCCAACTGGCGCACCACGTTCGCCAAGCCTTCGCGAACGAGAGCGTGGTCTTCAATGACGATCAACTTGAGCATGGCACCACCCGGTCAACCCATTCATGACGTTTGATTTGCTGCGATTGTATCACCCCGGCCCCTCTCGCCGCTGCTTGTCGCCGTGATGATTGGGTTACTATGACAATTCCAACTTCAGACCAGGAGGCCTACGCCATGTCCGACCCCATTTCCGCCTCTGATCCCATGGAATTCATGCGCAACATGTGGGGGCAGCTGGGTTTCTCCCTGCCCGGCATGGTGGCGCCGACCCTGGATGTGGATGAACTGGAAAAGCGCATCAAGGATCTGAAGGCGGTCGAAGGCTGGCTGCGCATGAACCTGTCGATGCTGCAGCTGACCATCCAGGGCCTGGAAATGCAGCATTCCACCCTAGGCGCCGTGCGCGCCATGGGCAACCTGGCCCAGGCCAACGCCGCCCCGGAGAGCGCCGCGCCCGGCGCAGGCGACGCCGCCGGCCAGGCCTTCACCGACGCGGCCACCCAAGCGGCGCTGTGGCCCTTCAATCTGATGAGCCAGATGCAGAGCCAGTTCCAGGCCCACGTTCAGGATCAACTCGATCAGCACGCGCCCGCCACCCAGCCTGCGGAGCAAGCCCCTCCTCCGACCAAGAAAGCGGCGACGAACAAAGCGGCTGCCAAGCCGGCAGCGAGCAAGAACGGTAGCAGCGGTCGCAAAGGGAGCTAAGTCCGCCAGGGCCGCGATTCCACATCGGTTTCATGCCGTGGGCAACCTGGCCGCTCTACCCACCACCATGCGTGACTAGGCCCGGGAAATTCCCGGGCTTTTTACTGGGCGCTGGCCAGCCAGGCGGTCCACAGCGGCATGGTGACCATGGAAGCCACGGTTGTGGCGGAAATCAGCCAGGCCACGCTCTGACCGTCGCCCCCCATGCGCATCGCCAGGATGTAGGCCGAGGAGGCCGTCGGCAGGGAGGCGAACAACACCACCACCTGCAGGTACAGTCCGGACAACCCCAGGGCCTGCCCCATCAGCCAGGCCGCTACCGGCAGGGCGAGCAGCTTCACCACCACCAGGTACACCCCGGCGCCGCGCAGGGGCGTGCCGCCGCGAAAACGCAGGGCCGCCCCTACCGCCATCAGGCCGAGGGCCACCGATGCGTCGGCGAGGCGACCGAGGAAGACTTGAAGGGGTTTGGGCGGCACGAAACCGGCCCAGTTGAGGGTCAATCCGGCCAAGGTGGCCCAGATCAGGGGATTCCGGGCGATCTCTTTCCACACGTTGGCTTCGGCGTGGCGGGCCAGCATCCACACCGCCACGGTATTGGCCAGGGGCACGGCGCAACCGGTGATGAGCGCCATGGTGGCGATGCCCGGGGCACCGAAGAGCAGCCCTGCGGTGGCCAGGGCCACGTAGGTGTTGAAGCGAAAGCTACACTGGAACACCGAGGCGAATACCATCGGCGTCGGGCGAAAGAGCGGCGCCACCAGCAGGCCCAACACCATGCCTACGGCCATGGCCAGGTAGGCGGTAAGCACCAGGGGACCCGCGGCCCCCAGGTCGAGGGGGGTCTTCATTACCGAGTTCACCAGCAGCGCCGGGAACAGGACGTAATAGACCACTTTTTCCAGGCCGACCCAGAAATGGTCGCCCAGTTGCAAGTGGCGGCGCAGACCGTAGCCCAGCAGGATCAGGACAAAATCGGGAAGCAGGAGCAGGGCGGCAGACATGGGCGGCATTCTAATGGAGTCACCCCGACCTGGCCGCACCCGGCTACCGGGCGCCCATCCGGGCGCTCGGGCCCGAACGGGTGCAACGAGAAGAGGACTACAGGATGCCCTGGGCGAGCAGGCCGTCTACTTCGTCGATGGCGAAGCCGGCCTCGACCAGGATCGCTCGGCTGTCCTGTCCCGGCGACGGCGGAGTTCCGGTGGCGGCCAGGCGCACCCCATCCATGACGAAGGGCGAGGCGGCAGGCCCTTGCCCCAGCTCATCCGCCCCGCCCAGACCACGCGCCTGGAATTGGGGCAGGGCCAGGGCCTCCTCCGGGGTCAGTACCGGCGTGACGCAGGCATCCACCGTGGCGAATACCTCGCTCCAGTAGGCCAGGGGCTGGCTGGCGACCAAGGCCGCGACTTCGTGGCGCAGGGAATCCAAGGTCGCGCCCTCCTCGCTGTGGCGCCCGGTCCAGTCGGGGCGACCGACCGTGGCGCAAAAGGTGGCCCAAAACTTGAATTCCAGGGCGGCCACCGCCAGGTGGCGGCCGTCCTGGGTGGCATAGACCCCGTACCAGGGCAGACCCCCCGTGAGCATTTCGCGCCCTCGCGGCGCAGCCTCGCCTTCCCCCAGCAGGGGCGTCATATGGTGGATCAGCACCACCTCGGCCATGGCCACATCGAGCAGGCGGCCCTGGCCGCTCTGCCGTGCGCCATACAGCGCGGCGACGATGGACAGGGCCGCCGGCAGGGCGCCGCCGAGCAAATCGCCGATCTGCAGGCTGGGCACCGCCGGCAAGGAGGAATCGCGACTGGCGGTGCGTTCCAGCACTCCGCTCACCGCCAGGTAGTTGAGGTCGTGGCCGGCCAGGTCGCGCCAGGGGCCGTCCTGACCATAGCCGGTGATGGCGCAATAGATCAGGCGTGGGTTGACGGCCTTGAGGGCCTCGTAACCCAACCCGAGGCGGTCCATCACCCCAGGACGGAAGCTTTCCACCAGTACGTCGGCGGATTCGGCCAGGCGGCGCAGCACGGCCTTGCCCAGGGGATGCTTGAGGTCCAGGCGCAGGGCGCGCTTGCCCCGGTTGAGGGCGCGGAAGAAGCGGCTGTCGGCGTCGCGCAAACCGGGAGGGGGCGGCCCCATTTCCCGAGCGTAATCGCCAGCGCCGGTATCTTCGATCTTGATGATCTCGGCCCCCAGGTCGGCCAGGTGGCGGGTCGCCAAGGGCCCGGGCAGCAGCCGAGTCAGATCGAGGACCCGGACCCCGTGCAACGGAGCGGTGACAGGAGCAGAAGCGACAGAAGCGGTGGTCACAGCGGAAACTCCAGGCAGGAGCGAAAGAAAAACCCCGAGACCGATCTCGGCCCCGGGGTACGGATGTCAGGGGAAGCAGGCCGATGGCACAGCGGTATTCATCGTCCCGGGTCCGGTACGGCGGCGTCAGTCGTACTTGCGCGCGTCCTCGATCACCTTGCCATCGTTGGGCAAGGTGCCGGGAGTCGTGAGCAGGACCTCGCCACGCAGTTTGGTGATGTCGCGCACGCTACCCACCAGGGCCTCGGCCAGTCCTTCAGGCCGGCTTTCGACCTCGCAATGCACCACCATGTTGTCCTGGCCGGACGCATTGTCCACCACGATGCGGGCGCGCCGCACCTCCGGGTGACGCTTGACCAGGGCCGCCACCTGGGAAGGATGGACAAACATGCCCTTGATCTTGGTGGTCTGGTCGGCCCGCCCCATCCAGCCCTTGATCCGGGTGTTGGTCCGGCCGCAGGGGGAGATGCCGGGCAGCACCGCCGACATGTCGCCGGTGGCGAAACGGATCAGCGGGTAGTCCGGGTTGAAGGTGGTCACCACCACCTCGCCCACCTCCCCTTCGGCCACCGGGTCGCCGGTGCCGGGGCGGACGATCTCGACGATGATGTCCTCGTCGATGACCATGCCCTCCATGGCCGGGGTCTCGTAGGCGATCAGCCCCAGATCGGCAGTGGCGTAGCACTGCAACACCTGCAACCCCCGCTCCTGGAAGCTCTTGCGCACCGCCGGCAGCAGAGCCTCGCCGGACACCAGAGCCGTCTTCAGGCTGGAGATGTCGGCGCCCTGCTCGTCGGCCTTGTCGGCGATGATCTTGAGGAAGGACGGGGTGCCGACGTAGCCGGCCGGGCGCATCAGGGTGATGGCTTCTACCTGCTGCTCGGTCTGCCCCACGCCGGCGGGGAACATCGGACAGCCCAGGCGGGCGATGCCGCCGGCGAAGATGAAGGCTCCCGGGGTGAAGTGGAAGGAAAAGCTGTTGTGCACCAGGTCGCCGGGGCGAAAGCCGGCGGCGTAGAGTGCCCGAGCCATGCGCCAGGGGTCCTGGCCCTTGCCTTCCGGCTCCAGGATCGGCCCGGGGGAGCAATAGACGTGGCGCAGGTTGCCAAGCGGCGTGGCGGCCAGGCCGCCGAAGGGCGGCGCCGCCTTCTGCCGCTCGATCAGGTCGGACTTGTGGGTTACCGGCAGGGCGGCCAGCGCTGCCCGGTTGTGGATGTCAGCCGGGTCGACACCGGCCAGGATCTCGGCAAAGTAGGGAGCGTGCTGCTTAGCGTAGGCCACCTGGCTTGGCAGGCGGTCGAACAGGGAACGCTCCCGCTCGGCGGGGTCGCGGGTTTCGAGGGAATCGTAATGGGGCATGAAAGCCTCGCGAAACGGTGGGGTATGGGGCTGCGACAACGGGGAGATGGGGCGAACCCGGGGGGAGTGCTGATCCGCCGGCGGCTAAGGGACGGGGCCAGGCCTGCCTGTGCCGCCGACCGCCTCGCCGCCGGGAGGATCAGGACAGCCAGCGCTTGCGGCGGCGGTAGTGCTTGACGTCGCGGAAGCTCTTGCGTCCGGCGGAGGACAGGCCCAGGTAGAACTCCTTGACGTCCTCGTTGTTACGCAGCTCGTCGGCCGCGCCTTCCATGACGATGCGGCCCGATTCCAGGATGTAGCCGAAATCGGCGTAGCGCAGCGCCACCATGGTGTTCTGCTCGGCGAGCAGGAAGCTGACGTTCTCCCGGGCGTTGAGGTCCTTCACGATCTCGAAGATCTCTTCGACGATCTGCGGCGCCAGGCCCATGGAAGGCTCGTCGAGCAGGATCATTTCCGGATTGGCCATCAGCGCCCGGCCGATGGCGCACATCTGCTGCTCGCCACCGGAGGTGTAGCCCGCCTGGGACTTGCGCCGGGTCTTGAGGCGCGGGAAGTAGTGGTACACCTTTTCCAGCTGCTCGTTGAGCTGGCCGCGGGAAAGGGACTGGGTATAGGCGCCGGTGAGGAGGTTCTCCTCGATGCTCAGGTGACCGAAACAGTGACGGCCTTCCATCACCTGAATGACGCCCTGGCGCACCAGGTCGGAGGGCGTGAGCTGATCGACCCGGCCGCCCTTGAATTCGACGCTGCCCTTGGTGACATCGCCCCGTTCGGCGTGCAACAGGTTGGAGATGGCCTTGAGGGTGGTCGTCTTGCCCGCGCCGTTGGCGCCGAGCAGGGCGACGATCTTGCCCTTGGGCACGGTCAGGGAAACGCCCTTGAGCACCAGGATCACGTGGTCGTAGATGACCTCGATGTTGTTGATGCTGAGGTAATCAGCGCCGGGGGCTGCTGCAATGTGTGCGGTCATGTGTCGTCCCGTTTCACAGGTGGCGGAGCCGGCACGGCGTCCGCCGGGGACGCCGTGCCGTAGCCTCGCGGCTTACTTTTCCTTGGAGCAGTCGCGGGGCGTGATGCCCTTTTCCTTGGCGTACTGCTTGGCGGAGGCTTCGAACAGCGGGTGGATCAGGGACTTGTTACCCTCAATCCAGTCCGACACGGGCACCCACTTGGCGCCGTCCCACTGCTGGATCTTCACCTTGCCGGAGCCCTCGTGGTTGCTGCACGAGGTCTTCACCTCGGGCAACAGGCCGGTGGCACCCAGGGCCTTCAGGCGGGCATCGGTGACGTTGAGGTTTTCCAGGCCCCAGCGCACTTGCTCACCGTTCATGCCCTTGCCCTTGCCGTACTTTTCCTGGGCCTTGTAGATGGCTTCGACCGACACCACCGCAGCCGAGACGCCGCGGTTGTAGAGGATGGTGCCGAGCTTGGACTTGTCCTTGACGTTGCCCTGGCCGGCGCCGTAGACCACCTTCTCGATGTCGGTGATGAGCGGCACGTTCTTGCCGGCCACGTTCCAGGTGGCAGACATGTAGCCCTTGGCGGCGTCGCCGGCCGGCACGGTGTCCTCCTCGGAACCGGCCCACCAGGAACCGATGATCTTGTCGCGAGGGAAGCCCACCTTCTGGGCGGCCTTCAGGGCGGTCTGGTTCATCACGCCCCAGCCCCAGAAGATCACGTAGTCCGGCTTCTCCTGGCGGATCTTCAACCACTGGGCGCCCTGCTCGTTGCCCGGGTGGGCCACCGGAATCTGCACCAGGTTGAACTTGTTCAGGCGGCTCTCGGCCTCCAGGGCAACGATCGGCTCCTTGCCGTAGGCGGAGTCGTGGTAGAGGAAGACGATCTTCTTGCCTTCCAGGCTGCCCTTTTCCTTGTCCTTGATGAACTTGACGATGGCCGAGGCCTGCATCTGGTAGGTAGTGATCAGGGGGAAGGCGTAGGGGAAGACCGAGCCGTCCACCGCGTCGGTGCGACCGTAACCCATCATCGCCAGGGGCAGCTTGTCCTGGGCGGACTTGTCCACCAGGGCGTAGGAAATGCCGGTGGACATGGTGTGGATCGGACCGGCGGAAGCCTTGGCCTTGGACTTGAGGCGCTCGTAGCACTCGACGCCCTTGGCGTTGTTGTACTCGGTCTCGCACTCTTCCCAGGTGATCTTGACGCCGTTGATCCCGCCATTCTTCATATTGACGTAGTTCAGGTAGTCGACGAAGCCCCCGTAGAAGGCTTCACCGTTGGCACCGTAGGGGCCCACCCGGTACGAGGGAATCGGGAAAAACTGTTCGTCGGCCATAACAGCGCCCGGAGCAGCAAACACGGCGGCCACGGCAGCGGCACTGGCAACAATCTTGAATTGCTTAAACATGAAGTGTCTCCTCTTCGTTGGTATGGAACTGCACGGCGGCAGGGCTGCCCCTTAGTGGGGGAAAGGCCACAACCGCAGTTTTTCCTTGGCGATCTGCCACAGACGGGCCAGCCCGTGCGGCTCGACGATCAGGAAGAACATGATGAGCGCGCCGAAGATCATGGTCTGGATGTGGGAAATCGAGGCCCCATCCACCGGCAGGCTCAGCACTCGGGACACCGCCGGCAGCAGCACGTCGAGGAACACCGGCAGCAGCAGGATGAAGGCCGCACCGATGAAGCTCCCGAGAATGCTGCCCACGCCGCCGATGATGATCATGAACAGGATCTTGAACGACAACTCCAGGGAGAAGCCGTCCGGCTCCACCGAGCCCAGGTAGCAGAAGGCATAGAGGGCACCGGCCACGCCGCAGTAGAAGGAACTGACGGCGAAGGCGGTGAGCTTGGTGCGCATGATGCGGAAGCCGATCACCTCAGCGGCCACATCCATGTCGCGCACCGCCATCCAGGAGCGGCCGACGTTGCCGCGCACCAGGTTCTTGGCGGCCAGGGCCAGTACCACGACGATGCCCAGCACCAGCAGGTACTTCTCTTGGGGGGTACTGAACTCGTGGCCGAAGATGATGATCTTCTGCGCCGAGATCACCCCGGAAGAGGAGTTGTTGGACAGCCAGGGGAACTTGGTCAGGCACCAGACGATGAAGAATTGGGCCGCCAGAGTCGCCACGGCCAGGTAGAAGCCCTTGATGCGCAGGGACGGCAGGCCGAACAGGATGCCCACCCCGGCAGCGGTGACGCCCCCCAGCAGGAAGGACACCAGGATCGGCATGCCCTCGACACGCAACTGGAAGTTGTAGGCGGCGTAGGCCCCCACCGCCATGAAGGCGGCGGAGCCCAGGGACAGCTGGCCGGCGTAGCCGGTCAGAATGTTCAGCCCCAACGCGGCCAGGGCGAAGATCAGGAAGGGAATGAGGATCGCCGAGAACCAGTATTCGCTGGCGAACAGCGGTACCCCGAGGAAGGCCACGGCGAGCAGCACCACCATGCCGATGCGGTCCTGGCGGATGGGGAGGATCTGCTGGTCGGCCCCGTAGCTCGTCTTGAACTGACCGGCTTCACGATAAAACATGGGTTGTCTCCGTCTTGTTCTGGGGGTCGATCACACGCGGTCGATATGCTTCTCGCCGAACAGGCCTTCGGGCCGGAACAGCAGGAAGACCAACGCCAACACGTAGGGGAACCAGCCTTCGATGCCGCCGAAGTTGCCGCCGAACACGCTCTGCATCACCGGCGGGATGTACACCTCGGCGAGCTTCTCGCTGGCACCGATGATCAGGCCACCGACGATGGCGCCGGGCACCGAGGTGAAGCCGCCCAGGATCAACACCGGCAGGGCTTTCAAGGCAGTGAAGGTGAGGGCGAACTGGACGCCGTTGCGGGCCCCCCAGAGCATCCCCGCCACCAGGGCGACGAAACCGGCGACGCCCCAGACGATGGCCCAGATCCGCTCCAGCGGAATACCGATGGACAGGGCGGCCTGGTGATCGTCGGCCACGGCGCGCAGGGCGCGGCCGACCCGGGTGTATTGGAAGAACAGGGCCAGGCCGGTGACCAGCAGGCCGGCGATCAGGGCCGCCACCAGGTCGAAGCGGGAGACCACGATGCCGAAGCTGTCGAGGATGCTCTCGATCGGCTCATCCACGATGCCGATGTCCAGGCCGCGCACCGAGTGGCCCCAGACCAGGGGGGCGAATCCCTCGACGAAGAAAGTCAGGCCGATGGTGGCCATGAACAGGGAGATCGGCGCCTGGTTGACCATCTTGCGCAGCACGAAGCGCTCAGTGGCCATGCCGAACAGCAGCATGATGAAGAAGGCCAGGATCAGGGCCAACCACAGGGGAGCGCCCTTCTCCATGCAACCGACCACCGACAGGGCGGCGAAATAGACCATGGCGCCCTGGGCGAAGTTGAACACGCCGGAGGCCTTGTAGATCAGCACGAAGCCCAGGGCCACCAGGGAATACATCACCCCGGAAAGCAGGCCGCCGATGAGGATTTCGAAAAAGAACTGCATGGTGTCCGTCCCCTTCTTAGTGCTGGGTGCCGAGGTAGGCAGCGATCACCTCGGGGTTGTTCTTCACTTCGTCCGGCACGCCGTCGCCGATCTTCTTGCCGTAGTCGAGGACCACCACCCGGTCGGAGATGTCCATCACCACGCCCATGTCGTGCTCGATCAGGACGATGGTGGTGCCGAACTGGTCGTTCACGTCGAGGATGAAGCGGCACATGTCCTGTTTCTCCTCTACGTTCATGCCCGCCATGGGCTCGTCGAGGAGCAGCAGATTGGGCTCGGCAGCCAACGCCCGGCCCAACTCGACCCGCTTTTGCAGGCCATAGGGCAGGCGCCCCACCGGCGTCTTGCGGATGTGCTGGATCTCGAGGAAGTCGATCACCTCCTCCACCTTCTTGCGGTGCTCCAGCTCCTCATTGCGCGCCCGGCCCCAGAAGAAGGCCTGCTCCACCAGGGTGGCCTTCATCTTCAGATTGCGCCCGGTCATCAGGTTGTCGAGCACGCTCATGCCCTTGAACAAGGCGATGTTCTGGAAGGTGCGGGCGAAGCCCTGGCCCGCGGCTTCGTAGGGCTCCATCTTGCGGCGTTCCTCACCCCGGTAAATGATCTTGCCTTCCTGGGGGTGGTACACACCGTTGATGACGTTGAGCATGGAGCTCTTGCCCGCGCCGTTGGGGCCGATGATCGCCCGGATCTCGTGCTCGCGGATGTTGAAGCTGATGTCGGTCAGCGCTTTCACGCCGCCAAAGCGCAGCGAGATGTTCTGCAGGTCAACAATGACCTCGCCGATTTGTCGAGCCACCTGTTGTCTCCTCCGTGGCAACGGTCCCGACCCGGGCCTGGATCATGGATCAGGCCGGCCGGTCCGTCTTTGTGAAGTCGGATAGTGCGAATCAGGAAATGGGGACGGGTGCCGTAACCGTTCAGGCCGCCTGGCGCTGGGGAATCGCGTAGGTCTTGGCGTCGCAGATGCGCAGATCGGCGGCCACCATGCCCGAACGTCCGTCCTCGAATTTCACCTGGGTCTCGATGTACTGGCTGGAACGGCCGGCATAGAAGGCATCCACCAGCACCCCGTACTTCTCGGCGATGAAGCCGCGGCGCACCTTGCGGGTACGGGTCAGCTCGTCGTCGTCCGGGTCCAGTTCCTTGTGCAGCACGAGGAAGCGCGCCACCTGGGAATCGGCCAGCATCGGGTCGTGGATCAGCTCCGAGTTCACCTTCTCGACGCACTCCTGGATCAGGCCATAAACCTCGGGCTTGGCCGCCAGGTCGGTGTAGCCGGCGTAGGCGATGCCGCGCTTTTCAGCCCAGTTGCCCACCGCTTCCATGTCGATGTTGATGAAGGCGCACACCTGGCCCCGGTTATGACCGAAGCACACGGCTTCCTTGATGTAGGGGAAGAACTTGAGCTTGTTCTCGATGTAGTTGGGGGCGAACATCGCGCCATTGGCCAGCTTGCCCACGTCCTTGGCCCGATCGATGATCTTGAGATGGCCGTCCTCGTCGAAGAACCCGGCGTCGCCGGTGAGGAAGTAGCCCTCGGCATCGATCGCCTCGGCGGTGGAATCGGGGCGCTTGTAGTACTCCTTGAGCAGCATCGGGCCCTTGACCAGGATCTCGCCCTTGTCGGAGATCTTCACTTCGACGAAGGGGCCGGGCTTGCCGACGGAATCGAGCTTGATCTCACCATTCGGTTGCAGGCAGACGTAGGCGCAGGTTTCGGTCTGGCCGTAGAACTGCTTGAGGTTGATGCCGATGGAGCGGTAGAAGCGGAACAGGTCGGGGCCGATCGCCGCGCCGGCGGTGTAGCCGACCCGGATGCGGCTCAGCCCGAGGACGTTCTTGAGCGGCCCGTAGACCAGGGCATTGCCCAGGGAATAAAGCATCCGGTCGGCGAAGCCCACCGGCTTGCCGTCGAGGATGTCGGCGCCGCAGCGCTTGGCCACGTCCATGAAGAAATGGAACATGCGCCGCTTGATCGCCCCGGCGTCCTCCATGCGAATCATCACCTGGGTGAGCAGGTTTTCGAAGATGCGCGGCGGGGCGAAGTAGTAGGTGGGCCCGATCTCGCGCAGGTCGGACATGACCGTGTCGGACGATTCGGGACAGTTGATGGTAAAGCCGGCTACCAACGCCTGGGCGTAGGAGAACAGGTGGTCGCCAACCCACGCCATGGGCAGGTAGGACAGGGTTTCCTCGTCGGCGGTCAGCCCATCGAACTGGCAGGCGCCACGGGCGGCGCTGATGAAGGCGTGGTGAGCCTGGCAGACCCCCTTGGGCTTGCCGGTGGTGCCCGAGGTGTACAGCATCACCGCCGTATCGCTGCTCTCACCCTTATCGATCTCCGCCGCGACGAAGCCCGGATGGGCGGCGTTGTACTCGCGTCCGAGGGCCATCGCCGCCTCGATGTTGTGCAGGAACGGCTGATCGTAGTGACGCATGCCGCGCGGATCGTCGTAGATGATGTGCGCCAAGGCCGGCAGGCTGTCGCGGATTTCCAGCAGCTTGTCCACCTGCTCCTGGTTCTCGGCGAAGGCGAAGGTCACCTCCGCGTCCTGGAGAGCGAACTGCATCTCGTTGGCCACCGCATCCTGGTAGAGAGGCACCGGCACCCCGCCCAGGCACTGGACAGCGGTCATGGCCAGATACAGGCGCGGCCGGTTGTCGCCGATGATGGCGACATTATCGCCGCGCTTCAGCCCCAGCTTGGCCATCCCCCCCGCCAGCGCCACCACCTGTTCGCGGACGTCTTCCCAGGTCCAGGTCTGCCAGATGCCAAGGTCCTTTTCCCGCATGGCGGGGTGATTGCCGCGAACCTTGGCGTGATGCATCAACAGTCGCGGAAAGGTCGAGATCCCTTCCACTGCCTTGCTTGCCTTGTCAGGCATAGTCGTCTCCTCCGTTGCCACCTCACCGCCGCGGCGCTGCCGAGCGGTTGGAACAATTCGGGGGCGGGTGGGGCGGCGTGGTTGCCGCACCGGTTTTATTGATATCACCCGCCGGTGTCGTTGCTGTAGGAAGCCTTCGATGTGCGGTATCGCTGCAGGTCATGCTAGGCGGATGGCCTGACACGACACTTACGGCATAGTAAAACCATTTACCGAAACTGCTTCTGGGAACGCAGTCTAGTGACAAGTGGCGCCTATAATTGTCGCCTGGCTGACATTTGCGAAAAAAAATGCAAACGCTCAAGGAAGCATTACGTGGCGCCGTCTGGGCGAGGGAACTGGACGAGGAGACGCTGGCCCGCATCGAGGCCGGCACGGTGGAACGCAAAATCCCGGCAGGGGGCTTCGTCTGCCACCGGGGCGAGCCCACCGATCACTGGATCGGCGTGGTGGACGGGCTGGTCAAGATGAGCAGCCACTGGATCACGGGGAAGACAATGACCTTCACCGGCGTCCCCACCGGCGGCTGGTTCGGCGAGGGCTCCCTGCTCAAGCGCGAGATCCGCAAGTACGACGTGCTGGCCCTGCGCGAATCCCGGGTGGCCTATATGGGGGCAAGCACCTTCTACTGGCTGCTCGACCACAGCATCCCCTTCAACCGCTTCCTGCTCACCCAGCTCAACGAGCGCCTCGGCCAGTTCATCGGCATGGTGGAGTACGAGCGCATGCTCGACACCGACGCGCGCATCGCCCGCTGCATCGCCGCCCTGTTCAACCCGGTGCTCTACCCGGGGACCGGGGCCGAGCTGGGGATTTCCCAGGAAGAGATCGGCTACCTCGCCGGGGTTTCCCGGCAGCGGGTGAACCAGGGGCTGAAGGTCCTGGAGGACGCGGGCCTGCTCTCCCTCAACTACGGCAAAGTCACGGTACTCGACGTGGACGGGCTGCGCCGCTTCGGCCTGTAGCCCCTCACTCGATCGGCTCGGCCACTTCCACCCGGTTGCGTCCGCCGCCCTTGGCGGCGTAGAGCGCCGCGTCCGCCGCCTGGAAAAGGCGCAGCCACGCGCCATCGCCCGGCAGCACTTCGGCCACGCCGAAGCTGCAGGTAACGGTCAGAGAGACACCGTCCTCGGTGACGATCGGCCGGGCCTGAAGTTCGGCGCGCAGCTTTTCCGCCTTGGCCCGCAGGGCGTCGCGCCCCGGACTGGCCTGGGTGAGGAAGGCGAACTCCTCACCGCCGTAGCGCACCAGGATGTCATCGCCCCGGATCATGGCCTGCACCCGTCGCGCCACCTCCTGCAACACCCGGTCGCCGGCCAGATGGCCGTGGCTGTCGTTGATGCGCTTGAAATAGTCGATATCGAAGAGGATCAACCCGGCCGCCATGCCGGCGCTATCCGGGTGCGACAGCTCCTCGCCGAATTGCTCCAGGGCACGGCGGTTGAGCAGGCCGGTCAGGGCATCGGTCTCGGCCTGGCGGCGCAGCCGTTCGCTCAGAACCTGGCGCTCCTTGTCCCGCACCAGCGCTTCGCGCTGCCGCTGGCGTAGTACACCGATGGCTTCGAACAGGGCCGTCACCTCCCGCCCCCGGGCTGGTGGCGGCGGCACCTCGCGGAGGTCGCCCTTGGCCAGCTCGACGATTTCCCGCTTGGCACGCAGCAGGGGGCGGAAGACCAGGCGGTCGGCGCCGACCAGGATCGCCACCAGCACCAGCAGGCTGGCCAGCACCGCGGCCAGGGACAACAGCATCGAGTTGCGCGCCGCATCGCGCGCCGCCACGGCACGCTGCATGGTCAGGACGACCACCCGTTCGCGCAGGGTTTCCAGGGGGCGGAAGTCGGGGACGATGCGCTCGGTGAACTGCCCGGCGGTCAGGGGATAGACCCGCCCCGCCAGGCTTGCCTGCACCACCTCGTCCACCAGGTCGAGGGCGGCGCCGAAGTAGCGGCGCTGCACCTGCTCCATCAAGTGGGTGGTGGCATCATCGTGCAATACGACCGCGGCGTGCTGCTCCAGGGTCGCCCCGAGTTGCTCGACCCGCCCGCGCAGGCGGTTGACCCCGTGGCGCTGGGCGGTGTTCATGGGCTGCCCGGTGACCAGGGAAGGCACCAGCAGGGAGCCGATCCGGCCGGCGTTCTCGCGCAGGTCGCCCATCAGCCGTGCCAGGATCACCGGGCCGGCCAGCTTGTTGTCGTTCTCGATGATCCGGGCGCCACAGGCGTTCACTACCGGAACCAGGGTGTCCACCACCGTGAACATGGTGGTGATGGCTTGGCGGATTTGTTCCGGGCTGCGCGCCTGGCGCGGCAGGGCGGCCACCCGGTCCACTTCGCGCCGGCCCACGGCCAGGCGTTGGCGCACCAGGGTCAAGGCCTCCGGCGCGCCCTCGCCCGCTGCATCGGAATCGGCAGAAAGGGCCCGCCCCAGTTCATCCAGGGCCAGGTCCGAGCTTTCCCGGTAGGTCTGCAGCCGGGCCAGGTAAGGACTATCCGGATCGTTGTCGTCGCCCATCAGGCTGTTGCCGGGCCCGCGCTCGGCCGACACCAGGGTGGCGGCGCGCAAGGCGGCATGAAACACCTGCATGCGTTCGAGGCTGCGGGTATTGCGACGGTATTCCTGGAATGTCGGCGATACCACCTGCGTCGCCAGTGTCAGCGCCCCAAGCACGATCGCCACGGCACCCAGGCGGAGCTTGCGGCTTAACATGGTGAATCAGATTCCAGCGTCCACCTCCCCGGCGGTCCCGGCCCCTGCGGGGCTCTTCTCGGAATATGACAACAGCTGCCATTGTCTCCGAAAAGCCCCGCGCTTCCCTGACAACGCCGACAAAAAAACAGCCCCTGACGGGGCTGGGCGCCATGCGGCGCAGAGTGGTAGGCATGTCGGACCGGGCCGCCTGCCGGGGGGTTTCCCCATCGGCGGCGCCGGCACCACACCGTTCTACCGGAGGAAATTACTGTTTGAAGCCGAGGGCGGCGGATTCCTTGTAGATCGCCTCGATGGTGTCCTTGCCGACGCGGCCGGCCATCTCCTTGTGCACCGGCAGCAGGGCCTGGCGCCAGGCTTCGCGCTCCTTGTCGGTGAGGGTGATCACCTTGACCTTGCCGGACGCCTGGATCTTGCGCAGGGCTTCGTCGTTCTCCTGCTGGGCGATGGCGTTGGTGTACTTGGTGGCATCCTTCATCGCCCCTTCGAGGATGGTGCGGATGTCGGCGGGCAGGCCGTCCCAGAACTTCTTGTTGGTGATCACGGCGTAACCGATGTAGCCGTGGTTGGACACGGTCATGTCCTTCTGCACCTCGTGGGTCTTCTGGGTCCAGTAGTTGGACGGGGTGTTCTCGGTGCCGTCCACCACGCCGGTCTGCAGGGCCTGATACACCTCGGAGAAGGCCATCACCTGGGGCAGAGCGCCCAGGGCGCGCATCTGGGCCTCAAGGATTTTCGAGGACTGGATGCGCATCTTCAGGCCCTTGAAGTCCTTCACGTCACGCAGCGGGCGGTTGGCGCTCATCTCCTTGAAGCCGTTGTCCCAGTAGGCCAGGCCGACGATGCCCTTGGGCTCGAGCTTCTTGAGCATGGCCGCGCCCACCGGGCCGTTGGTCACCCGGTCGAGCACCGCGGCGCTGGGGAAGATGAAGGGCAGGTCGAAAACCTCGAATTCCTTCACGCCCAGGGGGCCGAACTTGGACAGGGAGGGGGCGAGCATCTGCACCGAGCCGAGTTGCAGGGCCTCCACCTCTTCCTTGTCCTTGTACAGCTGGCTGTTGGGATAGACCTCGACCTTGACCCGGCCACCGGTGCGCTCCTCGGCCAGTTGCTTGAAGCGCTCGGCGCCCTTGCCCTTGGGGGTGTCGGGTGCCACCACGTGGCTGAACTTGATGACGATCGGATTGGCAGCGGTCTGAGCCAGGGCAACGCCGGGCAGCGCCGCCGCCAGGGCGAGGGTGAGAATGGTCTTGCGAATGGATGTCAGCATTTTCATGGTCTCCTCCGTTGAATCACGGTTGTTTTAGGCTTGGGTTGGGGTTGAGGCAGGAACAACTGGGTACTGCAGGTACGGCGAAATCAGGATCTCAGGGCGGCAGCGGCAAGCAGGCGCTCGGCCCGGGCGATCACCGGGGCGTCGATCATGCGGCCATCCACCACCGCGGCACCGCCGCCGGCGGCCGCCGCCGCGGCAACCACCGCCTTGGCCCAGGCCACGTCCTCCTCGCTCGGCGTAAAGGCGGCGGTGACCGGACCGACCTGGTTGGGGTGGATCAGCAGCAGGGCGCCGTAGCCGTGGTTGCGCGCCCGATTGGCGTAGTAGGACAGGGCCTCGCCGTCGCCGATGGCGGTGAACACGCCATCCACCGGCAAGGGCAGGCCCGCGCGGCGGCTGGCCAGGGCGATCATGGCCCGGTAGGGCAGGAAGACCAGCTCTTCCCGGTCACTCTCGTCCGGGGTCAAGTTCAGGTCCACCGCCAGGTCGAGCTTGCCGAACACCAGGCGAACGCAGCCCGGTGCGGCGGCGATCTCGGCCAGGGCATCCATGCCCCGCCCCGTCTCGACGATGGGCAGCACCGGCTTGCCGCAGGCGCAGTGGCAGTAGGTCACCGCATCGGCGGTCTCTGCCTTGGGCAGCAGCAGGCCCGCCACCCCAGGGTGGCGGCAGGCGTCCAGGTCCGCTTCCAGCCAGGGCGTGCCAGTGCCGTTGATACGCACCACCACGGCGGCGGTGGGGTTGGCGTCGAGCCAGGCGGTGAGTTGACTCCGGGCCCCATCCTTGTCGGCGGGGGCCACCGCATCCTCCAGGTCCACGATCACCACGTCGGTGCCGCTGGCCATGGCCTTGGCAATGCGCTCGGGGCGCGAGGCGGGCACGAACAGGAAGGTGCGGGCATCGGCCAGGGGCGTCTTCAACTGGGGTTGGGAAGTTTGGTTGGCAGTCATCACACCACTCCTTTGGCATGCAGGTCGGCGGCCCGCTCGGCAAAGCCCAGCTCGGCCAGAATGGCGTCGGTGTGGGCCCCCAGGGCGGGGATCGGGTCCATGCGCGCCGGGCGGTCCGGGCCGGTGCCCGGGGGGTAGAGGGCGGGCAGCGGGCCCACCGGCGAGTCCACCGTGGTCCAGCGGCCCCGGGCCTTGAGCTGGGGGTGCTCCCACAGGTCGGCCATGGTGTTGACGTGGGCGTTGGCGATGTCCGCCGCGTCGAGCTTGGCGATCACCGCCTCGGCGCTGCTGGCGGCGAACTCGGCCACGATCAGGTCGTGCAACTCGGTGCGGTGGGCGGTGCGGGCGGCGTTGTCCACGAAGCGCGGATCGGCCTTCAACTCGGGGCGCTCCAGCACCTTGTCGCAGAAGGTGGCCCACTCGCGCTCGTTCTGCAGGCCGAGCATGACGGTGCGGCCATCGCCGGCCTTGAACGGGCCGTAGGGGTAGATGGTGGCGTGGGCGGCGCCGGAGCGGCGCGGCGGCTGCTGGCCCTTGTAGGCGTAATAGAGAGGAAAGCTCATCCACTCCATCATGGTGTCGATCATCGCCACCTCGACGCGCCGCCCCCGGCCGGTGCGGGCCCGCTCCAGCAGGGCGGCAAGGATGCCCGAATAGGCGTACATGCCGGCGGCGATGTCGGCCACCGAGATGCCGGATTTCACTTCTTCTTCAGGGGTGCCGGTCACCGACAGGAAGCCGCCCTCGCTCTGGATCAGCAGGTCGTAGGCCTTCTTCTCGGTGTACGGACCGCCATCGCCGTAGCCGGAAATGTCGCAGACGATCAGGCCCGGGTACTTGGGCGACAGGGCGTCATAGGACAGCCCCAGGCGGGCAGCGGCGCCCGGCGCCAGGTTCTGCACCAGCACGTCGGCCTTGGCCAGGATGGCTTCCAGGATGTCCCGGGCCTCGGGCTGCTTGAGGTCGAGGCAGAGGCTTTCCTTGGAGCGGTTCACCCAGACGAAGTGGGAGGCCAGGCCATCGACGCGGCGGTCGTAGGCCCGGGCGAAGTCGCCCACGCCGGGACGCTCGATCTTGATCACCCGGGCGCCCTGGTCGGCCAGGTGGCGGGTGGCCAGGGGCGCGGCGATGGCGTGCTCCAGGGAGACGACGGTGACACCCTCGAGGGGCAGGTTGGTTGCGGCGGTCATGGTCAATCCAGAAATACGGTGAAGCGGTATCAGAACAGGGAAGCGACGGAAGAGGCCTCGTGCAGGCTCCATACCCGGGCGATCAGGGCGCTGGCCTCGGCCTCGCTGGCGGCGCCGGAGAAGCGCGCCAGGCGGCGGGCCTTGTCTTCCAGCTCGGCACGGGACAGCGGATTACCCGGGTCGCCCTTGGGCTCGTCCAGGGCGCCGCGCAGGGTGCGGCCGTCCAGCGTGGTCACCTCGACCCTGCCCAGCCAGCGGCGCGGATAGGCGCCATCCACTTCCGGATCCAGCGCCATGCGCACCTTGGCGCGGAACGCGGCGACCCGGGGATCGCTAAGAGCGTGGTCGCGGAATTCCTCCAGGCCGGCCTTGCCATAAACGGCGATCAGGCCGAGCACGGTACCCATGGAGAACTTGGCCTGGTGCACCGTCACCGGCACGTCCACCGCGCCGAGCACGTCGATGGCACCCTGGTGCACCCGGGCGATGACCGCGGCGATGTCGCTGGCGGCCAGCCCCTCGCGCTGCATCAGGTCGAGCAGGGCGTCGGCGGCCGGGTGGGTGTGGCGGCACGACGAGTGGAACTTGAACGAGGTCTCCAGCAGGGCCCAACGGCTGCCCAGGCGATCCACCAGGCGGGCCGGATCGGCGTCCGAGGACATGCCGGCGGCCAGGCCCTGGGCGCCTTCGAGAATGCGCTGGGCGCCGGTGACGCCGGACTTGGCCAGATAGGCGGCGGCCAGGCCGTTGGCGGCGGCGTGGGCGGTGTGCAGCTGCTTGGAATCAGCGGCGTCGCGCAGGAACTCCCACAGGCCGGCGGCCTGAGTGCCGGCAGAACCCAGGGCGTTCACCATCTGGGCCGGAGTCAGGTCGAGCAGCCGGCCCACGGCCACAGCGGCGGCCAGGGTGCCGACGGTGGCGGTGGTGTGGAAGATCTTGTAGTGGGAGCGACCGAGGAACTCGCCGATGCGGATGCCGGCCTCGTAGCCGGCCACCGAGGCGGCGATCAGCTCGGCGCCGCTCTTGCCCAGGTCCTGGGCCGCCGCCAGGGCGGCGGGAAAGACCACGGTGGCCGGGTGCAGCACCGAGCTGTTGTGCAGGTCGTCCTGCTCCACCAGGTGGGACGAGGCGGCATTCACCCAGGCGGCGAAGAAGGCCGAGCTGCGTGTACGGCTGACCAGAATCTCGGCCGGCCCGGAAGCCGGCCCCATGGCCCGGGCGAACCCTTCGAACTGGGGAATCGGGTGCAGGCCCTTGGCGGCTAGGGCCGAGGCGGCCCAGTCGAGGAACAGTTCCTCGGTGCGGGCAACCACCGCCGGAGGCAGCTGGTCGTAGCGCAGGCCGGCGACGAATTCGGCCAGTTCTTGCGTGTAGGCGCGGGGAGCGGTCATGGCGTGTCCTCGGGATATTAGGGGCGCGGCATACGGGTTTGCACTCGGAGCGAGGACAAGGCGTGAAGCCGCAGACAGTGCGCTAGCACGGCAAGGCAAAGCAACGCAGTCATCACTTCGAGGGCAAAGCCGTCAGAACGAGCGGGGCAGACCCAGCAGATGCTCGGCCACGTAGGACAGGATCAGGTTGGTGGAGATCGGCGCCACCTGGTACAGGCGGGTCTCGCGGAACTTGCGCTCGATGTCGTATTCGCAGGCGAAGCCGAAGCCGCCGTGGGTCTGCAGGCAGGCGTTGGCCGCCTCCCAGGAGGCCTTGGCGGCCAGGTGCTTGGCCATGTTGGCGGCGGGGCCGCAGGCCAGGCCGGCGTCGAACTGGGCGCAGGCCCGGTAGCGCATCAGGTTGGCGGCCTCGATCTCCATGTGGGCCTCGGCCAGGGGGAACTGGACGCCCTGGTTCTTGCCGATGGGGCGGCCGAACACCACCCGCTCGTTGGCGTACTTCACCGCCCGGTCCACGAACCAGTAGCCGTCACCGATGCACTCGGCGGCGATCAGGGTGCGCTCGGCGTTGAGGCCGTCGAGGATGTACTTGAAGCCCTTGCCCTCTTCGCCGATCAGGTTTTCCTCGGGGATTTCCAGGTTGTCGAAGAACAGCTCGTTGGTTTCGTGATTCACCATGTTGAGGATGGGGCGCACGGTCAGGCCGTGGCCGATGGCCTCGCGCAGATCGACGAGGAAGATCGACATGCCTTCGGTCTTCTTGGCGCACTGCTCCCGGGGCGTGGTGCGGGCCAAGAGGATCATGTAGTCGGAGTGCTGGATGCGGCTGATCCACACCTTCTGCCCGTTCACCACGTAGCGGTCGCCCTTCTTGACGGCGGTGGTCTTCAGCTGGGTGGTGTCGGTGCCGGTGGTGGGCTCGGTCACGCCCATGGACTGGAGGCGCAGCTCGCCGCTGGCGATCTTGGGCAGCAGCATCTTTTTCTGGGCGTCGGAACCATGGCGCAGCAAAGTACCCATGTTGTACATCTGGCCGTGCACCGTGCCCGAGTTGCCGCCGCAGCGGTTCACCTCTTCGAGCACCACCGAAGCCTCGGTCAGGCCCAGGCCGGAGCCGCCGTATTCCTCGGGGATCATGGCGGCCAGCCAGCCGGCCTCGGTCAGGGCGTTGACGAATTCCTCGGGGAAGCCGCGGGCCTCGTCCACCTTGCGCCAGTACTCATCCGGGTAGTGGCTGCACAGGTCGCGCACCGCTTCGCGGATTTCCAGATGGGTTTCGTTGAGGTTGAAGTTGAGGAAGGGGGTCATCGGGGCACTCATTTCGGTCATGTCGGCTGCCGCCTCGGGGCGGTCGGAATCTGTTGGGGTTGGGGGCGTCGTTATGTGTTGTTATGCGTCGTTATTCGTCGTTCTGGCCAGCAAGTCGTTGCTTACTCGGCAAACGTCACGTCGGCCTTCATCGTCAGCCGGCCGGCGCAGTCGGTCCACAGTTTGGCCTGGCCCGGGCCGGTGATCTCGCCGCAGACGTCGAAGGTCTGGTTGTCGTAGATCGGACCCACGGCGCGGAAGGCAAAACCGGTGACGCGCTTGCCCGGGTTGGCCTGCAAGAAGCCCTGCAACAGCAGGGTGGCCGTCAGGGGGCCGTGCACCACCAGGCCGGGGTAGCCCTCTTCCTGGGTGACGTAGGGGTAGTCGTAGTGGATGCGGTGGCCGTTGAAGGTCAGGGCCGAATAGCGGAACAGCAGCACGCTGTCGGGTTTGCACAGCTGGCGGAACTGGCCGGGGGCGGCGGCCGGGGCCACCTCACCGCCCGGGGGCGTGCCCTTGGGGGCCGGGTTGCGGTAGACGATGTCGTGCTCTTCTTCCACCGCCAGGCCGTTGGCGCCGGAAATGGCGTGATGCACGGTGACGAACACCAGGTCGCCGGCCTTGCCGCTCTTGCGCTCGGCGCGGATTAGGCGGGAGACGCGGGTGACGGCCTCGCCGACGACGAGGGGCTGGTGGAAGGTCAGGCGGCCGCCGGCCCACATGCGGTTGGGCAGCTCCACCGGGGGCAGAATGCCGCCGGCGGCGCCGCGGCGCGGGTGGCCGTCCACGCCCAGTTCGGACTGGCGGGCGGCGGGGGTGAAATAGACCCAGTGCCACAGGGGCGGCAGTTCGCGCTCGGGGGGCGCGGCCCAGTCCAGGGTAGCGGCCAGGGCGATCACCTGGCGCGGATCGATGCGATCCTCGCGGGTTTCGCTGCGGCCGATCCAGTCGGCCAGGTTCGCGGTAGTCGGGCTTGCGGCTGCGGAATTGCTCATCTTTCCTCCTCAGGCCCCTTGGCGGGGCGCGGCGTGGAGGGCATCATGGCCGCGCTCCCCAGCCGGGACAATTCGCGATTTCGATAGCCTGCCTTCTGCGTTGACGAATCGCAGTGCAACACGGCGCCGCCGCAACGCCCCGCCGCCCCCTCTTTTTCCCGATCCGCCATGCACTTCGACCTGACCGACCTGCGCCTGTTCATTCACGTCGCCGAGAGCAAGAGCCTGACCAAGGGCGCCGAGCGCAGCCACCTGTCGTTGCCCGCCACCAGCGCCCGCATCAAGGACCTGGAAACCGAGGCCGGGGTGCGCCTGCTCTACCGGGCGCCCCGGGGCGTGGCCCTCACGCCGGCCGGCCAGAGCCTGCTCCAGCACGCCCGCATCCTGCTCGCCCAGATCGAGTACCTGAAGGGCGACCTGCAACGCTTCGGCGAAGGCGTCACCGGCCACATCCGGGTATTCGCCAACACCACCGCGGTCACCGAATTCATGCCCGAAGTGCTGGCCACCTTCCTCAAGAACCACCCCCAGGTGGACGTGGACCTGCAGGAACGGCTCACCGCCGAAATCATCCGCGGCGTGCTCGACGGCACCACCGACCTGGGCATCGTTTCCGGCCCGATCGACGATCCGGGTCTGGAAAAGCACCATTTCTCCACCGACCGGCTGGTGCTGGCGGTGCCGGTGGGCCACCGACTGGCCGGGGCGCGCCGGGTGCATTTTGTGGACACCCTGGAAGACGACTTTATCGGCCTGCACGAAGGCAGCACCCTGCAGACCTTCCTCAACCAGCTGATGCGCGACGTCAAACGACAGCTGCACATCCGCGTCCAGGTCAGCAACTTCGAATCCCTGTGCCGCATGGTCGAAGCCGGCGTGGGCGTCGGCGTGGTGCCCGAATCGGCGGGCATCCGCCACAGCAAGACGATGAAGCTGGTGCTCAAGGAACTGGACGAACCCTGGGCCCTGCGCGAGCGCTACGTGCTGACCCGCCAGGGCGCCGCCCTGCCCAGCTTCACCCAGGCCCTGATCGACACCATCCTGCTGCTCAACCAGGGGCCGGACCAGGGCGGCGCGAGCACGGGCCAAACGCCGGCGGCGCGCCCGGCGGCGCCGGCCAAGCCGGCCCGGACCAGGCGGCGCCAACCCACCGCAGACTGACACCGCCCCAACCCCGCACCCGGCAAGGATCTCCAGCATGGCATGGCGGAGATCGAGATCTGGCGCGGCTCTCCAGCCCCCCTGCCCTGAGAGGCCCTAGCGGCGCGGAGTTTCAGCCCCCCCCGGGCGGCAGCCTCCCGCGCCCCTAGGCCCTCGGTCCTCGGCCCTCATCACCCGACCCCCACGCCCGGCCACCGGCCCGGCAGCCCTTCGCTCCCGGACTTTTGCCCCATCATCCCGGCCGCCCCGACGGCGCGCGGAGGAGTAAACTTCCGCCCTCTGCCTTCGGGCACCGCCATGATCGCCACCGTGTTTTCCTGCCTTGCCGGCCGCTCCGCGGCCCTGCCCCGGCCTCGGGGCCCTGCGTCCGCCACGACGCGCCCTGTCCCTGCTTTCCGCCGCCTGGCCGTGCCGGCCGCCCTGGCCCTCGGCCTGGCCGCCTGTGCCGTTGCACCGCCGGCACCGGTGGTGACGCCGGGCCGTGCCACGACCGCGCCCAGCCCCCCGTCGCCGCCGCCCGCCCCCACGCCGATCACCGCCCCCAGCGGCGCCAGCATCACGCCGATCCTGCCGCCGCCCGCGGTGAGCGCCAAACCCCTGCCGCCCTCCCCCGCCGCCGCGCCGTCGGCACCGGCGGCACCGGCGGCACCGGCGGCACCGGCGGCACCGGTGGCACCGGTGGATACGGCGCCCCTGGAGCGGGAAGCCCGGGCCCAGGTGCTGCGCCTGCTGCCGGCCGGCCTTGCCGACCGGAACGGCTGGGCCGGCGACATCGCCACCGCCTTGGTGGCCCTGCGCCTGCCCCCCAGCCCGGCCAACATCTGCGCCACCCTGGCGGTGATCGAGCAGGAATCGGGCTTTCAGGGCGACCCCCAGGTACCCGGCCTGAACAAGATCGCCTGGAAGGAGATCGAGGCCCGGCGCAGCCGCTACGGCATTCCCAAACTGGTGCTGAGCGCGGCCCTGGCCAAGACCTCGCCGGACGGGCGCAGCTACAAGGCGCGCATCGACGCCCTCAAGACCGAGCGGCAGATGAACGAGCTGTTTTCCGACATGATCGCCGAGCTGCCGGCCGGCCGGACCCTGCTCGCCGACTACAACCCGGTGCGCACGGGCGGGCCGATGCAGGTCAGCGTCGAGTTCGCCAAGGCCCAGGTGCGCGAGAAGCCCTACCCCTACGGCCGTTTCGGCATGGACGTGCGCCGCGAGGTGTTCACCCGGCGCGGCGGGGTGTATTTCGGCATGGCCATCCTGCTCGACTACCCGACCGCCTACCCCCAGGCCCTGTACCGCTTCGCCGACTTCAACGCCGGGCGCTACTCCAGCCGCAACGCTGCTTTCCAGGCCGCCGTGGCCCGGCTCGCCGGCAAGCCCCTGGATCTGGACGGCGACCTGCTGCGCTATGAGAAGGGCCAACCGTCGGCCGACCCCAGCGCCACCCGCAGCGCCTTGGTGGCCCAGGCCCGGCGCCTCGGTTTCAACGCCGCCGCCATCGACCGGGACCTGGCCCTGGAAAAGACCGCCGCCTTCGCCCAGACGCCGCTCTACCAGCGCGTCTTCGCCCTGGCCGAACAGGACGGACGCCCCCTGCCCCGGGAGGTGCTGCCTCATATCGACCTGAAGAGCCCGAAGATCCAGCGCAAGCTGACCACCGAGTGGTTCGCCCGCCGGGTGGACGGCCGCTACCAGCAGTGCATGGCCCGCAGCCAGGCGTGACGGGGGCACACCCCACCCCCGGGCCGGCCACGAGGCGCTCGCGCGCGGCGGCCATCCGCCGCGAACCTTCCGGCCGCCGCCGGGCCTGACCTGTCAGGGTCGGCCGCACCCCGCAGTTTCCGCCCCGCCCGTGCCGATCTGCGCCGCTCTGCCGCGGCCCAGTCCGTTCCTTTTGCCACCTGCCGCGCCCCCTGCTCCGCCCCCGTCTGCCGCCGCCATGAACTACCTTGCCCACGCCGTCCTCGCCGGCCCCGATCCGCTGCTGCGCCTGGGCGGGCTGATGGGCGATTTCGTCAAAGGCCCCCTCAGCCCCGCCCCGGCCCACCTGCCCGAGCGGCTTACCCAGGGGCTACGCCTGCACCGGGCCATCGACGCCTACGCCGAAACCCACCCGGCCTTTCGCGCCAGCCGCGCCCGGGTCAGCCCGGAACGGCGCCGGGTGGCGGGGATCATGGTGGACCTGTTCTACGACCACTTTCTCGCCCGGGGCTGGGCGGCGTGGCCGGCGGCCCCCGGGTTTGCCGCCTTTTCCGGCAACGTGAGCCTGGCCGCCACACCTGGCGCAGTGCTCGCCCCACCACCCGCGTCAGCCGAGACCGGCGTAGCGGCAAGCCCGGACCACGGCATCGGGACAGTGGACAGCGGGACGGCGGGCATCGGCGCGCCAACCAAGCGGGGCTGCGCACAGGCCGCCGCCACATCCGTCGCGGATCGCGCCGCCCCGGAGCGGGATCGGCCGGTGGTGGATCTGGCCACTTACTGCACCGCCACCTACGCCCTGTTCGCCGACCATGCCGCCCTGCTGCCGCCCCGGCTGGCCGAGGTGGCGCCGCTGATGGCGGCCCACGACTGGCTCGGTTCCTACGCCGAGGCAGCCACCATCGCCCTGGCCCTGGACCGCATGGCGGCGCGGCGCTTTTCCCGGCCGACGCCCCTGGCCGGCGGCGGCATTGAACTGCTCGACGACTATGACGGGTTCGCGGCGGATTTTCGCGCTTTCTTCGCCGACGCCCTGGACTTCGCCCGGCAGTGGCGGCAACGGGAAGGGCTGGCGGAAGGAGGAGAATGAAGTGCGCCCCAGGGCGCGGCAGAGGTCAGGACGGGGGCTATAGCCTGGGAGGAGGGGGGAGCGAAACGGCTGCGCCGCCACCCACAACCCCAGGTCGCAGAAAACATACCTCGCCAAACACCGCGCCAATAAACGATCTTCAGACAGGCATCGCCGAACCCCGCGTCAATAAACGATCTTGAAGGCACAATCGTTAAGAACAAGCTCTGGCGCGGGTCTTCAGCCACTCTCCATGAAAATTGGCGCTATATCGCTGCGTTACCAGACCGCTTTCAACGCGGAGTAAGCCAGCGTAAGGCAGTACCTCACAAATCGTGCGCCCCCCTGTGCCCTTCTGCCCCGCCGAGCAACGCAGGCCGGGACGGAAAAAGGGCGAGGACTGTTTGAGGCCGCAGGCCGAGTTCCGCAGCCCCCGTCCCGGGCGAGTAGCGCAGGGCACCCCCAGCGCTTTTTGCTGGGGGCTGGGAAGCGGGCACGGCGTTCTTTGGCTACTTTCTGTAGCCGGACAGAAAGTGGCTCGCCGTCAGGCGAAACCCGGCGCTTCCGATTGCGACGGTGCCAGGTGCAAGCAACGCTGAACAGCGAACCACCGGGCAAGGCAAGGATGTGGTTCCCTGAAAACGCCGCCCCCCGGTACCTCATCCGCCGTTACGCCCCCCACAGGGCCGGTTCGGCCATGGCCAGCACCTGCTGCTGCAATTCGCCGACCCGGGCCTGCCAATAGTGGGCGGTGTTGAACCAGGGGAAGGCGGCGGGAAAGGCCGGGTCGTCCCAGCGCCGCGCCAGCCAGGCGCTGTAGTGGAGCAGGCGCAGGGTGCGCAGGGCTTCCACCAGGCGCAGCTCGCGCGGGTCGAAGTCGCAGAAGTCCTCGTAGCCGGCCAGCACGTCGGCCAGTTGCCGCGACATTTCCTGGCGGTCGCCGGAGAGCAGCATCCACAGGTCCTGCACCGCCGGGCCCATGCGGCTGTCGTCGAAGTCCACAAAATGGGGGCCCGGCGCGTCGCCTTCCTCGACCCACAGGATGTTGCCGCCGTGGCAGTCGCCGTGGAGGCGCAGCCGGCGCACCTCGCCGGCCCGCTCGAAGGCTTGCGCCACCGCGTCCAAAGCGGCGTCGGCGGCGCCGTGCCAGGCGCTGCGCAGTTCGAGGGGGACAAAATCGTGGTCGAGCAGCCAGTCCCGGGAGTCGTAGCCGAAGCTGCCGATATCCAGGGCCGGCCGGTGCTGGTAGTCGGCCACCTGGCCGACGGCGTGGATGCGGCCGAGAAAGCGGCCGATCCATTCCAGGGTGGCCGGATCGCCCAGTTCCGGCGCCCGCCCGCCGCGCCGGGGAAACAGGGCAAAACGGTGGCCGGCGTGGTGGTGCAGAGTGGTGCCGTTCAATTCCAGGGGCGCCACCACCGGGATTTCCCGGGCGGCCAGTTCCCTGGCGAAGGCGTGCTCCTCAAGGATGGCGGCGTCGCTCCAGCGCCGCGGCCGGTAGAACTTGGCGATCAAGGGTGCGGCGCCGAGGGGCTCGCCTTCGTTGTCGATGCCCACCTGGTAGACCCGGTTCTCGTAGCTGTTGAGGGCGAGCAGCCGCCCGTCGGGCACCAGCCCCACCGACTCCAGGGCGTCCAGGATCAGGTCCGGGCTCAGATCGGCGTAGGGCGTCCCGGACGTCGGGGCGGCGGTGAGGTGGTCAGCGGGAGGGGTCATGGCCGGAATCTCGTTATCAGGCAACTAGGATACCGCGACGGCGGTACACTGCCGGTCCGGCGCTGTGTGCCGGGCCTGCCCGGCCGCTGCCAGCCGGTCGTGCCGTGTTTTCCGTGCCTGCCTGGTATTGGGCCGCATCGGCGCCGCTTCGTTGCGCTGATGCAGCGAGACCCGCGGCCACCGGGACTTCGCCCTAGCGGCGCGGCGGCCCCGCTGCAGCCCGATCCGGCGCCACCGCCGGAATTTCTCCTCATCCCCACCGCCTTGCCGAACCCTAGCGAGCCTCGCCATGACCCCCCTGCCCTCCGTCACCCCCTGCGATTTCCACGGCACCCCGGCCCTGCGCCTGACCACCGGCGACGGCGCCAGCGCCGTGGTGTCCCTGCTCGGCGGCCAGCTGCTGTCCTGGGTGCCGCCGGGGGAAAAGGAACAGCTGTTCGTCAGCGAACGGGCCGTTTTCGACGGATCCAAGCCGATCCGCGGCGGCGTGCCGGTGTGCTTTCCCCAGTTCGCCGACCTGGGCGGGCTGCCCAAGCACGGCCTGCTGCGCACCCGCCGCTGGGAGGTGAGCGACCAATCCCAGCACAACGGCTGCACCCTGGTGTCCCTGGTCTGCGGCGACGACGCCGCCAGCCGGACCCTGTGGCCCCACGCCTTCCGCGCCGAACTGACGGTAGCGATCGAGGGCGAGCGCCTCGACCTGGAGCTGTCGCTGACCAACCCGGGGGAGGCGCCCTTCGCCTTCACCGGCGCGCTGCACACCTACCTGAAGGTGGCCGAGGTGGAAGAGGTGTCCCTGGAAGGCCTGTACGGCCTGGACTACCTGGACAAGCTCAAGGATGCCGCCCCCACCCGGGAGACGGCCCCCAGCCTGGTCGTGGAGCGGGAGGTGGACCGCATCTACTACGACTGCGCCCGGCCCCTGCTGCTGCGCGACGAGCAGCACACCCTGGGCATCAACACCGAGGGCTTTAGCGACGTGGTGGTGTGGAACCCCTGGGAGGGCGCCGAGGCGCGCTTCCCCGACCTGGCGGCCAAGGATTTTCGCCGCTTCCTGTGCGTCGAGGCGGCGGTGGCCCGCCAGCCGGTGACGGTGGCCCCGGGGGAGGAATGGTGGGGCCGGCAGACCGTGGTGGTGCTGTCCTGAGCCATCACGCCGGGCGCCGGGCGACAGCGCCTCGGCCACCCCGGCGGCGCGGGCTTATTCCTGGCGCTGGTTGAGCTTGGCCAGTTGGCGCAGGTTGTAGCTGGTGTAGGTGAAGGCGCCGGCGGCGACGATGGCCTGGACCACCAGGGGGCCGTCGAAGGCGGTGCCGTTGGCCAGGGCCGAGATGCACGAGCCGCCCAGGATCACCGTGGCGAACAGGCCACCGGCGATGCGGATCTTGGCGAAGAGCTTTTGCTGCGGGAGGGTGGGCTTCTGCAGGGCCATAGGGAGCAAGGATCGAAAGGGTCAGAACGCGTTGCGCACCGGGTCGCGGGGCGGGATGGGGGATAATAAGCAAATCCCGAAAATTTCATAGCCCATATTCATGTCCATCCAGTGGTTCCCCGGCCACATGACCTCGGCACGCAAGAAGGCCGCCGAGACCATGGCCAACATCGACGTCGTCATCGAGGTGGTGGACGCCCGCCTGCCCGAGGCCAGCAGCAATCCCATGATCCACGAGCTGCGCACCTTCCGGAACCGGCCCTGCCTGAAGCTGCTCAACAAGGTGGATCTGGCCGATCCGGAGGCCACCCGCGCCTGGATCGCCTATTTCAACGCCCAGGAGGGGGTCAAGGCCTTCGCCATGTCGGCCAAGAAACCCGCCGACGTGGCCCGCATCACCGGCCTGTGCCAGCAGCTGGCGCCCCACCGCAACGACCCGACCAAGCCCCTGCGCATGATGATCATGGGCATCCCCAACGTGGGCAAATCGACCCTGATGAACGCCCTGTTGAAGCGCAAGGTGGCGGCCGTGGGCGACCAGCCGGCGGTGACCAAGATGCAGCAGCGCCTCGACCTGGGCAACGGCATGAGCATCACCGACACCCCGGGCATGCTCTGGCCGCGCATCCCCTACGCCAGCGACGGCCTGATGCTCGCCGCCAGCCACGCCGTGGGCACCAACGCCTACATCGACGAGGAAGTGGCCACCTTCCTCGGCGACCTGCTGCTGGAGCGCTACCCGGCCCTGGTGGCGGCCCGCTACAAGATCGCCGACGCCGATCTGGCCGGATTGGACGGCGTCGGCCTGATCGAGCTGGTGGCGCGCAAGCGTGCCTGCCGCAAGATGGGCAAGGGCGGCGGCGACTGGGACCTGGAGAAGGCGGCGGTGATCCTGCTCACCGATTACCGCAGCGGCGCCATCGGCCGCATCAGCCTGGAAACCCCGGAATCCCGCGCCGCCATGATCGCCGCGGCGCCAGTGGCGGAAGCGGAAACCACGGCGGAGGATGACGACGAGCGCCCGGACGCGGGCAACGGCCGCGCCGGCTGACCTCCCATCGCGCCCAAAGCACACAGGCCCCGTTTCCGGGGCCTGTGTGCTTTGGGCGTCCGACATGGCAACGCCCTCAGGAAAGATCGACGACGCTGCTGGCTCAGACCCGCAGCAGCACCATCTTCAGCGGGGGCTGGCCGTCGTAGCTGGGGAAGTCGGCTTCCGGGGCGATCCACTCGAACTCGCGGATTTCCCGGCCGGCCTTGCGCGCGCTGCGCTGCAGCTGGTCGAGCCAGGCGTCCCGGTCCACCTGGGCGACGTTGTTGCAACAGATCAGGGTGCCACCGGGGGCAGTGCACAGCAGGGCCGGCTTGAAGATGGCGGCGTAGTCGTGCACCAGATCCACCACGCCGAAGGGGCTCTTGGCATAGCGCGGCGGGTCGAGAAAGACCAGATCGAAGGTCTGGGGTTCGAGCTTGGGAAAGGGCGGCAGGCGCTTGCCGCGCACCACCTCGGGCTGGCCGATGCCGGACAGCTGGCGAGTGGCGGCGAAGACGTCGCTCTTGATCATGCGCGGCCGGGTGGCCAGCTCGTTGAGTTTGGCGTTTTCCTTGCCGATCTTGAGGCTCGACTCGGCGAAATCCACGTTCACCACGAAGCGCGCCCCGGCCTTGGCGGCGGCCAGGCCGACCCCGCCGGTGTAGGCGAACAGGTTGAGCACCGACTTGCCCGGGGCCTCCTGCATCACCCGGCGCCGGCCGGCGCGCAGGTCGAGGAACAGCCAGGGGTCCTGGCCCTCGTGGCGCCCCTGGATGCGGTAGGTGATGCCCAGTTCGTGGGCTTCCCGGGGTGTTTCGGCGACGGCCAGGCGGGCCGGGTCGAGCCGGTTGGCGATGCGCGAATTGCCCCGGCTGCGGTCGTTGTACACCACCTCCAGCCCGGGCAGGGCGGTGGCGTAGAAGGCTTCCAGCTCGGCCAGTTGCGCATCGGCCAGGCTGGTGTGAAAGGTCTGCACCAGCAGCAGGTCGCCGTAGCGGTCCACGGTCAGGCCGGGCACGCCCTCGACGCTGCCATGGAAGACCCGGTAGGCGTCGGTCCCCTCGGCGTGCAGGCGCTCGATCAGGTCGGCGCGGGCGCTCAGGGCCAGCTGCAGGCGGTCGGTGAGGGGGGTATCGAAGAGGGGATCGGTCATGGTCGTCCGGGCAAGAAAGGGAAGGGATCGCCCCGCGGGGCTACCGTGCAAAGGCGCCATTCTACCGGGGGCGTAGAATGCGGGCCCTGAACGTTTTCTCCGCCCCACCGTGACTACTGCCCGCCGCCCCACTCCCGCCTCGCCGCCGCCCATCCCCGAGATCAAGCCCGGCCAGTCCATCGAGCTGCTCAAGGAGCTGCATATCCTGACCCGGGACGGCAAGCTCAATCAGGACACCCGGCGCAAGCTGAAGCAGGTCTATCACCTTTACCACTTCATCGAGCCCCTGCTCGACGAGGTGCTGACCGCCCCGGCCGGCACGGATGCGCCCCGGGACTTCACCCTGGTGGATCACGGCGCCGGCAAGTCCTACCTGGGCTTCATCCTCTACGACCTATTCTTCAAGTCCCGGGAGCTGGGGCACATTGTCGGCATCGAGACCCGGGCCGAACTGGTGGCCAAGTCCCGGGAACTGGCCGAGCGCCTCGGCTTTGCCCGCATGGCCTTCCATGACCTGACGGTGGAGCAGTCGATCGATTCCCCCCTGCTGCCGGCCCAGGTGGACGTGGTGACGGCGCTGCACGCCTGCGACACCGCCACCGATGACGCGATCCGCTTCGGCCTGGCCAAACAGGCCCGCTTCCTGGTGCTGGTGCCCTGCTGCCAGGCGGAAGTGGCCAGCGTGCTGCGCCAACACAAGAACGAATCCTTCGCCAAGACGCCGCTCTCGGAACTCTGGCGCCATCCCATCCACACCCGGGAATTCGGCAGCCAGCTGACCAACGCCCTGCGCTGCCTGCAACTGGAAGCCCACGGCTACCAAGTGACGGTGACCGAACTGGTGGGCTGGGAGCATTCGATGAAAAACGAGCTGATCATCGCCCGGCATACCGGCGCGCCACGGCGCAACGCCCGGGAGCGGCTCGAACAGATCCTGGCGGAACTCAACCTGGACGACCTGCACGGCCGCTTCCTCTACTGAGCCCGGTGGCGGCGATGTCTGCCGCACCGGGATGTTGGGGCCTAGCGGGCGATACAGCCGCCTTCGCCGCACTCGACCTGAAAGACCTGGCGATCGTCCAGGCGCAGGGCGGTCAGCGCCCCCCCCCACAAGCAGCCCGAGTCGAGAGCCAACAGATCGGGGCGCAGGTAAAGACCGAGGGCCGACCAGTGACCGGTGACCAGGACCGTCTCGCCGTCTAGGCTGCGTCGCCCGGGCACATCGAACCAGGGCAGATAGCCGGAGGGGGCATCGCTCAGTTCGCCTTTGGAGCGGAACTCCATTTCCCCTTCCGGCGAGCAGAAGCGCATCCGGGTCATGGCATTGACGATCACCCGGTGCCGGGCCGTGCCCGCCAACCTATCCTGCCAGGCGGCCGGCTCATCACCCCACAGGGTCTGGAGAAAGTGCTGCCAGCCGGCGCCGGCCAGTTCCGTTTCAACCTCGCGGGCCAGGGCCCGCGCCTGATCGGCCGACCAGGCCGGCAGCAGGCCGGCGTGCACCACGCAGTAGGCCCCTTCCCGATGACAGAGGGGCTGCTGGCGCAGCCAGTCGAGCAGTTCATCCCGATCCGGCGCCTGCAGCACCGGGTCCAGGGTATCGTCGCGGCCACGCTTAGGCACGGCTTGGGCCGCTACCATCAACAGGTAGAGGTCGTGGTTACCGAGCACGGTCACCGCTGCATCGCCCAGATCCCGAACAAAACGCAGGGTTTCCAGGGATTGGGGGCCGCGGTTGACCAGGTCGCCGACAAACCACAGGCGGTCGCGGGCAGGATCGAAGTGGCAGCGTTCAAGCAGGCATTGCAGGGCGGAAAAGCAGCCCTGGATGTCGCCGATGGCGTAGGTGGCCATAACAGAAATCAGTAGAAGCGTATCCCCGGGCCGCCGTGGCGGCACCGGGCAGGATCAGGGGAACAGTTCCGCGTCGGCAAAGGCCTGGCCGGCGCGGTCCTTGTCCGACAGGACGGGAGCACCCTCCAGGGGCCAGGCAATGGCCAGCTGCGGGTCGTCCCAGCGAATGCAGCGTTCGTTCTGCGGCGACCAGTAGTCGGTGGTCTTGTACAGCACGTCGGCTTCGTCCGAGAGTACCAGAAAGCCGTGAGCGAGCCCGGGTGGAACCCAGAGTTGTTGATGGTGTTCGGCGTCGAGCCGCACCCCGTCCCAGTGACCGAAGGTGGGTGAAGAACGGCGCAGATCCACCGCTACGTCGAAAATTGCGCCACGCACCACCCGGATCAGCTTGCCTTGGGGATTCCCCACCTGGTAGTGCAGCCCGCGCAGGATATGCCGCCCCGAGCGGGAATGATTATCCTGAACGAAGTGGGCAACAATGCCGGCCTCGACGGCGAAGCGGCGCTCGTTGAAGCTCTCGAAGAAGAAGCCGCGGCTGTCGCCATAAACTTCAGGCTCCAGCAGCAGAACCCCCGACAGGGTTGTGCTACTGACCTTCACCCCAACACCCGGTCAGTGAGCAAACTACAGAGATAGCGACCATATCCGCTCTTGGCCAACGGCACGGCCAAGGCGGACAGTGCGGCATCATCGATCCAGCCGAGCCGCCAGGCGATTTCCTCGGGCACCGCAACCTTGAGCCCCTGGCGGCGCTCGATGGTTTCGATGAACTGGCTGGCTTCCAGCATCGATTCGTGGGTACCCGTATCGAGCCAGGCGTAGCCCCGTCCCATGATGTCCACGGTCAACCGACCTTGTTCCAGGTAGTGGCGGTTGACGTCGGTGATTTCCAACTCCCCCCGGACCGACGGCCGGATACCCTTGGCGACATCCACCACCGCCGCATCGTAGAAGTACAGACCCGTCACCGCGTAGCGGGACTTGGGGGCTGCCGGTTTTTCCTCCAGAGAGAGGGCCCGCCCCCCTGCGTCGAACTCGACCACACCGTAGCGCTCCGGGTCCTGCACCGCGTAGGCGAAGATGCTGGCACCGTCGCCGCGGGCACTAGCTGTTTGGAGAATGGACGCAAAGTCATGGCCGTAAAAAATGTTGTCGCCCAACACCAAGGCACAGGGACCGCCAGCCAGGAACGCCTCGCCGATCAGGAAGGCCTGGGCCAATCCCTCCGGCGCCGGCTGTACCGCATATTGCAGATTGATCCCCCAACGCGAGCCGTCGCCGAGCAACTGACTAAAGCGCGGCGTGTCCTGGGGGGTGGAGATGATCAGGATGTCCCGTATCCCCGCCAGCATCAGGGTAGTGAGGGGATAGTAGATCATCGGCTTGTCGAAGATCGGCAGCAGCTGTTTGGACATCGCCAAGGTCGCCGGATAGAGGCGGGTTCCTGAGCCTCCGGCCAGGATGATGCCGCGGCGCGGCTTGGGTGCAGGCATGGCAAGACTCACAAACGCTCCTCGAAAAGCTCGCCCAGCAGCCGGTCAACGCCTTCCTGCCAAGGCGGCAGGTGGACGCCAAAAGCGGCACGCAAGCGGGACGTATCCAGACGCGAATTAGCGGGCCGAGGGGCGGGTAAGGGGTAGGCCGTCGCCGGTATGGGAACAATCGCCGCCTCTGCCAGACGCAGGGGGCGCCCCGCGGCCCGGGCGGCTTCCACTACATGGCGGGCGTAGCCGTGCCAGGACGTTTCGCCGGCCGCCGCCAAATGATAGAGCCCGACCAGTTCAGGGCGCAGCCGAACCAGGCGCAGGGCGTGGGCGGTGACGTCGGCCAACAGATCGGCTCCGGTGGGCGCCCCGAACTGATCCGCCACGACCTGCAGCGCATCCCGTTCGGCGGCCAGACGCAGGATGGTCTTGGCAAAGTTGCGTCCTCTGGCACCGTACACCCAGCTGGTGCGAAAGATCAGGTGCTGGCCACCAACGGCCTGTATGGCCAGTTCGCCGTCACGCTTGGTCTGCCCATAGACCGACAGGGGGTGCGGAACATCCTCCTCCCGCCACGGCTGCTGGCCGCTACCGTCGAAAACGTAGTCGGTCGAATAGGAGACCAGCCAGGCGCCCAGTGCCTGGGCCTCCCGGGCCAGTACGGCCACCGCGTCGCAGTTGATGCGCCGGGCCAGTTCGGGCTCGGCCTGGGCCTGATCCACCTCGGTATAGGCCGCGGCATTGACGATCACACTGGGAGCCACTGCCCGGATCGTGGTGGCAATACCGTCCAAATCGGCCAAGTCGCCACACAGCCCCTCGCTACCGTGGCGATCCAGGGCCACGACCGGTCCGAGCGGCGCCAGGGCACGCTGCAGCTCCCAGCCGACCTGGCCATTCTTGCCGAAGAGCAGGATCTTGGGCAGCCCCCCCATCAGTACCGGCCTTCGCCGCCGCCAGACGCGGATGCTTCATAGTGTTCGCGAACCCAATGACGGTAAGCACCGCTTTGGACATGGGCGACCCAGTCCGGATTGGCCAGATACCATTCAACCGTCTTGCGCAGGCCGCTCGCCAGGGTTTCGGCGGGACGCCATCCAAGCTCCGTCGCGATCCGGGTCGCATCGATGGCGTAGCGTCGGTCGTGGCCGGGGCGATCAGCGACGAAGGTCAGCTGCTCTTGGTAGGAGCGGCCATCCGGACGCGGCCGCAGCTCATCCAGCAGCGTGCAGAGCTGTTGCACGATATCCAGGTTGGTGCGTTCGCTCCATCCGCCAACGTTGTAGGTTTCCCCCGGGCATCCCGCTTCCAGCACCCGCCGGATCGCCCGGCAGTGATCCTCGACATATAGCCAGTCACGCACCTGCTGGCCGTCGCCGTAAATCGGCAGGGGCTTGCCGGCCAGGGCGTTGGTAATCACCAGGGGAATCAGCTTTTCCGGAAACTGGTAGGGACCATAGTTGTTCGAGCAGTTGGTCGTCAGTACCGGCAACCCGTAGGTATGGTGATAGGCCCGCACCAGGTGGTCGGACGCAGCCTTGGAGGCTGAATAGGGGCTATTCGGTTCGAAACGGTGCTGTTCAGTGAAGGCCGGGGCCTCCGGGGCTAGGGAGCCATAGACCTCGTCGGTGGACACGTGCAGAAAACGGAAAGCGCCCCGCTCCGTCCCCTCCAGCCCCGACCAGTAATCCCGGACGGCATCGAGCAGGCGGAAGGTGCCGACGATGTTGGTCTGGATGAAGGCTTCAGGCCCGCGAATCGAACGATCCACGTGGGATTCGGCAGCAAAGTTGATGATGGCCCGGGGACGATGCGTAGCGAGCAGGGTGTCGAGCAAGGCAGCATCACCGATATCGCCCTGGACGAAGCAATGGCGACGGTCATCAGCCAAGCGAGCCAGATTCTCCCGGTTACCGGCATAGGTCAGCTTGTCGAGGTTGACCACCGGCTCGCCGATCTCGGCCAGCCAGTCGAGCACAAAATTGGCGCCAATGAAGCCGGCCCCGCCCGTCACCAGAATCACCGCATGCTCCTCCGCAGGTCGCACCTCATGGACTACTCGCCGAACCCCATGGGGTTCATCGACTGCCAGCGCCAGGCATCCTGGCACATTTCAGCCAAGCCACGCCGGGCGTGCCA
Source organism: Oryzomicrobium terrae (assembly GCF_008274805.1). NCBI lineage: Bacteria > Pseudomonadati > Pseudomonadota > Betaproteobacteria > Rhodocyclales > Rhodocyclaceae > Oryzomicrobium > Oryzomicrobium terrae. The sequence goes on from NZ_CP022579.1 coordinate 3,154,979, forward strand.
GCCCAGCAAGGCTTGGGCCCGGGATGGATCGGCATAGCAACTGGCCACATCGCCGGGCCGCCGGGAGGCCACCTGGAATGGGATCGACCGGCCGGAAGCGGCCTCAAAGGCCCGCACCATCCCCAGCACGGAAACACCATGACCGGTGCCCAGGTTGACGGTGATCATGCCCTCACTGGTGGGCCTGCGGGCCAGGGCATCGAGCGCTGCGAGATGTCCTTCGGCCAGATCCATCACATGGATGTAATCCCGCACCCCAGTGCCATCCGGGGTCGGGTAATCGTCGCCGAAGATCGTCAGCCGCTCGCGACGGCCAACGGCCACCTGGGCGATGAACGGGAGAAGGTTGTTGGGCGTACCTCGGGGATCCTCGCCGATCAGTCCGCTGGCATGGGCGCCCACCGGATTGAAGTAGCGCAGCCGTGCTAGCTTCCAGGAGGGATCGGCACGATACAGATCCGCCAGAATCTCTTCCACCATCAGCTTGGTGCGCCCATACGGATTGGTCGCCGCCAGGGGAAAATCCTCGCGGATCGGCACCGTCGCAGGATCCCCATACACCGTTGCCGAAGAGGAAAAGACCAGGGTCTTGACCTGAGCCCGGGCCATGGCCCCCAACAAGGTCAAGGTCCCGGCGACGTTGTTGTCGTAGTAGGCCAGGGGATCAGCCACCGACTCCCCAACCGCCTTCAGCCCGGCGAAGTGGATGACTGCATCCACTGAATCCGCCGCGAACAGGCGGTCGAGGTCGACACGATCCCGCACGTCCCCTTCTATCAGCTGCGGCGCCGTGCCAGTCAATAAGGCAAGCCGCTCCATCACCCGGGGGGAACTGTTGGTGAAATTGTCGAGCACACTAACCCGGTGGCCCGCTTCCGCCAGGGCCACGCAGGTATGGGAGCCGATGTAGCCGGCGCCGCCGGTGACGAGAATGTGCATAGATGTCTTTTAGCGGTGCAGCAGAACAGCCTCCAACGCCACCATTAAAAAAATACCGTGCTGGTTTGTGCGCTTACAGGCGCCACACCACCACATCTTCTCGCGGCGCCTGGCGCAACACGGACTTCACATCCGCCAACACCCCACCCGGGCAGATTTTCTGCCCAACTGCCCCGGCATCCTGGGCATAAGCATCATGGGCAACCGCCAGCACCACCGCTTCGGCAGTAGGCAGGTCTTCCCAGGCAGAAAGCTTCAGGCCGTACTCATGCATGGCCTCTTCGGGGTCAGCCAGCGGATCGTGAACGGAAACCTCTACCCCGTAGCTTTCCAGCTCATGAATGATGTCGGGGACACGCGAGTTGCGCAGATCGGGACAATTTTCCTTGAACGTCAAACCCAGCACCGCCACCCGAGCGCCCTTAATGCTTTGGCCTGCTTGAATCATCAACTTGATGGTCTTCTCGGCGATGAACTTCCCCATACCATCGTTGATCCGGCGACCGGCCAGGATCACTTGCGGGTGATAACCCAGCATATCGGCCTTATAGGTCAGGTAATAGGGATCGACCCCGATGCAATGGCCACCGACCAGACCAGGCCTGAATTTGAGGAAGTTCCACTTGGTACCGGCCGCTTCCAACACCTCGGTGGTATCAATACCCAGCTTGTCGAAAATGAGGGCGAGTTCATTCATCAGCGCGATGTTGAGGTCGCGCTGGGTGTTTTCGATGACTTTTGCCGCTTCCGCCACCTTGATGGACGATGCGCGGTGCACCCCTGCATCGATGATTGCTTCATAGAGTGCCGCCACCTGTTCCAGCGTATTCGCGCTATCACCGGACACGACCTTAACGATTCGCGTCAAGGTATGTTCCCGATCCCCCGGGTTGATCCGCTCCGGGGAATAGCCCACAAAGAAATCCCGCCCCCACTGTTTCCCGGAATGCTTTTCCAGCACAGGGATGCACACTTCTTCCGTGGCACCGGGATAGACGGTGGACTCGAACACCACGGTCGCCCCCTGCTTCAAGTAGCGACCTGCCGTTTCGGAGGCCCCGACCAGGGGTGAAAAATCCGGCTGATGCGCTGCATCCACCGGTGTCGGGACGGCCACTACGATGAAGTCGGCCTCGCCAAGCATGCTGGGATCAGTCGTCACTTCCAGCTTTTCGGCTTGCGACAAATCCTCCCGTGTCACTTCACCGGTCGGGTCTACGCCCTGGCGATACGCGGCGATCTTGGCTTCCGACAGATCAAAACCGATCGTGCGAAAGCGCTTACCAAATGCCACGGCCAAAGGAAGCCCTACATAACCTAGCCCCACGACCGCCACAACGGGATTGAACGGATTGGCATTCATAACATTGAATCCTTATTAACACTTGTTCTTGTAGTAATCCTGGTACCAGGTCACAAAACGCCCAATACCTGCTTCGACAGTCGTTGCCGGCGCAAATCCCACTGCCGTTTCCAATTCAGCGGTATCGGCGCTGGTGGCCGGCACGTCGCCGTCCTGCAGCGGCAGGAAGTTCTTTTCCGCCGTTTTGCCCAAGGCCCGCTCCAGGGTCTCAATGTAGGTCATCAGCTGCACCGGATTGTGATTGCCGATGTTGAACACCCGGTACGGCACATTGCTGCGGGCTGGATCCGGGTTGGCTGGATCGAAAGCGGGATCGGGCTGGGCGGGCTGGTCGAGGACACGAATGACGCCCTCGACGATATCGTCGATGAAGGTGAAGTCGCGCACCATCTGGCCGTGGTTGAATACGTCGATGGGGCGGCCTTCGAGAATCGCCCGGGTGAACAGGAAGAGCGCCATGTCCGGGCGCCCCCAGGGGCCATAGACGGTGAAGAAGCGCAGCCCGGTGGTGGGCAGGCCGAACAGGTGGCTGTAGGTGTGGGCCATCAGTTCATTGGACTTCTTGGTCGCCGCGTACAGGCTGACCGGATGATCCACGCTGTCGTGCTCGGAGAATGGCAGTTTGGTGTTGCCGCCGTACACGCTGGAACTGGAGGCGTACACCAGATGCTCGACCTTGCCGTGGCGGCAACCTTCGAGGATGTTCACGAACCCCGCCAGGTTGGCTGAAACATAGGCGTGGGGATTCTGCAGGGAATAGCGCACCCCGGCTTGGGCCGCCAGGTGCACCACGCGGTCGAAGCCTTCCCGCTCGAACAGGGCGGCCACCGCGGCGGTATCGGCCACATCGCCGCGCACCATGCGGAAATTCGCGGCATTGGCATGGGCCGCCAACCGGGCGGCACGGGCCTCCTTGAGGGTCGGATCGTAATAGTCGTTGAAGTTGTCGAACCCCACGACCTCGTCGCCCCGCTCCAGCAGGCGCAGCGACGTGTGCATGCCGATAAAACCGGCGGCACCGGTGACCAGTACTTTCAAACCATTCCCCTCAAACCTAGCGATGCGCCCAGGTTGCGCGCCAACCCGGAGCCAAAGGCGTCAAATTATACCGGAGCGGCAGGCCGCCCCATTAAGTACAAGAATCATCGCTTCGCCCCCATTGCTGCGGCACGCAGCTGGATTTCCCGCATCTTGGCGTACTTGGCAAAGCTGTTGAAGCAGCCGATGGCCACGTGAATGAAGCCGGGCAGACCGTCGAGAAAGCCGCGGCGCACCACATAAAACTTGATGAAACGCACCAGGGGCGACAGCACCACCCGTACCGCCGAGGCCCGCTTGCCCGCCGCCGCTGCCGCTTCGGCAGCCAGACTGGTGTAGCAATTCTGCTTGGTCAGATAGGCGGCGATGCTCTCGGCCGAATCGTGCATCAGATCGCCGGCCAGGGTGGCGACGGCGCCGGCAGCGGGGTCGAGCACTACCTTCTCGTGCACCGCATCGTCGGACCAGCGCCCATGGCCGCGCTGGAAGAGGCGCAGACTCCAGTCCGGATAGCCCTCGCCGTGACGCAGGTAGCGACCGAGGAAGCGGTTGCAGCGGGCAAAGCGGTAGGCTTTCGCTCCGGGCGCGGCCAGAGCCGCCACGATGCTCGCCTGCAGCGTCGCGCTGACCCGCTCGTCCGCATCCAGGCACAGCACCCAGTCGTGGGCCGCCTGCTCGACGGCAAACTGCTTCTGCGGACCGAACCCCAGCCAGTCCTGGTGGATCACCCGGGCGCCCCGGGCGCGGGCCAGTTCGACGGTGCCGTCGCTGCTGCCCGAGTCCACCACCAGCACCTCGTCGGCAAAATCGACGCTATCGAGGCAGGCCGGCAGTTGGGCCGCGGCATTGAGGGTAATGATGACGACGGACAGGGGCATGATGGTTGGGACGTTGAACAGGGAGGCAGGAGACAGAACGGCGGGGGCCCCGCCCATGACGGACGGACACCCGGAGGCGCGGCGGATCGGCGAGGGCCGCTATAATTCCCGCCTTGCCGGACCCTGAGCGCACTGAGCGCCCCCGGCCCCTGCGGCAACCTCGCCGCCCCACCTCTTCTTCGGCCGCCATTCTACCTTGCCGCCCCGCCCCGCTTCCGCCACTTCCCGCCCGTCTGCGCCACCGACCCTGCTGCTGGTCAAGACTTCCTCCCTGGGGGACGTCATCCACAACCTGCCGGTGGTCAGCGACCTGCGCCGCCACTTCCCCGGCGCGCGCATCGACTGGTGCGTCGAAGAAGGTTTCCAGGCCCTGCCCGGCCTGCACCCGGGCGTAGCCCAGGTCATTCCGGTGGCGGTACGGCGCTGGCGCAAGCACCTGCTGCAGGGCGCCACCTGGGGCGAGATCGGCGCCTTCCGCCGCACCCTGCGCGAGACCGCCTACGACGCCGTGCTCGACACCCAGGGGCTGGTCAAGAGCGCCCTGATCGCCCGTCAGGCCCGGGGCCCCAAGGCCGGCTACGCCCCGGAATCGGCCCGGGAGCCTCTGGCAGCCCATTTTTACAATCAGACCTACGCCATCCCCACCGGCATCCACGCCGTCACCCGCAACCGCTGGCTGGCCGCCGCTGCCTTCGGCTACGCCCAGGAGCTAGAGCTGCTGCCCCTGGACTACGGCATCGCCGCCAGCCCCAGGCTGCCCGCGCTACCCGCCGGGATCGATACGGCCCGCCCCTACGCCGTGCTGCTCACCGCCACCAGCCGGGACGACAAGCTGTGGCCGGAAGACCACTGGATCGCCCTGGGCCGGGCCCTGCTCGCCGCCGGCCTGGACCTGCGCCTGCCCGGCGGCAGCGCCCGGGAACGGGAGCGGGCCGGGCGCATCGCCGCCGCCCTCAACAGCTCCGGCACCACTCCGCCAAACCCCGCGTGGATAAACGATCTCCAGCCACCCCGCCTGGAGAATCAAGCTGGGCGCGCCTCTTCAGCCCCCCCCCGCGCCGAGGCCCTCCCCGCCTCGGGGTTGGCCGAGCTGGCCGCCGTGATCGGCGTCGCCCGGCTGGCGGTTGGGGTGGACACCGGCCTGACCCACTTGGCCGCGGCGCTTAACATCCCCACCCTGGCCCTGTTCGTCGCCACCGACCCGGGCCTCACCGGCGTGCTCTCCGCCGGCCTGCACGCCAATCTGGGGGGCAAGGCCCAGTGCCCCGATCCCCGCGACGTGGCCGCCCGGGCCTATGCCTTCCTCGCCGGCCGCGACCTGCCCGCCGTCGGCTGACCCCCCAGGCATCCCCTCCGCCCAGACACCCCAGTCAGCCCGATTCGCACGGCTCCCACCGCCCGCCATGGACCTCACCCGCCTCGCCTACTCCCTGCTCTTCTACGCCCTGACGCCCCTGGTCTGCCTGCGGCTGTGGTGGCGCGGCCGGCGCCAGCCCGGCTACCGGCGCCACCTGGGGGAACGCTTCGGCTACAGCGCCCCGCCGGATGGGGCCGCGCCCGACGACGGCACGCCCTGGCTGTGGCTGCACGCCGTCTCGGTGGGCGAAACCCGGGCCGCCCAGCCCGTGGTGCAGGCCCTACTCGACCGCTATCCCGGCCACCATCTGGTCATCACCGGCATGACCCCCACCGGCCGGGACACCGCCGAATCCCTCTACCTGGCCGCCGACTTCCCCGGTCGCCAGCGCATCGCCGTCGCCTACCTGCCCTACGACCTGCCCGGGGCGGTGAACCGTTTCATCGACGCCTGGCGCCCCAAGGTCGGCGTGCTGATGGAAACCGAGCTGTGGCCCAACCTGGTGCAAAGCTGCGCCGCCCGCCAGGTGCCGGTGGTGCTGGCCAACGCCCGCCTGTCGGAACGTTCGGCCCGGGGCTACCGGCGCTTTGCCGCCCTGGCCCGCCCGGCCTTTGCCGCCCTGGCCGCCGTGGCCGCCCAGACCCGGGCCGACGCCGAACGGCTGGCGGGCTGCGGCGCCGAAAACATCGCCGTATGCGGCAACGTCAAGTTCGACGTGGCGCCGCCCCCCGTCCTGCTCGACCGAGGCCGGACCTGGCGCGCCACTTTCCAGGCCGGCGGTCCGCGCCCGGTGCTGCTCGCCGCCAGCACCCGGGAAGGGGAAGAGCCCCTGGTGCTGGACGCCTTCGCCGCCCTGCGCCGCCAGCCCGGGCTGGAGCGAACCCTGCTCGTGCTGGTGCCGCGCCACCCGCAACGCTTCGACGAGGTGGCGACCCTGGCCCAAGGTGCCGGCCTGGCGCTGGCCCGCCGCTCGGCCACGCCGGGCGAGGCAGCACCCGCGGTCGATACCGCCACCGACGTCTGGCTGGGGGATTCGCTGGGGGAAATGCCGGCCTACTACGCCTGCGCCGACCTGGCCTTCATCGGCGGCAGCCTGGTGCCCCTGGGCGGGCAGAACCTGATCGAGGCGGCGGCCTGCGGCTGCCCGGTGCTGATCGGCCCCCACACCTTCAACTTCGCCCAGGCCACCCGGGACGCGGTGGCGGCCGGCGCGGCGCGGCAGGTGTCCGATCCGGCCGAGCTGGTGACGGTGGCAGGCGAGCTGCTCGCCCGGCCCGCGGAACTGGCCGCCATGAAAGATGCCGCCACAGCCTTTAGCGCCGCCCATCGCGGCGCGACAGAACGGGTCATGGCGGTGATCGCCGCCGCGATGCGGGGCTAAGGGCACCACGCGTCACCCAGGCAACCGGCGAAACCGCTACCAACGCGGCGTTCGCCGAGGCGCAGAGAAAGCAGAGAACGCCGCGGCAGGCACGTAGGCAGTACCAAATTTTCGCGCACGGCCTGAAAACCCGCGCCAATACTCGATCTACAAGGTGCATGCCTGGAAAGGCAATACTGGCGCGCCTTTCCAGGCATCGTCCGCCCGATTCGGCGGCCTACCGGCTGAAACCGGGCGGCGCCACCCAGAGTTGATGCGCCCGCCGGGTCTGCCCGGCACCAGGCAGTCAGTGCTCGAGCAGGGCGTTGACCTGGTCGATGTCCTCTTCGGCCAGGGTGCCCACGGCGGACTTCAGCTTGAGCTGGGCCACCAGGGTATCGAGGCGCGACTTGGCCAGGTCTCGGGTGGTGGTATAGACCTGCTGCTCGGCGTTGAGCACGTCGATGTTGATGCGCACCCCCACCTCGTAGCCCAGCTTGTTCGATTCCAGGGCCGAGGTGGACGACACCAGGGCCGCCTCGTAGGCCTTCACCTGGGCCAGGCCGCTCATCACCCCCAGGTAGGACTGCTGGGCCGTCAGGGCCGCATTGCGCTTGGCCCCTTCCAGGTTGGCGATGGCCGCCTGGCGCTGGGCCTGGGCTTCCCGGGTCTTGGAATTGACGTAACCGCCCTGGAAGATGGGGATGGTCAGTTGCAGGCCGACGTTGTAGGCATCGGTCTGGCTCTTCACCGCCACCGGCATGCCGTTGGCGTAACTTTGGGTAACCCCGGCGCTGTAGCCCTGGTTGGCCACCACGTCGAGGCTGGGCAGGTGGCCGGCGCGTTGCTTTTCCACTTCCCGCTCGGCCACTTCCAGGCCGGCCTGCTGCACCTGCACCAGGAAATTGTCGCGCTGGGCCGACTCCACCCAGGTGGTCATCGCCTGGGGCTGGGGCGGCGTCAGTTGGGCATCGCGCTTGAGCCGGGCCAAGTCGCCCGGCTCCCGGCCGATGATGGCGGCCAGGGCGCGGCGTTTGACTTCCAGGTCGGCCTCCGCCGCCAGTTCCTGGGCGGTGGCCAGGTCGAAGCGGGACTGGGCTTCGTGGGTATCGGTGATGGTAGCGGTACCCACCTCGAAGCTCTTTTTCGCCTGAGCCAATTGCTGAGCGATCGCCACCTTCTGGGCGCGCAGGGCGGTCAGGTTTTCCTGGGCGTAGAGCACGTCGAAATAGGCCTGGGCGACACGCAGCACCAGATCCTGGCGGGCCTGGGCGAACTGGGCTTCGGACTGGGCCACCAGGGCGCCGGACTGGCGGTAGGCGGCAATGCGGTCCCAGCGGAAGATCGGCTGGGTCAGCTGCACGTTCCAGCCGTTGGCGTTGTACTCGCGGCGCATCGACGGGTTGCTGCCCAGCTTGATGTCGTTCTCGTTCCAGGTGGTGCTGGCGGTGCCCACCACCGACGGCAACAGTGCCGACAACCCCTGGGGCCGCTTTTCCTGACCGGCTTCAAGCGTGGCCCGGGCGGCGGCGTACTGCGGGTCGCTGGTCAGGGCCTGGCGATAGATCTGGGCCAGGTCCTCGGCGGCCAGGGCCTGACCAGCGACGGTCAGGGAAAGGGTGGCGAGCAGTGCGCGCATCATGCCGGGATCTCCGCGGGAAGAATCAGTAGGTGGGCATGGCCGGGTCCACGTCCGCGGCCCAGCCGTGAACGCCCCCTGCCAGGTTGAATACCGGTTCCACCCCGGCCCGCTCGATGAACATCGCCACCTGCATGCTGCGCCCACCATGGTGGCAAATGCATACCACCGGCAACCCTTCCGGCCGCTCGTTCAGCTCCTCCCAGCGCGCCGGGATCTGTCCCATGGGCACGTGCCGGCTATTCGGCAGGTGACACAGGGCGAATTCCCAGGGTTCCCGGACGTCCAGCAACAGGGGCTTGGCCCGGTCGGGATCGGCCAGCCAGTCGGCCAGGTCGCGGGGAGAGAGATTCTGCATGGTCGGTCCGGAAGGAAGGCGCTTAGAAGCGGAAGGTGCTCGGCTGGGGCGCGTTCTGCAGGGCAGGCACCACGGTTTCGAACAGGTTCAGGGTGGAATAGGTGTGGGGCGCGGTGCAGGTGACGATCTGGGCTTCCATCACCGGCGCGGTACCGACGATGGCTGCCAGCCGGCCACCGACCTTGAGTTGACCGAGCAGGGCTTCGGGCAGCACCGGCACGGCTCCCGAGACGACGATCACGTCGTAGGGGGCGCCGGCGGACCAGCCTTGCAGGCCGTCACCCACTTCGACCCGGGCGTTGGCGACGCCGGCGGCCTTGAGGTTGGCGGCGGCGGTCTTGGCCAGCTCGGGGATGATCTCGACGCTGGTCACCTGGGCGGCCTTGGCGGCCAGCAGGGCGGCCATGTAACCGGAGCCGGTGCCCACTTCGAGCACCTTGTCGGTCTTCTTGACGGCCAGTTCCTGGAGCAGGCGGGCTTCGAGCTTGGGCTGCAGCATCACCTGGCCGTGGCCGATGGGCAGTTCCAGGTCGGCGAAGGCCAGGGCGCGGGATTCGGCCGGCACGAACTCTTCGCGCTTGACCGCGAACAGCAGGTCGAGCACCGACGTATCGAGCACGTCCCAGGGACGGATCTGCTGCTCGACCATGTTGAAGCGGGCCTGCTCGAAATTCAGTGTGCTTTCCATTTCCTTGCCTTCTCCATCGTTTCCCGGGTTCACGTTGCACCAGCGCGCGCCATGGGCGGAATCGCGCAAAACCTCGGGATTATACCGCAGGGGCCGCGGCCTCCTGCTGCCCCGCCTGGGGACGCACCCGGAACCAGGCGGCATACAGCGCCGGCAGGTAGAGCAGGGTGAGCGCCGTGGCGAACAGCAAGCCGCCCATGATCGCCACCGCCATCGGGCCGAAGAAGGTCGAGCGGGTGAGCGGAATCATCGCCAGGATGGCCGTGGCGGCGGTCAGCACCACCGGGCGGAAACGCCGTACCGTGGCCTCGACGATGGCCCGCCAGGGCGCCATTCCGGAACGGATGTCCTGCTCGATCTGGTCCACCAGGATCACCGAGTTGCGCATGATCATCCCCAGCAGGGCGATGGTGCCGAGCATGGCGACGAAGCCGAAGGGCCGGTTGAAGAGCAGCAGGAACACCGTCACCCCGATCAACCCCAGGGGGGCGGTGAGCACCACCAGCATGGTGCGCGAGAAGCTGTTGAGCTGGACCATCAGCACCGTCAGCACGGTGAAGATGAACAGGGGCATGCCGGCGGCCACCGACGACGAGCCCTTGGCGGCCTCCTCCACGGTACCGCCGGTCTCCAGGGTGTAGCCCGGCGGCAGCGCAGCGCGAACCGGCTCCAGTTGGGGCAGCAGCTGGGCGGTGACGGTGGGCGCCTGGATGCGACTGTCGTAGATCTGGCCGCGCACGGTGATGGTCGGCAGCCGGTTGCGCCGCCAGATCAGGCCGTCCTCCAGTTCGTAGCGCACCTTGGCCACCTGGGCCAGGGGCACGGTACGGCCGGCCCGGGTCGGCACGTTGAGGGTTTCCAGCTGGGACAGGTAGGTGCGTTCGCGCTGGTCGCCACGCAACAGGACCTCGATGGTGCGGTTCTTCTCGCGGAATTCGGTGGCTTTCAGCCCGATCAGGGCCGTGTTGAGCAACTGGGCCAGCTCGCTGGTGGACACGCCCAACTGGCGCGCCTTGTCCTGGTCCACTTCGAGACGCAGCACCTTGGACGGCTCGTCCCAGTCGAACTGCACATCGGACAGGTTGCCGTTGGCGCGCAGCACCGCCGCCACCTTCTCGGCCTGGGCGCGCAGGGTCGGCAGGTGCTCACCGCTGACCCGGAACTGGACGGGGAAACCCACCGGCGGCCCGTTCTCCAGGCGGGTAATGTTGGCCCGCACCGGGGCGAAGCCGGCGTCCTCCTGGAACAGCCGGATCAGATGGCCGCGCAGCGCCTCCCGGTCCTCGATGCTGCGGGTGAGCACGACGAACTGGGCGAAGGCAGTCTGGGGCAATTGCTGATCCAGGGGCAGGTAGAAGCGCGGGCTGCCGGTGCCGACCCAGGCCACGTAGTTCTCCACGCCCGCTTCCTTGGCCAGCATGGTTTCGAGGCGCTTGACCACTTGCTCGGTAGCGGTGAACGAGGAGCCTTCGGGCAGGCGCAGATCCACCATCAGCTCCAGCCGGGTCGAGCTGGGGAAGAACTGCTGCTGGACGAAGCGGAAGCCCACCAGGGCGGTGACGAACACTGCCAGGGTGGCGGCAATCACCAGCCAGCGGCGCTTGACGCACCAGTCCACCAGGGCGCGGAAGCGGTGGTAGAAGGGGGTGTTGTAGATGTCTTCCGGGTGGTCGTGGTGGTCCTCGACCCGGGAAGCGGTGAGCCGCTCCATCCAGCCGTTCACCGTGGTTTCCAGGCGCGGAAAGCGGGTCGACAGGTGGGCCAGCAGCGGGTGCAGCCAGCGCTGGCGCAGCCGATAGGACAGCCGGCTTTCCTTGGGCGCCAGGGGGTCGGGCAGCATGTGGTAGCCCAGGTAGGGAATCACCACCACCGCCGCCACCCAGGAGGTGAGCAGGGCGATGGCGTTCACCTGGAAGATCGAGCGAGTGTATTCGCCGGTGGCCGACTGGGCGGTGGCGATCGGCAGGAAGCCGGCCACGGTGACCAGGGTGCCGGAGAGCATCGGCCCGGCGGTGGAGGTGTAGGCGAAAGCCGCCGCCTTGCTCCGCTCCCAGCCCTGCTCCATCTTCACCACCATCATCTCCACGGCGATGATGGCGTCGTCCACTAGCAGCCCCAGGGCCAGCACCAGCGCCCCCAGGGAAATCTTGTGCAGGCCGACGCCGAAGTACTGCATGAGCAGGAAGGTGGCGGCCAGCACCAGGGGGATCGACACCGCCACCACCAGGCCGGTGCGCAGGCCCAGGGAAAAGAAACAGGTGATCAGCACGATGATCACCGCCTCGGCCAGGGCACGTACGAATTCGTTGATCGAGCGCTGCACCGCCTTGGGCTGGCTGGCTACCTCGCGGAACTCCAGGCCGGCGGGCAGTTCCGCCTTGAGCCGGGCGGTTTCCTCGTCCAGGGCGCGGCCGAGTCGGATGATGTCGCCCCCCGGCGCCATCGACACGCCAAGCCCGAGGGATTCCTCGCCCATGAAACGCATGCGCGGCTGAGGGGGCTCGCTGTAGCCGCGCTTGACCTCGGCGATGTCGCCCAGGCGGATCAGTCGGTTGCCGGCACGGAGCATGGTGTCGCGCACCGCCGCCACGCTGTCGTAAGCCCCGGACAGGCGCAGCCGCACCCGGTCCTCGCGGGTTTCGAAATAGCCCGGTTCGGTCACCGCGTTCTGCCGCGCCAGGGCCTCGCTGATGGTGGTCAGGTCAAGGCCCAGGTTGGCTAGCTTGATGTTCGATAACTCGACGAAGATCTTGTCGTCCTGGTCGCCGAACAGGTCCACCTTGGCCACGTCCTTGACCTGCAACAGCCGGTTGCGAATACGGTCGGCGTAGTCCCGCAGTTCGGTGGCGGAATAGCCGGGGCCGCTCAGGGCGTAGATGTTGCCGAAGGTGTCGCCGAACTCGTCGTTGAAATAGGGTCCCTGGATGCCGCTGGGCAATTGATAGCGCATGTCGCCGATGCGCTTGCGCACCTGGTAGAACAGGTCCGGCACCTGGGCCGGCGGGGTGGAATCCTTGGCCTGGAAGATCACCACCGATTCGCCGGGCCGCGAATAGCTGCGCAGGATGTCCACCTGGGGGGCCTGCTGCAGGGTCTTCTCGATCTTGTCGGTGACCTGTTGCTCCACCTCCCGGGCGCTGGCGCCGGGCCAATTGGTGCGCACCACCATCACCTTGAAGGTGAACGGCGGGTCTTCCGACTGGCCGAGTTTGTTGTAGGCCAGGGCGCCAAGCAGGGCCAGGACGAAGATCAGGTAGCGCACCAGGGGCTGGTGCGCCAGAGCCCACTCGGACAGGTTGAAGCGGCCGGTCACTTGGCGCCCCCGGCGGAAGCAGCTGCTGCGCTGAGCGCAGGGGGAGCCTCGCCGGGTAGGCTCTCGGCCCGCACCAACTGGCCCGGCTGGAGCTTGTGACCGCCCCGCGACACCACCCATTCACCGGCCGCCACGCCACTCACGAGCACCCCGTCTTCCCGGTACTGGGCCACCGTCACCGGACGCGCTTCGGCCTTGACCGGGCCGGCGGGCGCACCGGCCAGCACCCACACCACCGGCTTGCCCGCGGCCTGGACCAAGCCTCCCGGGGGCACCAGCACCACCCCAGACTGGGCGGTCGCCCCATTGCCGGCCACCACGGTGGCGGTCATGCCCAGGCGGACGGCCTCGTCCTCGCCCTTGGTAGCCGGCCGCAGGGTTACCTTGACGACGAAAGCCCGGCTGGCGGACTCCCCTGCCGGGGCGATCTCGCGCACCACACCGTCGATCAGGGGCAGGGGCCGGGCCCACAGGCTGACCTTGACCGGCTGGCCGATCTTGAAGGCGCCCACCTGGGATTCGCCGGCGGCGATCACCACTTCCTTTTCCCCATCCGGCGCCAGGCGCAGCACCGGCTGGCCGGCGGACACCACCTGCCCCTGTTCAGCGAAGTACTGGGTGACCACCCCGGCCACGTCCGCCGTCAGGGTGGCGTAGCCCGACTGGTTACCGGCCACCGTCGCCTGGGCCCGGGCCGCCTCGCTCCGCGCCGCGGCGGCGTCGTAGGCCGCCTGCTTCTGGTCCAGGGCCGCCTGGCTGATAAAATTCTGGCTGCGCAGGGCCCGGGTCCGCTCCAAATCCACCCGGGCCAGCTTCAGATCGGCTTCGGCCTGGGCCTGCTGGGCCCGGGAGGCGGCCGCCGACAGGCGCACATCCTCGGGATCGAGGCGGGCCAGCACCTCCCCAGGCTTCACCCGGGTACCCGGATCCACCAGGCGGACCGCCAGCTTGCCGGCGATGCGAAACGCCAGGTCGGCCTCACGGCGGGCCCGCACTTCCCCGGAAAAAACCTGACCACCATCGGGAGCAGGGCGAGCTTGGGCTACCAGCACAGGCAAGGGTGGGGCGGAGGTTTCCGGGGCCGGCCCGCAGGCGGCGAGAAGCAAGGCCGGCAGCAAACACAAGGCCGCGCGGGCAGGGCGAAACGAAAAGTCACGGAAGGTGTGCATGGCGGTGGTCGCAGGCCGGAATGCGGACAAGGAAGGGGACAAGGGCCGGGCGCTCAGGCGCCGCCGGCGGAACGGGCGCGCAGGCCGTCCAGTGACAGGTCCAGGTGGGTGCGCAGGTAACGCTCGGTGTCGTAGTTGGTATCGGACGGGCAGCAAGGCCCCATGGAATAGCGCCAGATGGCGAGCATCAGCAGGGGGGCGATGACCACGTCGATGGCGGTTTCCACGTTCACGGGACGGAATTCGCCGGCAGCCATGCCCCGTTCCAGGGTCAGGGCCAACAGCTGCCGCCCAGGGACGATCACGTTGGCGTAGTAGTACTCGGCCACGGCGGGGAAATTGCGCGCTTCGCTGATCATCAGCTTGGGGATGCCGCCCAGCGGGCCGGCGCCGATCAGGGCCCACCAGGCCATCAGCAGTTCTTCGAGCAAGGCAGCGGCGCTGCCCTGGTAGGACGCCACCCGGACCGCCGCCTCTTTCAGCGCCGGCACCATGCCCTCGCGGATGACCGCCTCGAACAGGGCCTCCTTGCTGTCGAAGTACAGATAGAGCGTCCCCTTGGACACCCCGGCCCGGGCCGCCACGTCGTCCAGACGGGTGGCGGCGAAGCCGCGCTCGACGAACAGTTCCAGAGCGGCGGCCATCAGCTCCTGGGGGCGAGCCTCCTTGCGCCGGCGGCGGGAAGGAGCGGAAGCAGCGGGATCGGGGGGTGGGGTGGGAGCCATGGCAAAAATAACTAACTGACCAGTCAGTAAACTAACGAACCATGACGCCGGCGTCAAACCCTTTTTACCGGTATTGAACCTGGGGCAACGACCTCGGCGGCGTAAACGAACACAGGGCGCGAAGATCGCGCCCTGTGTTGTTGTGCTCGGTCACCCGCGGCTAGCGACTTTCCTTGATCAGGCGGCCGTTGCCCGGCTGGACCGGGCGGGCGTTGTTGCGATAGAGGCGGGAGAAGATGCCGATCTGGTCCGCGGAGAGTTGGGCGGGCTGGCGGATCACCAGCCACAGCACGCCTTCGGTGCACGGCGGCGTGGTCAGGGAACCCATGTAGGCCAGGTAGCGTCGGTCCTTGGGCAGCAGGCTGGCCGGGTCCAGGCTGGCGGTGCTGGGCTGGAACTCGTCCTGCTTCTCCAGGGGCAGGTTGTTCCACAGGGTCTGGATGGTCGGATTGGCCTCGCCCCGTTCGAGCAGCACCGCCACCACCGCCAGGCGGCCGTCGGCGGACTGGTGCACCAGGTGGGCGACCATGTCGAAGTCGCGGCCATTGATGCGCTCTTCGCTGGGACGGTGGAAGTGGAATTGGGTGAGCCGGTAGGTACGCCCCATCACGGTGATGAAGTTGTTGCCCTGGGGGGTGACCTGCACCGTGTGGCCGTTATCGACGATGCGGAACGGTGCCTGCTCGTACTGGAACTGGATCGGTTCCTGATCGACGACGATGCTGTCGCGCAGGTCGATGGGCGACTGGCGAGTGCCCTTGGCACACTGGGCGAATTCGGGTTTGAGCTTGCCCCAGTTTTCCGGCCCGCCCGGGCCTTCGTAATCCCAATGCACCTCGTGCTCGCGGGCCACGACCCGGCGCGGCGCGGCCGTCGTCCGGGGCGCTGGCGCCTTGGCCATGCGCGCCTCCAGGGCCGCGGCCGGATCGGCCGGAGCCGCCCGGGCGGGTGCCACCGCTTCCTCGCTGGTGGCGACCTTCTTCACCGCCTTTTTGGTTTCTTTGGCCACCACCGCCTCATTGGCCTTCTGCAGGTCGAACGAGGCCACTTCCAGCACCCGGCCGGCGGCCCGCTCGGCCTCGCGCCGCACCTCGCCCGGGGTCTGGGGCCGGCAGATCTCGCGCAGCAGGCGATCCTCGATGCTGCCGGAGCGCACCGGCAACTCGGCGGCCGCCTTGACCTCCTCCTCGCGCAGCACCTCGCCGTCGCCGCGCAGGAACGAGCGCCGCAGGGTGGCGAAGGTGCGGTTGGCGCAGTCGTAGCGGTTGTAGGCCTGAACCACCTTGTAGGCCGCCGAACTGCGCGGATCGGGCACTTCCTTGTCGAGGACGATGCGCCCCCAGGCCACCGTCTTGCCGGTTTCGTCCTTCTTGATGCTGGCCCGGTCGATGTCCACCCGGCGCCCGGCCTCGCTGACCAGGGAACGCCAGTCCGCCGCCGGCGCCGCGGGCCGGGCTTCCGGCGCGGCCTTGGCGACCACGGCCGGCGCCTGGGTCGGCGCGGGCTGGCGCACTTCGGTGATCGGCTTGGCGTTGCTGCGCGGCCCTTCGGCGGCGTGGGCGAACAAGGGGCACACGGCCAGGGCGAGACTCAGGGCAGCGCCGAAAACGGCAGCGCCCCGGAAGCGGGGACATTGCTCCCCGACCGGGCTGGTCGTGCCGATTTGCGATTTGGTCATCTCTACTCCCCGAGGCGGCGGAAATTTGTGGTCTACGACGATTTTACGGCCGGCTGACAGGAAACTTGAGGGCGCTCCGCTTTTCCAGTACCTTGCGGGACCACGTTAGGGGTGCCGCGCGGATGGGCTGCGCGGCTGAGAGAGTCCCTTGGAACCTGATCCGGGTCATGCCGGCGAAGGGAAACGCCATGCCGCCATCGATTATCCTGCCAGAAGCTGACGTCCTCGCGACGTCGCCCTCGTCTTCCTCCTCCGCTCCGGGCGCCCGCCCGGCGGTGCCGCCCAACGTCGTGACCATTGCCGGGGTCGATCCCTCCGGTGGTGCCGGCGTGCTGGCCGATCTCAAGGCCTTTTCCGCCCTGAGCGCCTACGGTAGCGCCGTGATCGCCGCCCTGACCGCCCAGAACACCCAGGGCGTGGCCGGCGTGCACGTTCCCCCCAGCGATTTCCTGGCGCTGCAGATCGACACCCTGTTCGCCGACGTCGCCATTGCCGCCGCCAAGACCGGCATGCTCGGCACCCCGGCGGTGGTCCGCACCGTGGCCGAAGGCTTCGCCAAGTGGCGGCCGGCCCAGGTGGTGGTGGACCCGGTGATGGTGGCCAAGAGCGGCGACAAGCTGCTTTCCGACGAATCCATCGGCCTAATCAAGGAAGCCCTGCTGCCCCAGGCCACGGTGCTCACCCCCAACCTGCCGGAAGCCGCCGTGCTGGTGGAGAGCGGCCACCCGGAGTCGGTGCGCGAAATGTACAAGGCCGCCGAGAAGCTGCGCCGCCTGCTGCCCGACGATGGCCGGCGCTGGGTGCTGCTCAAGGGCGGCCACCTGCCAGGCGACGACCTCACCGACCTGCTCTTCGACGGCGACCGGATGATCGAATTCGAAGGCCGCCGCCTGCCCACCCGTAACACCCACGGCACCGGCTGCACCCTGTCGGCGGCCATCGCCGCCCTGCTGCCGCAGCGCCCCGACGTGCCCGCCGCCGTAGCCGACGCCCGGGCCTACCTGACCCGGGCCATCGCCGAGAGTGGCCGGATCCAGGTCGGCAGCGGCCACGGCCCGACCCACCACTTCCACGCCTGGTGGTGAGCGCCTACTTGCGCTAAAACCATCGTTTTTATAAGCCTCTTTGCACCACCCTGCCCCACCGGGAGTTTCCCCATGAACGCCAAAGCCCCCTTTACCGCCGCCCAGGCCCACGTGGACGACGCCGCCGTCGCCCCCCTGCCCAACTCGCGCAAAATTTACGTACAAGGCTCCCGCCCGGACATCCAGGTGCCGATGCGGGAAATTTCCCAGGCCGACACCCCCACCGGCTTCGGCGGCGAGAAGAACCCGCCCATCTACGTCTACGACTGTTCCGGCCCCTATACCGATCCCAACGCCAAGATCGACATCCGTGCCGGCCTGCCGGCCCTGCGTCAGCGGTGGATCGAGGAGCGGGGCGACACCGAGGTGCTGCCCGACCTGACCAGCGAATACGGCCGCCAGCGGGCCGCCGATCCGGCCCTGGACGAACTGCGCTTCCCCGGCCTGCACCGCAAGCCCCGCCGCGCCAAGGCCGGAAAGAACGTCAGCCAGATGCACTATGCCCGCCAGGGCATCATCACCCCGGAAATGGAGTACGTGGCCATCCGGGAAAACCTGAATCGCCAGCAGTACCTGGAAAACCTGCGCGCCACCGGCCCCATGGGTGAAAAGATGGTCAAGCTGCTGGGCCGCCAGCACAAGGGCCAGGACTTCGGCGCCGCCATTCCCGCCGAGATCACCCCGGAATTCGTCCGTTCCGAAGTGGCCCGGGGCCGCGCCATCATCCCCAACAACATCAACCACCCGGAAAGCGAGCCCATGATCATCGGCCGCAACTTCCTGGTAAAGATCAACGCCAATATCGGCAACTCGGCCCTGGGCTCTTCCATCAGCGAGGAAGTGGACAAGATGACCTGGGCCACCCGCTGGGGTGGCGACACGGTGATGGATCTGTCCACCGGCAAGAACATTCACGAAACCCGGGAATGGATCATCCGTAACAGCCCCGTGCCCATCGGCACCGTGCCCATCTACCAGGCCCTGGAGAAGGTGAATGGCAAGGCCGAGGAGCTGACCTGGGAGATTTTCCGCGACACCCTGATCGAGCAGGCCGAGCAGGGCGTGGACTACTTCACCATCCACGCCGGCGTGCTGCTGCGCTACATCCCCATGACCGCCAACCGCATGACCGGCATCGTCTCCCGCGGCGGCTCCATCATGGCCAAGTGGTGCCTGGCCCATCACAAGGAAAGCTTCCTCTACACCCATTTCGAGGACATCTGCGACATCATGAAGGCCTACGACGTGGCCTTCAGCCTTGGTGACGGCCTGCGTCCCGGCTCCATCTACGACGCCAACGACGAGGCCCAGCTGGGCGAGCTGGAAACCCTGGGCGAACTCACCGACATCGCCTGGAAGCACGACGTGCAGACCATCATCGAAGGTCCCGGCCATGTGCCCATGCACATGATCAAGGAGAACATGGACCTACAGCTGAAGCACTGCAAGGAAGCCCCGTTCTACACCCTGGGCCCCCTGACCACCGACATCGCCCCGGGCTACGACCACATCACCAGCGGCATCGGTGCCGCCATGATCGGCTGGTACGGCACCGCCATGCTCTGCTACGTCACGCCCAAGGAACACCTGGGCCTGCCGGACAAGAACGACGTCAAGGAAGGCATCATCACCTACAAGCTGGCCGCCCACGCCGCCGACCTGGCCAAGGGCCACCCGGGCGCCCAGATCCGCGACAACGCTCTCTCCAAGGCCCGCTATGAGTTCCGCTGGGACGACCAGTTCAACCTGGGCCTGGACCCGGACAAGGCCAAGTCCTTCCACGACGAGACCCTGCCCAAGGAATCGGCCAAGGTGGCCCATTTCTGCTCCATGTGCGGCCCCCACTTCTGCTCCATGAAGATCACCCAGGACGTGCGCGACTTCGCCGCCCAGCAGGGTATCGGCGAAGCCGAGGCCCTGGAGAAGGGCATGGAGACCAAGGCGGTGGAATTCGTCAAAACCGGCGCCGAGATCTACCACAAGGTCTGACCCGTCAAGCCGGCCCCAAACCGCCCCATTCAGGCGGCAACAAAAAGCGGGGCGTGCCGGAAAGGCACGCCCCGCTTTGTTTTCCAGACACCCTGCCCGGAGAGCAAGGCGGGGCGCGGCCTTTCACGGTGGCACCGCCAAGATCCGCGCCAGTACTAGGGTTTCAGGCAGGGGCTATTCAAGCGCTTGCAACGCAGAGCCCACAGAGACATAGAGAGCGGGGAAAAACCGAGCAAAATTCCCCGACGACTCCCGGGCCGGTCAGCGACCCGCCATGCACCCACTCCTCTGCGACCTCGGCGTCGCTGCGGTCTATACAGTCTCTGCGTCGAGAGCAGCTGGCTTGTCACGCGCAGCCAGGCACGGGGGGAACTCCCCTGTTTTTCAGCACTTGTTGGCCGCCACCCCGACCCGCTTGCACAGCGGGGCGAAAGCCGCCTCCACCGCCGGGTCTTCCCGCCCCGGGGGGAGGCCGGCCAGGCGCCGGGCCGCGCGCAATTCGGCCCGGCCGGTGGAGCCCTGCAACTCCAGCCAGGCCCGCGGCAGAGTATCGAGCATGGCGGTGCCGATGCGGTCGAGCCGGGGACGGATTTCGTCGGCCAGGTCGGGGGCACTCTCCGGCGGCGTGGCCGCACCCTTCTTCCAGGCGGCGAAATGGGCGCGCTGGCGCACCTTGGCGGCGCTGATCTGGGCTTCGAAAAAGGCCCGCACCTCGGCCCGCTTGGCCTTGTTCAGCCCCCGGGCCGCTGCCTTGCGCTCCATGGCCTCGAGCAGCGCAACCTCCCGAGGCGCATCCTCGATGGCGCCGTGGTGCAGCCATTTGTAGGCGGCCACGTCGTCCATCACCGCCAGGCGCTCGGCCATCAGGCCGGCCAGCCGGTCGAGGGATTCGCCGGCCCATGCCGGCGGGGCCAGCAGGGCCAGGAGGCAGGCGACGGCGCCCAGGGCGCGGGACAGGCGGGGCGTCATTGGGGAATCCATTTGGCCTGGATCCGGGCAAAGGTGCCCGATTCCCGGGCCAGGTGCAGCCATTGATCGACCCAGGCCTTGAGGGCGAAATCCCGGGGCAGCAGAAACGCTTTTTCCGAGTAGTCGAAGGGAGCCTCGGGGTGAACCGCGCACAGGCCGGGCCGCAACTTTTGCTGCAGGCGGGTCTCCACCGCATCGGTGATCATCAGGTCGGCCCGGCCGGCGACGATCTCGTCGAAGATGGTGGTGTTGTCGGGATGGACGCGGATCTGGGCCGTCTTGAGGTGGGCCCGGGCGAACTTTTCGTTGGTGCCGCCCGGATTGACCACCGCCCGGGTGCCGGGCTGGTCGATCTGGGCCAGGGTCTGGAAGCGCGCCACGTTCTCGCAGCGGGTGATCGGCGTCTTGCCGTCGCGCAGGTAGGGAGCGGAAAACAGGGCCTTCTTCTGCCGCTCCAGATTCACCGACACGCCCCCCACCGCCAGGTCGAACTTGTCGGCGGCCAGGTCGGCCATCAGGGTCGGCCAGGAAGTTTTCACCCACTCGACCCGCACCCCCAGGGCTTGGCCCAGGGCTTCGGCCAAATCGATATCCATGCCCTCGAAGCGCCCCTGGTCCGCCCGCCAGCGGGTGAACGGCGCGTAGTCACCCGGGGTACCGACGCGCAGCACGCCGCGGTCGACGATGGCATCGAGGCGGCTGGCGGCTTCGTCGGCCGCGGCAGTGCCGCCGGCCAGGATCAGCCAGGAGGCAAAAAGAACGGTGGCAAGGCGCAGCAGCATGGCAGTCTCCGTGGCTCGGTGGTTCAGCGACTCAGTGGCCTTTGCGCCCGTGGTGCTCGGCGGTGTGGCTGGCGGCCGGGATCATGGCTTCGGCGGTCCATTCCTGCAGCAGCCGGTAGCCCACCGCCAGCAGGGTCGGGCCGAGGAAGACACCGATGAAACCGAAGGCCACCACGCCGCCCATCACGCCCATCAGCACCAGGATGAAGGGCAGGCTAGCCCCCCGGCTGATCAGGAAGGGCTTGAGGAAATTATCCACGCTGCTCACCACCAGGGTGCCCCACAGGGCGAGAAACACCGCCCAGCCGGTTTCCCCCTGGAAATACAGCCACAGGGCCGCCGGCCCCCAGACCAGGGGCGGCCCCACCGGCACCACCGAGAGAAAGAAGATGGCCAGGCCGAGCAGCACCGGCGCCGGCACCCCGGCGATCCAGAAGCCGATGCCGCCAAGCACCCCCTGAGCCAGGGCGGTGCCGAGGATGCCGTAGACCACCCCCGTGACTGTGTCGCCAGCCACCCGGGTCAGGCGCACGCCCTTTTCCCCGGCCATGCGCTCGAACACGGCATTCAGGCGCACCGCCAGCTGTTCGCCATGAACGAACATGAAGAAGGCAATGAAGATCGACAGGGACAGCTCCAGCAGACCGGTGCCGAGCAGGCTGCCGGCCTTGAGCAGGGCACCGCCCAGGGGCGCCTGGATTTCCTTGATCTGGGTCGCCAGCCAGGCCTCGTCATGGAGGGCCAGCAACCAGTAAGCCTCGGCCCGCTCGCCGACCATGGGCAGTTCGCGCAGCCAGGCGGGCGGCAGGGGCAGGCCCTTGGCACGCAGGCTGAGCACCAGGTCGCGCAGCTCGCTGGCGTTGTCCGACAGCGTGACGCTGACCACCAGGAAGGGCGCCACCAGCACGCCAATGGTGAGCAGGGTGAAGGCCAGGGTGGCCAGGGTGCGCCGCCCCCCCAGCCATTTTTCCAGCCAACCGAGCAGGGGCCAGCTGGAATAGACCAGGATGGCGGCCCAGACCATGGCGGTGAGGAAGGGGCGCAATACGGCGAAACAACCGACGATCAACAGCGCCAGGGCAACGAAGGCGAGCCAGCGGTCGGCGATCTTGGCAAACATGGTCATGACTGGGGTTCCGGGAGAGCCTGGGGCAACGGCCGCGGGCAGGGGCGATTATAGGGGCAGCCGCTGCCCCGGTGATGACGGTGCCGCCCCCGCGGCCACGTTCCCGGGGGAACAGCCCCCCTGTCCCGGCGCCAGGAACTCCGTGCCTCCGGCATATTCCAATGGTTTCAATCGCCTTTGCCCCGGAGGGGGTTTGTGGGATGATCGATTGCACACCATGTTCATGACAAATGCCAGGCCGTGACTGGCTTCGCTGCGCGGCCCTCGCCGCCCCCGGGCTCTGCCATGTCATGACAGGAACCCGCCCGCAGCACATGGGGCCGCGTAGGTAACGACGACGGGAGCAAGGATGGATCACACCAACCCTGCCGCCCTCCCCGACGACGGGGTTGCGGGCGACGACGACCTCCTCACCTTCGCCGAGGAAGAACCGCCGGGCGAAGACACGGCCGGCACGCACCGCTGGAAGGTTCTCGCCATTGACGACGACCCCGACTTCCAGCGCTCCATGGCCTTCAGCCTGCGCAGCTTCTCCTCCCGCGAAGGCGGCATCGAACTGCTCCAGGCCTACAACACCAGCGAGGCCGCCGCCATCCTGGCCCGGGAGCGGGACATCGCCGTGCTGCTGCTCGACGTGGTGATGGAATCGGACGACGCCGGGCTGCGCCTGGTGCGCGCCATCCGCGAAACCATGGGCAACGCCGAGGTGCGCATCGTGCTGGTGACCGGCGCTCCCGGCGTGGCACCGATGAAGAGCGTGATGGCCGATTTCGACATCAACGACTACTGGACCAAGTCCGAATTGTCGGTAGAGCGGCTGCACACCCTGCTGGTCGCCAACATCCGCGCCTACCAGTACCTGACCAGCGTTTCCCGCGCCCGGCGCGGGTTGCAGATGATCGTCGAGTCGAGCAACGCCCTGATTGCCACCCACTCCCTGGGCGAGTTTTCCAGCCGCATCCTGCGCGAGATCGCCAAGCTGATCGGCGTGCCGCCCGAGGGCATGATCTGCGTCGAGCAGCGCGGCGAGTATGAAACCACGCCCCAGGTGCAGATCATCAGCGCCGCCGGGCGCTTTTCCCCGGCCATCGACCATTACCTCGAAGAACTGGGCTCACCGCCCATCGAAGCCGCCATCCGCCGCTGCCTGGCCGAGCAGCAGCACCTGTCCCTGCCCGACTGCCGGGTGCTGTTCTTCCCGGGCACCCAGGATTCGGCCAACTACGCCGCCTACCTGAGCACACCCCAGGTGCTCGACGCCACCGAGGAAGAGCTGCTACGGGTGTTCACCGTCAACATCCGCAGCGGCCTGCACAACGTCGCCCTGGTCAGCCGCCTCGACGAAATGGCCTTCCAGGATCCGCTCCTGGGCATCGCCAACCGCAACGCCCTGGTGCGCGGCCTCGAAGACCTGTACGGGCTGCGCTGCAAGAACGGCGAACCCTGCCTGGGCAGCTGCTACACCCCGGGCTACGTGCTGTTCATGCTCGACATCGACGAGTTCTCCACCGTCAACCTGACCCTCGGCTTCGAGCAGGGCAACCGCCAGCTGCGCGAGGTCTCGCGCCGGCTGCGCGCCGGCCTCAGCCCGACCCTGCTGGTGGCCCGCCTGCACGACGACATCTTTGCCATCCTCGGCCCGGGCAGCGAAGTGACCGAGGCGCGCATCAACGAACTGCTCGGGCTGACCGGCGGCGACGGCCCCCCCCAATTCGTCAGCATCGGCTCGGCCCGCCTCGACCTGGCCCAGTTCCGCGGTACGCCCACCGACGCCATCGTGGTCGCCTCCCTGCTGCTCAAGACCGCCAAGCGGCGCGGCCTTTCCCAGCACGAGGACTACCGGCCCGGGCTGGAGAGCGCCACCGCCGAGCGCTACCGCCTGGCCATGGCCCTGCGCGACGCCCTGGGCCGCGGCGAAATCCATATCGCCCTCCAGCCCCAGGTGGAACTGGCCAGCGGCCGCCTCACCGGTGCCGAAGCCCTGGCGCGCTGGACCCTGCCCAGCGGCGAAACCGTGCCCCCGGGCATCTTCATCCCCCTGGCCGAAGCCACCGGGTTGATCGTGACCCTGGGTGAGCAGGTCCTGCGCCAGGCCTGCCGGGCCGTCGTCCAGCTGGTCGGTGCCGGGCTGACCAACCTGCGCGTGGCGGTCAACGTCTCGACCCTGCAATTCGCCCGGGAGGGCCTGTTGCAGGACTTCCTCCGCATCCTCCGCGAAGAAGGGGTAACGCCCCGGCAGATCGAGATCGAGATCACCGAATCCCTCGCCATGCAGGACATCGGCACGGTGCAGCAGCGCCTGCAGGCCTTCCGCGACCAGGGCTTCGAAATCGCCATCGACGATTTCGGTACCGGTTTTTCCTCCCTTTCCTACCTGCGCCGCCTGCCCATCGACCGGCTCAAGATCGACCAGGCCTTCGTCGCCGAGATCGGCACCGTGGACGATGAGAACGCCATCGCCGAAATGGTCATCCGGATCGCCCAGCGCATGGGCATGACGGTCATTGCCGAAGGGGTGGAGACCCCGACCCAGGCCGCCTGGCTGCAGGCCCGCGGTTGCCAGGACGGCCAGGGCTATCACTTCGCCCGCCCCCTTGCCCTGGAGGACCTGCTGCAATGGCAGGCGACGCGCAACCCGGGCTGACGCCTCCGGCGGCCCCGCCGCCCAACCGCCCCGCCCCACCGGGCTCCCGGCATCTGGCGCGGCAGCTGCGCCGGGGAAGGCACCTCCTCTGGCGTCTCTGGCAGGTACGCCGCGCCTTTCTGCTGGCCCTGCTGCCCTGGACCGCTGCGCTGCTGTTGATCGGCGGACTGAGCTACGATCGTCTGAGCCAGAGCCGTCTCGAACCGCTTCGCCTGGCCCAGAACGACCTGACCCTGCACGGCCTGACCGTGCTCAGCCGCTGGAGCGGCTTTCTCAAGCGCGACCTGCTCTTCCTTGCCCGTTCCCCGGCCCTGGCGCGGGCGCTGGAGAACCAGCGGGACCAGCGGATCGATGACCTGGCCGCCACCTGGCTGGCCTTTTCGGAAACCTCGGGCATCTACGACAAGATCCGCTGGATCGACGAAACCGGCCGGGAGCGCCTGCGCATCAACCTGGAAGAGGGCCACGCCGTGCGGGTGCCCAGCGCCAAGCTGCAGGAAAAGACCCACCGCCCCTTCTTCTACGAAACCATGACCCTGCACCCGGGGCAGGTCTATTACTCGCGCCTCGACCTGAACATCGAGAACGACCTGATTGAACTGCCCTACAAGCCGACCCTGCGGGTGGCTACCCCCCTGTTCGACCGCCAGGGCAATTCCCGGGGCGTCCTGGTGCTCAACTTTCTGGCCCACGTACTGCTCGACCGCCTGGCGCAAATGCCCAGTTCCTTCGGTCTCGAACTGAATCTGATCGACCATGAGGGGTATTGGCTGCTCGCCCCGGACCCTACCCAGGCCTGGGGATTCATGCTCGACCATCCGGAACAGGCCCTGGCCCGGCGCAACCCCAAGCTCTGGCAAGCCATGCAACGGCGCACCTCGGGCCAGTTCACGGACAGCTCCGGGCAATGGACCTTCGACACCTACTCGCCGGTGGATGGAGACCCGGCCCTGCTGCTCGAAACCGGCGGCATGGACCCGCCCACCTGGTGGCTGGCCGTGCATGCGCCGCAAAGCGTCGTGGACGACCTGCGCCAAGGCGTCCTGCTGCGCAGCGTCGCCCTCTCCGCCCTGGCGTTTCTGGCCATCGTCCTGTTCGTCGCCCGGATCACCCTGGCCACCCACGAGCGCAACCAGGCCCTGGCCCGGCTGCGCCACCGCACCGTCGAACTGGACGAGGCCAACACCTCCCTGAGCACCGCCCTGGAACGCCAGCGCGCCATGCAGACGGAACTGGTGCGGGCGGAAAAGCTATCGTCCCTGGGCCTGCTGGTGGCCGGGGTCGCCCACGAGTTGAATACCCCGATCGGCGCCGCCGTGGTGGCCAATTCCACCCTGATCAAGGCACGGGAGGCCCTGGACCGCCAATTGGCCGACGGTCTGCGCCGCTCCACTCTCACCGATTTTCTCGCCCACCAGGCCGAAGGCAACCGCCTGATCGGCAGCAATCTGGAACGGGCCGCTGGGCTGATCCGCCTGTTCAAGCAACTGGCGGTGGACCGGGCAGCAGTGGAGCGGCGCCGCTTCGCCCTGGCCGAACTGGTGGACGACACCCTGCACATGCTGCGTACCCGCTTCAAGGCATCGCCCCACAGCATCAGCGCCGAAATCCCCGCCGACCTGCAACTGGACAGCTACCCCGGCCCCCTCGGACAGGTGTTGGAAAACCTGGTGGGCAACGCCCTGACCCATGCCTTTCCCTACCAGGGCAGCGGCGAGATCCGGATCGGCGCACGGCTCCTGCCCGGCGGCGAACAGATCGAGCTGAGCGTGGCCGACAACGGCGCGGGCATCGCCCCGGAGCAACTGGAGCGGATCTTCGACCCGTTCATGACCACCCGTCGGGGCCAGGGCGGCACCGGCCTGGGGCTGCACCTGGCCCACCACCTGACCACCGAACTGCTCGGCGGCAGCCTGGCCGTAAGCAGCGCCCCGGGGCAAGGGACACGCTTCACCCTGACCCTGCCGCGCAACGCACCGGCAACCACGGCCTGAGCCGGTGCGGCAGCCGGCGCCACGGACAGGCCAGCCCGGCCTTCCGGGTGCGGCCGCTTCGCATGGGGGTGGGGACAGGTATCATGGCCGCCATGAACTGTCGCCCCGGCTGCGCCGCCTGCTGCATCGCCCCCTCCATCACCGGCCCGATTCCCGGCATGCCCTTGGGCAAGCCCGCCGGGGTACCTTGCGTGCAGCTCACCGCCGACCTGGGCTGCGCCCTGTTCGGCCGCCCGGAGCGGCCCGCCTGCTGCGGCGGCCTGCAACCCTCGGCCGAGATGTGCGGCGACGACCGGAACGCCGCCCTGACCTGGCTGGCCCGCCTGGAAGTGCTGACCCGGCCCGACTGAGCCCCTGCGCAACGCCTTTGCCGAGAAACCGCGCCATGACCGACTCCCGCCTGTTCTCCCCCCTGCAACTGGGCCCCTTGCGCCTGGCCAACCGCATCGTCATCGCCCCCATGTGCCAGTACTCGGCCGAAGACGGCAACGTCGGCGACTGGCACCTGATGCACCTGGGCAACCTGGCCCTGAGCGGCGCCGGGCTGCTCATCGTCGAGGCCACCGGGGTCACTCCGGAGGGCCGCATCTCGCCCTTCTGCACCGGGCTGTGGAGCGACGCCAACGAGACGGCATTCGCCCGGGTGCTAACTGCCCTACGCCGCCATGCTCCGATCGCCCTGGGCATCCAGCTGTCCCACGCCGGGCGCAAGGGCAGCAGTTCGGCGCCGTGGACCGGCATCCGCCAGCTCACCCCGGCCGAGGGTGGCTGGCAGCCCCTGGCGCCCTCGCCCCTGGCCGGGCGCCCCGGCGAGGCCCCGCCCGCCGCCCTCGATGCCGCCGGGCTGGCCCGCATCCGCGATGCCTTCGTGGCCGCCGCCCGGCGCGCCGACCGGCTCGGCTTCGACCTGGTGGAGCTGCACGCCGCCCACGGCTACCTGCTGCACCAGTTCCTCTCGCCGCTGTCGAACCAGCGCGGCGACGCCTACGGCGGCTCCCTGGCCAACCGCATGCGCTTTCCCCTAGAGGTGTTCGATGCGGTGCGCGCCGTCTGGCCGGCGGGCAAGGCCTTGGGCGCCCGGCTGTCCGCCACCGACTGGGTGGAGGGCGGCTGGACCCTGGACGAAAGCGTCGCCCTCACCCGGGAATTGCAGGCCCGGGGCGCCGACTTCGTACACGTCTCCAGCGGTGGCCTCGACCCGCGCCAGCAGATCGTGGCGGAGCCGGGCTACCAACTGCCCTTCGCCGCCCGTATCAAGGCCGAGACCGGGCTGCCGACCATCGCCGTCGGGCTGATCACCGACCCGCACCAGGCCGAGCGGGTGGTGGCCGAGGGCACCGCCGACCTGGTGGCCCTGGCCCGGGGCATTCTCTACGACCCGCGCTGGCCCTGGCACGCCGCCCAGGCCCTGGGCGCCCGGGTGAGCGCCCCGCCCCAGTACTGGCGCTGCGCCCCGGCGGATGCGCCGCACCTGTTCGAGACGCCCTAGGCGCCCGGCGCCCACGCTGCGGCCGGAGCCCTCCGGTCCAGCCCGGCCCGTCCGTCTTCGTCACCCACTTCGCCACGCCGGTAGGCCTGCCGACAACGCCCCCGCGCCCCACGGCCCTGCCGTCCGGCCCAGGCGGCGCCTCCGGTCAGCCCCTGGACCGGAAGGGCGGCGGGGCAGCCGGTATAATCCCGGGCTTTTGCCTTTGCGGCCCGCCCCATGGACCTCCTGCTGCTGCTCAAAGCCCTCATTCTCGGCCTGGTGGAAGGCTTCACCGAATTCCTGCCCATCTCCTCCACCGGCCATCTGATCCTGGCCGGCGACCTGCTCGACTTCAACGACGACCGGGGCAAGCTGTTCGAAATCGTCATCCAGTCCGGCGCCATCCTGGCGGTGTGCTGGGAATACCGGGGGCGCATCGCCCACGTGCTCGGCAACCTGGGCCAGACCTGGGCCCAGCGCTTCGTCCTCAACCTGGCGGTGGCCTTCCTGCCCCTGGCCCTGATCGGCCTGGCCGTGGGCAAGGCGATCAAGGCCCACCTGTTCAACCCGGTGGCGGTAGCCACGGCCTTCATCGTCGGCGGCCTGATCATCCTGTGGGCGGAAAAGCGCCGCCACACGGTGCGCGTCCAGGAAGTGGAAGACCTGACCATCGTCGACGCCCTCAAGCTCGGCTTCGCCCAGGCCCTGGCGCTGATCCCCGGCACCTCCCGCTCGGGCGCCACCATCATCGGCGGCCTTTTCATCGGCCTGTCGCGCAAGGCGGCCACCGAGTTCTCGTTCTTCCTCGCCATCCCCACCCTGACCATGGCCACCCTGTACGAGCTGTACAAGGAACGGGCCCTGCTCTCCGCCGACGACCTGGGCATGTGGCTGGTGGGCTTCGTCGCCGCCTTCGTCTCGGCCTTCCTGTGCGTGCGCTGGCTGCTGCGCTACATCGCCAGCCATGACTTCACCGTGTTCGCCTGGTACCGCATCGTCTTCGGCATCGTCGTCCTCGCCACCTGGCAGCTGGGAGCGGTGAACTGGTCGGCGGGTTGAGCGGGCGGCGGATGGCGTCCGCCACCCCGCCCCTGCCGGGGTTCCTGACGGCCTACGCAGCCCCCGGCCCCCGGGCCGTGAACGAAAGCGACGGCGAGGTGCCCGGGCTGCACCCGGACGCGCCCCTGGCGACCCGCCGCTACCGGCCCGCGGGGCCGCTGCGCGGCGTGATCGCCTACTCCCACGGCCTCGGCGGCAGTTGCCGCTCCGGTGCCGCCTGGCTGCGCCACTGGGCCAGCCACGGGTTTCTCGGCGTGGCGCTGACCCACCGCCACGAACGGCCGATCGACGGCTCGCCCCTGCAACTGCGCCGCGCCCTGCGCGAAGCCCTGGCCGGAAAGGCACTACGGACGCGGGTCTCCGAGATGCATGCCCTAATCGCCGCGCTGGTGGCCGCTCTCCAGCCCCCCCCTCTGGAAACGCTCGTCCCTATTGGGGTTGCCGGCCACTCCTTTGGCGGCGTCACCACCCAGATCCTGGCCGGGGAGCGCCGCTGCTACGATCCTGCCCCCGGGGAAGACGAGATTGCCGGCCCCCTGTACGCGCCGGTGGCCGGCCTGGGCGCCGCCCTGGCCTTTTCCCCCTCGGCCCGGGCCAACCCGCTGCCGCTGCCCGAGCGCTTCGCCGCCGTGACCGCCCCCTTCCTCTCCCTCACCGGCAGCCGGGACGAGGGCCTGCTGCGCGGCGACATCGACGCCGCCAACCGCTGTCTGCCCTTCGAACACATGCCCCCTGGCGGCAAGTACCTGTTCGTCGCCGCCGAGGGCCGCCACAACGACTTTGCCGGCGAAGCGGAGGACAATGCCGGGAGCCCTCCAGCGCCGGCCTTCACCCCCTGGCTGAGCGCCCTGTCCACCGCCTTCTGGCTCGCCCACCTGGCCGGGGACAGCACCGCCCGGGCCGCCCTGGCCGGACTCGCCGCCGCCCCGCAACAAGCCGCGCCGCACCGCTTCGCCGCCAAGTAGTCCGGCCGCTTAGCCCCGAAACGCCGCCCCGACACGCCATAGCCCCCATGCTTCCCCTGCTCATTTACCTGCACGGTTTCCGCTCCTCGCCCCAGTCGTGGAAAGCCCGCCTGCTCGGCGAGGCGATGGCCGCCCGGGGCCTGGCCGACGCCTTCGTCTGCCCGCTGCTGCCCGACCGGCCGGCCGAGGCCATCGCCCTGGCCGAAGAGCTGATCCGGCAAGCCCGGGCCGCCGGCCGCCCGGTGGTGCTGGCGGGCAGTTCCCTGGGGGGCTACTACGCCACCTGGCTGGCGGAACAGCACGACCTGCGCGCCGCCCTGATCAACCCGGCGGTGGCCGCCCCCCAGTCCCTGGCGACCTACCTGGGGCCGCAAACCAATATGTACAGCGGTGAGGTGTTCGTGTTCACCACGGACCACATCGCCGAACTGGAAGCCCTCCACGTGCCGCACATCACCCCCTCGCGCTACCTGCTGCTGGTAGAAACCGGCGACGAGGTGCTCGACTACCGGCAGGCGGTGGCCCGCTACGCCGGGGCCGACCAGCGGGTCTTCCCGGGCGGTGACCACAGCTTCACCCGTTTTCCCGAGATCATTCCCCAACTCCTTGAGTTCGCGGGGATTGTCGATTCACACGACGCCGGGGGCACCCCGGCGCGAAAGGTATAATTCGCGGATGTTTATCCTGTTTGAAGAAGACGGCGCCTTCAAGGCCGGTTCCGTGCTCGCCGACAACGACACCACCCTGCAGGTGGAGGCGGCCTCGGGCAAGCGTTCCAAGATCAAGGCCGCCAACGTGCTGCTGCGCTTCAAGGAGCCCTCCCCCACGGCCCTGCTCGGCCTGGCCGAGTCTGAGGCCGCCGGCATCGATCCGGAATTCCTGTGGGAATGCGCCGGCGACGACGAGTTCGCCTTTGCCGCGTTCGCCAAGGACTACGTCGGCCACGAGCCCGGCGCGGTGGAGGCCACCGCCGTGCTGCTGGCCTTGCAGGCCGCGCCGATCTACTTCCACCGCAAGGGCCGCGGCCGCTTCCGCAAGGCTCCGCCGGAAATCCTCAAGGCCGCCCTGGCCGGCGCCGAGAAGAAACGCCTGCAAGCCGAGGCCATCGAGCGCATGGCCAGCGAGATCGCCGCCGGTACCCTGCCCGACGAGTTCCGCAACCAGGTCGACGCCCTGCTCTTCAAGCCGGACCGCAACCGCCCCGAGGTGAAGGCCCTGGAGGCTGCCGTGGAGCGCAGCGGCCAGTCGGCCGAGGCCCTGCTGTTCGCCGCCGGCGCCTTCCGTTCCGCCTACGAGCTGCACTACAAGCGCTTCCTGTTCGAGCAGTTCCCGCAAGGCACCGGCTTCCCCGAGATCGAGATCCCCCACGCCCCGGACGATCTGCCCCGGGCCGAGGTGCAGGCCTTCTCCATCGACGACGCCGCCACCACCGAGATCGACGACGCCCTGTCGGTAACGCCCCTGCCCGGCATCGGCTGGCGCATCGGCATCCACATCGCCGCCCCGGGCCTGGGGTTCGGCCTGGGCTCGCCCCTCGACGGGGTGGCGCGCAAGCGCCTGTCCACGGTGTACATGCCGGGCAACAAGATCACCATGCTGCCGAGCGAAGTGGTGGACCGTTTCACCCTCTACGGCGGCCGCGACTGCCCGGCCCTGTCGCTGTACCTGACCGTCTCCGATACCTGGGAGATCCTCTCCCACGAGTCGCGCTGCGAGGTGGTGCCGATCGCCACCAACCTGCGCCACCAGGACATCGAGCCCCTGTTCAACGCCGAGACCCTGGCCAGCGGCCTGGCCGAGTTCCCCTTCCGCGACGAACTGCTCACCCTCTACCACTTCGCCTGCGCCTGCGAGGGCCGGCGCGGCAAGCCCTCGGCCACCCAGGGCGTCAACGACTACAACTTCGAGATCGAGGGCGACCTGGACACCGATCCGGACGGTTGCCGGGTACAGATCAGCGAACGTCCCCGGGGCAGCCCCCTGGACAAGCTGGTGGCCGAGTTGATGATCGTCGCCAACGCCACCTGGGGCCGGCTGCTGGCCGACCTGAAGATTCCCGCCCTGTACCGGGCCCAGGTCGGCGGCAAGGTGCGCATGACCACCTCGCCCCTGCCCCACGAGGGCCTGGGGGTGGACTGCTATGCCTGGAGCACCTCGCCGCTGCGCCGCTACGTGGACCTGATCAACCAGTGGCAGCTGGTGGCCGCCGTCAGCGGCAAGCCCCCGACCTTCTCGGGCAAGTCCGACGTGCTGTTTGCCGCCATGCGCGACTTCGAGCTGACCTACGCCGCCTACGCCGACTTCCAGCGCG
This sequence comes from Oryzomicrobium terrae, assembly GCF_008274805.1. Classification (NCBI taxonomy): domain Bacteria; kingdom Pseudomonadati; phylum Pseudomonadota; class Betaproteobacteria; order Rhodocyclales; family Rhodocyclaceae; genus Oryzomicrobium; species Oryzomicrobium terrae. Next base: position 3,187,876 of record NZ_CP022579.1, read on the forward strand.
GCATGGAGCGCTACTGGGTGATCCGCTGGCTGGCCCAGGAAGGCATCACCGCCCTGGACGCCACGGTGCGCAAGGAAAACCTGGTGCGGGTGGACCGCCTGCCCGGCCTGCACCGGGTGCCCTCCCTGCCCGAACTGGTGCCGGGTACCCGGGTGGCCCTGGTGGTGGACAAGACCGACCCGCTCACCCTGACCCTGGATTTCCGCTTCGTCGCCACCCTGGGCGTCACGGCCGCCGACTCCGGCGCCGACCTGGAGGACGACGAGGCGGAGATCGACGACAGCGGCGACGGCAGCAGCGACGACAGCGTGCCCGGCGCCGAGCCGGCCGTCGAGGCCGCCCTGTCCCAGCCCAACGAGGATGCCTGAAATGAGCGCCACCGCGCTGCCCATGCCCCTTTCATCGCCGCCGGCGGACAGTTCCCGCACGCTGATGGTCGGCATCGGCGTCTCGGTGCTGCTCCATGCCGTGCTGCTGTCCCTGCACTTCCAGTTCCCCGACGCTTCCCGGGCGCTCCAGGACAAGGCCCTGGACATCATCCTGGTCAACGCCAAATCCAAGCGCCCGCCCAGCGACGCCCAGGCCCTGGCCCAGAACAACCTGGACGGGGGTGGCAACACCGAGCAGAACCGCCGCGCCAAGACGCCGCTGCCGCCGGCGCCGGAACACCGGGAGGGCAGCGAACTGGAGCGCAAGCAGCGCCGCATCGAGGAACTGGAAGCCAAGCAGCGCGCCCTGCTCAGCCAGGCGCAGAAATCCCGGGCGAGTACGCCCAAGGAGGCCCGGGAAGCCTCCCGGGAAGCGCCCCTGCCGACGCCCACCTCGGGCAAGGACCTGGCCAGCAGTGCCCTGGCCATGGCCCGCACCCTGGGCGAAATCGACCGGCAGATCGACGATTACAACAAGATGCCGCGCAAGCAGTTCATCGGCGCGCGCACCAGCGAGTACCGTTTCGCCCGCTACGTGGAGGACTGGCGCCTCAAGGTGGAAAAGGTCGGCACCCTCAACTATCCGGATGCCGCCAAGGGGCGCACCTACGGCACCCTGGTGATGACCGTGGTGATCCGCCCCGACGGGACGGTTCAGGAAGTGGAACTGAACCGCCCCTCCGGCTTCAAGGTGCTGGACGACGCGGCGCGACGCATCGTCCAACTGGCCGGCCCCTACGCGCCGTTCCCCCCGGATATCCGGCGCGACACCGACCTGCTCTACATCACCCGTACCTGGTCGTTCACCCAGGGCGACCAGCTGCAATCCAAATAGGTCCGGGCCCGGACCGCAACCGGCCCGGCACCGGAGACCTCAGCTCAGGCCCAGAAACGCTTGAACAGGCCGGACAGGCCGCTGCTGCGCGCCTTGTTCTCCCGGCAATAGGCGGCGTACTGCTGGTCCTGCACCAGGATGTGCTCCACCAGCCAGTCCTTGAGGAAGTGCAGCAGATCCAGGCTCAGGCGCCGGCCCTGGCTGGCGGACTGGCGCTCGGCGGCAATGCGCTGGACGAACTGGGCATGCAGGGCCCGGTGGGCCGCCAGGCCAGGGTAGCCGGCCCGCTCCATGAAAGTCTCCTCGGCGGAGAAATGGGCCACCGTGTAGCGCTCCAATTCCTCGATCAGCCCGAGCACCTCGCCCGGCGCCTCCTTGCCCCCGACCAGCACCGCCCACAGGCGGTTGATGGTGCTGAACAAGGCTTGGTGCTGCGCGTCGATCTCCTCCATGCCGACGCTGTAGCTGTCCTGCCAGGCCACGATGGCCCCATCCCGTGCACTCATTGATTGACCCCCCGATCAAAAAGAGCCCGATTTTCAATGACCCTGGCAACGTCTGCCGTGACCTAGATCAACTGCCCGCCACCCTGGCCGGTCCTTTTCCGCGGCATGGCGCGGACAAGGCGCTGGCCCCGCCCGCCACTGCCCGCTCCCGGCTGCCGGGGCGAGGCATTGCAGGTAAACTCTTACGCTTGCCCGCTCGGCACCCACGCCGCAACTCCCCCGCCCGGCGTGCCATGCCCGGCCTTCCCCACCTTCCACCGCCCGCCATGACTGATCGCTACTGCGTTTTCGGCAACCCCATCGGCCACTCCAAATCCCCCGCCATCCATGCCGCCTTCGCCGCCGCCACTGGCCAGGACCTGACCTATGAGGCCCGCCTGGCCCCCGTCGACCAGGCCGATGGCTTTGCCGAGGCCGTCGCCGCCTTCATCGCCGAAGGCGGGCGGGGCGCCAACGTCACCGTGCCGTTCAAGGAAGACGCCTTCCGCCTGGCCAGCGGCCCGGGCAACCGGCTGACCCCCCGGGCCCGGCTGGCCGGGGCAGTGAACACCCTGGTCTTCGGCAGCGACGGCATCCTCGGCGACAACACCGACGGCGTCGGCCTGGTGCGCGATCTCACCGATTTCCTCGGCGTGTCCCTGGCCGGGAAACGCATCCTGCTGCTTGGCGCCGGCGGCGCCGCCCGGGGCGCCCTCGGCCCCCTGCTCGATGCGGCGCCGGCCCACCTGACCATCGCCAACCGCACCGTGGCCCGGGCTGAGGAGCTGGCCGCCCTGGTGGTGGCGAGCCATCCGGCGGCGGCGGTGGATGCCTGCAGCTTCGCCGCCCTGGCCGGTCGCCAGTACGACGTGGTGATCAATGCCACCAGCGCCAGCCTGCAGGGCGAGCCGGTACCCCTGCCGGCAGGCCTGTACGCCCCCGGCGCGGCGGCCTACGACATGATGTACGGCAGCGAGACGCCCTTCCTCGCCCAGGCCCGCCGGCTGGGTGCCAGCGTGCTGGCCGACGGGCTGGGCATGCTGGTGGAACAGGCGGCGGAGGCCTTCGCCCTGTGGCGCGGGGTGCGCCCGGACACCGCCGCCGTGCGCCGTCTGCTGCGCCCGGCCTGAGGCGCCCGCCCCATGCGCGTTATCCTGCGCTGGCTGAAGCGTGCCGTGCTGGCCGTGATCGCCCTGGTGCTGGGCTATCAGCTGTGGCTGTTCGGCTGGGTGCTGTGGTGGAGCTGGGCCAACCCGGACATGACCCGCTTCATGGAAATCCGCCTGGCCGAGTTGCGCCTCAAGGACCCCAAGGCCCAGCTGAAGAAGCAGTGGGTCGATTACGCGCGCATCTCGCCCAATCTCAAGCGCGCCATCATCGCCGCCGAGGACGCCAAGTTCGTGGACCACGAGGGCTTCGACTGGGAAGGCATCCAGAAGGCCATCGAGAAGAACCAGCGGCGCGGCAAGGTGGTGGCCGGCGGCTCCACCATCTCCCAGCAACTGGCCAAGAACCTCTTCCTCAGTCCGGCCAAGACGCCCTGGCGCAAGGCCGAGGAGGCCGTCATCACCCTGATGATCGAAGCCACCTGGGACAAGCGGCGCATCTTCGAGGTCTACCTCAACGTCATCGAATGGGGCAACGGCGTGTTCGGCGCCGAGGCCGCCGCCCGCCACTACTACGGCATCTCCGCCGCCCAACTGGGCAGCGACCAGGCGGCCCGGCTGGCCGGCATGGTGCCCAACCCGCGCTTCTATGACCGCAACCGGGGCGCCCCGGGGCTGGGGCGCAAGGCGGCGATCATCCAGGTGCGCATGCCGGCGGCAGAAATCCCCTGATCCCGGCACGGCGCCGCCAGCCCGTCGGCCGACCGCGGATCGCCGCACCACCACGGCCAAACCCCGCGCCAATACTCGATCTCCAGGCAGGCCATCTGGAAAGCCGCGCCATTCCTTGATCTCCGGGCACCCCTATCCAAGAACGCCAAACGACGTGCCCTTGCGGGCAGCGGACTGTCAAAAAATTGACCTCGACCGGGTGCTAGAATCGTGAGCAGCCCCGGCTCTGCGCCCCCCTCCCGCCGCCGGATTCGCCCCCCTTCCCCAGCAGGCCCGCCATGCCGCCATCCGACAACGATCACGAGTTGACGCCCATGGGGGATGCGGACGCCCTGCAGGCGCGCCTGGCCGAGGTGCAGACCCTGCTGGCGCGGCACCGCCTGGTGGAGGATCTGGTGCATCGCCAGGAAATGCCCCGCCACGACCTGGTCGAGTCCCTGGTGCACAAGCGCCACCTGGCCGAGCTGCGCGGCAAGCTCGACAAGATGCACCCGGCGGACATCGCCACCATCCTCGAAGCCCTGCCCCTGCCCGACCGCCTGATGGTCTGGAACCTGGTCAAGGCCGAGCGCGACGGCGAGATCCTGCTCGAGGTCTCGGACGCGGTACGGGAAACCCTGATTGCCTCGATGGCCCCGGCCGAACTGACGGCGGCGGCCCAGACCCTGGACGCCGACGAGCTGGCCGACCTGGCCCCGGACCTGCCCCGGGAGGTGGTGCAGAGCCTGTTCCAGACCCTGCCCCATGAGGAACGGGAGCAGCTGCGCGCTGCCCTGTCCTACCCGGAAGGCACGGTGGGGGCGCTGATGGATTTCGACATGGTGACGGTGCGCGAGGACGTCACCCTGGAAGTGGTGTTCCGCTACCTGCGCCGCTTCGACGCCCTGCCCGATCACACCGACCAGCTGTTCGTGGTGGACCGCAACGACGTGCTGCAGGGGGTGCTGTCCCTGTCGCGCCTGCTCGTCTCCGAGCCGGAAACCGAAGTCACCGCGGTGATGCGCAGCGACACCCTGCGCTTTACCCCCCACGACCCGGCCGACGACGCGGCCGAGGCCTTCGACCGCTACGACCTGGTCTCGGCCCCGGTGGTGGACGCCGAGGGCAAGCTGGTGGGGCGCTTGGATGTGGCCGCCGTGCTCGACTACTTCCGCGAGGAGAGCGAAAGCGAACAACTGGCCCAGGCCGGTCTGCGCGAGGAGGAGGACATCTTCGCCCCGGTGTGGAATTCGGTGAAGAACCGCTGGGCCTGGCTGGCCATCAACCTGGTGACGGCCTTCATCGCCTCCCGGGTGATCGGCCTGTTCGAGGGCTCCATCGAGAAGCTGGTGGCCCTGGCCGCCCTGATGCCGATCGTCGCCGGCATCGGCGGCAATTCGGGCAACCAGACCATCACCATGATCGTGCGCGCCATCGCCCTCGGCCAGCTCTCGCCGGACCACGCGCGGCGCCTCTACCGCAAGGAACTGGGAGTCTCCCTGATCAACGGCCTGGTCTGGGGGGGGTTGCTCGGGGTGCTCGCCTGGGCGCTCTACGGTTCCCTGGCGCTGGGGCTGGTGATGACCTCGGCGATGACCCTCAACCTGCTGCTGGCGGCCACCGTCGGCGTGGCCATTCCGGTCACCCTGGCGCGCCTCGGGCGCGATCCGGCGGTGGGCTCCAGCGTCATGATCACCGCCGTCACCGACTCCGGCGGCTTCTTCATCTTCCTCGGCCTGGCCACCCTGTTCCTGCTCTGAGGCCCGGCCACAGCCGGGTCGGGCGGCCCCGCGCTCAGGCGGCCTTGGCGGCCCGGGCCTGTTCCAGACGCACCAGGGCGTCGTCCACGATGTCGTCCAGGTCCTGCTCGGCCAGGCCGAAGAAGGTGCAGGCCGCATGCTTGCCCTTGAGCCACTCGGCCTCGTCGTTGACCCGCAGGAACAGGTTCACGATCCGTTCCGCCAGCAGGTTGAGGGCGATCAGGGTGCACGTCTCGTCCGGCAAGCCCGCCTCGTGATCCAGGGAGACGAAGTCGTGGTGCGACAGGATGGCCTGGCAGATGACGTCGGAGAGGCCCCACTGGCGGGCGAACAGATAACCGACCACGGCGTGGTTGGTACCGTAGGCGGCATCCTCGACCTGGGTGTAGCGCAGCCCCTCGGTGGCGTTGGCGCGCTTCAGCACGTCCTTGTAATCGGCATACTTCTGCATCAGCAGCGGCATGCCGCAGTCGCGGAACAGGCCGAAGCTGTAGGCCGTCTCCCGGGACGTGCCGGGCAGTTGGGCGGCCAGCATGGCGCATACCGTCGCGGTATAGGCGGCGCTGTCCCAGAAGCGTGCCATGGCGGGGGGGCGCTCGCCGGCCGCCTGAATATTGCGCACCAGTTGGTTGATCACCAGGTTGAAGACATTCTTCAACCCGAGCAGGCTCAGGGCCTCGTTGACCGAGCCGACCTGGCGCCCACCAAACAGGGGGGAGTTGGCGATCTTCAACACCCCGGCAGCCAGGGCCACGTCCTGGTTGATCAGGCGGCTGACCCGCGGCAGGCTGACCGCCTCGTGCTCCATTTCGCGGGAAAGCTGGTTGAGGATGGCCGGACAAGGGGGAATCTGGACCCCTTTGAGGAGCGTGTCGATCTGGCGTTCGTCGATGGCGGGCATGGGCAACACAGGCTGAAAAATCGCGGATGCGGCAAGCAAGGGGCCGGCACGGCGCCGGGCCATGCCGCTGGCAAGGCGCAACCCTAGCACCGAAGGGGTGGCAAAGGGAATAGAAAGGCGGGAAATGGATCGCCCGGCAGCCGGGTAAACGCCAATGGGGCGCGTCGCGACGCGCCCCGTTGGCCGATACGACGGCAGTTGGCGGCTTGCCTGGATCAGGCGCGCAAGGCCGGCGACGGCGGGAGGGCGCAGGCCAGCCGGTATTCCTCGGCCAGCCGGGCGGCTAGTGCGGCCACCGTGGGCACATCGTGGATGGTGGCGACGCCGTGGCCGGCGCTCCACACGTCGCGCCAGGCCTTGGCTTCCTCGCCGTAGTCGTGGTTGGCCGGCTTGCCGCCGGCAGCCAGGCTTTCCTGGGTGTAGCCGGCCTTCTCCAGGCTGGGCCAGAGGAAGTTGGCGTTGGTGCCGGAGACGGCCGGGGTATAGACGATGTCGCGGGGCCCGGCGGTGGTCAGCATGTCCTTGTAGGCCGGCTGGGCCATGGACTCCTGGGTGGCGATGAAGCGGGTGCCCATGTAGGCGAAGTCGGCGCCGAGCACTTCGGCGGCGCGGATGCTGGCGCCGTCGGAAATGGCGCCGCCCAGGATCAGGGTGCCGTTCCAGAACTCGCGGATCTCGCGGATCAGGGCGAAGGGGCTTTGCGTGCCGGCGTGGCCGCCGGCGCCGGCGCCCACGGCGATGATGCCGTCCACCCCGGCCTCGATGGCCTTCTTGGCGTGGTAGGCGTGGATCACGTCGGAGAACACCACACCGCCGTAGGCATGCACCGCTTCCACCACCGGCGCCGGGTTGCCCAGGCTGGTGATGACGAAGGGCACCTTGTGCTTCACCACCAGGGCCAGGTCGTCGGCCAGGCGGGTGTTGGACGGATGCAGGATGAGGTTGACGCCGTAGGGGGCGTGGGTCTCGTCCAGAGTTTCGTTGAGCTGGCCGAACCAGGCGTCCAGGGTTTCCAGGGGCCGGGCGTTGAGGCTGGGGAACGAGGCGGCGACCCCGGCACGGCAGGCGGCGGACACCAAGTCCGGGCCGGACACGAGGAACATCGGGGCGACGATGGCAGGCACCGTCATCCGTCCGCGGAAGGCGGCGGGGATGGTCATGAAGCTGTCTCCAGATGGCAGTTTGTGGACGGTGCGAACACCGCTTCATCCCTCTGCCCGTTTTTTATGGCGACGCGCCGGTCTTGGCCGCCCGCTTCAATCGAACATGGTGCGGGCCGCTTCGAAACGCTCGGCGTAGTAGCGGGCGTCCAGACGGTCTACCCGGATTTTGCCACGGGAGTTGGGCGCGTGGACGAAGCGGTTGTCACCGATATAGATGCCGACGTGGGAGTAGGGCCGGTTGAGGGTATTGAAGAACACCAGGTCACCGGGGCGCAGGTCGGCACTGCCCACCGGACGGCCCTTCTGCGCCAGATCGGCGGCCGAACCGGTCAGGCGCAGCCCGGCGGCCCGGTCGTAGATGAAGCTGACCATGCCGCTGCAGTCGAGGCCGGCCTCCGGGTTCTTGCCGCCGAAACGATAGCCGGTATCGAGCAGTCCAAGGGCGTAGAACACCACCTCCTGCGCTTGGGGCACAAGTTCCCGGGAGGGCTGCGCTATAGTGGAGCGGGACGTTTCCCCGGGCCGGGGAGCAGGCCCGCTGCAGGCCGCCAGGCACAGTGCCACCAACCAGGGGGCGAGGCGCCAGGCCGAAGGGAAAAAATCGCGACAGACAAGACGATCGAAGGCCATAACGGAGCCGGACCTAGCCGGCGCTCTTAAAGTGGTTTGTTAATAATCTCGCCTACCCGACGGAAAAATCAAGTCATGAGCACCATTCTTTCTCTCCAAGACAGCCATTTGCTGCAACAGCTCGCCTACGTCGACGGCCAGTGGATCAGCGCCGACGACGAGGCCACTTTCCCCGTGACCAACCCGGCCAGCGGCACCGTACTGGCTCGGGTGCCGCGCTGCGGCAGCGCCGAAACCCAGCGCGCCATCGCCGCCGCCGAGGCCGCCTGGCCGGCCTGGCGTGCCCGCACCGCCAAGGAGCGGGGCCAGATCCTGCGTCGCTGGTTCGACCTGATGAATGCCCATGCCGAGGACTTGGCACAACTGATTACCGCCGAGGGCGGCAAACCCCTGGCCGAGGCCCGCGGCGAAGTGACCTACGCCGCCTCCTTCGTCGAGTGGTTCGCCGAGGAAGGCAAGCGCGCCTACGGCGAGACCATCCCCACCACCGCCCCGGACAAGCGCCTGGCGGTGATCAAGCAACCGATCGGGGTGGCCGCGGCGATCACGCCGTGGAACTTCCCCGCCGCCATGATCACCCGCAAGGTGGCCCCGGCCCTGGCCGCCGGCTGTCCGGTGGTGGTCAAACCGGCCGAACAGACGCCGCTCACCGCCTTGGCCCTGGCCGAATTGGCCGACCGGGCGGGCCTTCCCGCCGGAGTGTTCAACGTGGTCACCGGCGACGCTGCCGATGCGCCAGCCATCGGCGCGACCCTGACCGCCAGTCCGGTGGTACGCAAGCTGTCGTTCACCGGCTCCACCGAGGTCGGCCGGCTGCTCATGGCGCAGAGCGCGCCAACCCTGAAGAAACTGTCCCTGGAACTGGGCGGCAACGCTCCCTTCATCGTCTTCGACGACGCCGACGTAGACGCGGCCGTGGACGGGCTGATGGCCGCCAAGTACCGCAACACCGGCCAGACCTGCGTCTGCGCCAACCGGGTGCTGGTCCAGGAGGGCATCTACGCGCGCTTTGCGGCCGCCTTGGCCGACAAGGTGGCCCAGCTCCGGGTCGGTAACGGCGCCGAGGTCGGGGTACAGCAGGGGCCGTTGATCGACGGCGCCGGCCTGGCCAAGGTCGAGGAACTGGTGGCCGATGCCCTGGCCAAGGGGGCCCGCGTGCTGACCGGCGGCGCTCGGCTAGAGGACGCCTGGGCCCGGGACGGCCATTTCTTCCAGCCGACGGTGCTGGCCGAGGTGACCCCGGCGATGCGTCTGGCCCGGGAGGAAATCTTCGGCCCGGTGGCCCCGCTGTTCCGGTTCGCTAGCGAGGACGAGGCGGTGCGCCTGGCCAACGCCACCGAGTACGGTCTGGCCGCCTACTTCTACAGCCGCGACGTGGGCCGCTGCCACCGGGTATCCGAAGCCCTGGAATACGGCATGGTGGGGGTCAATACCGGCCTCATCTCCAACGAGGTGGCACCCTTCGGCGGGGTCAAGCAATCCGGCCTGGGCCGCGAGGGGGCCCATTACGGTCTGGAGGAATACCTGGAAGTGAAGTACGTGTGCACCAGCATCGCCTGATGCAGCCCTGCATATGGGCAACGAAAACGGGGGCCGCGGCCCCCGTTTTTTTATGGCGGCCTGCCCCAAGGCAAGCCCCGGCTTTCCTGGCCGGATCAGCCCCGGCCGCTACCGTGGCGGGCGTACCAGTCAAGCAGGCGCTTCCACCCCTCCTCGGCCTCGGCCTTGCGATAGCTGGGCCGGTAATCGGCATGAAAGGCGTGGCCGGCCTCGGGGAAGACGACAATGTCCGAACCGCTCTTGCCCTTCTTCAAGGCTCCTTTCATTTCCTCCACGTCGTCGAGGGGAATCCCCTGGTCCTTGCCGCCATAGAGGCCGAGCACCGGCACGGTCAGACCGGCGGCCAGATCGACAGGCTGCTTCGGGGCCAGGGCGCTGGGGGCGCCATCGACCTTGCCATACCAGGCCACCGCGGCGCGGAGGGTCGAGTTGTGGGCGGCGTACAACCAGGTGATGCGCCCCCCCCAGCAGAAGCCGGTCATGTACAGGCGCTTGGCGTCGCCGCCGTGGGCAGTGGCGAACTTCACCGCCGCGTCCAGGTCGCCCAGCACCTGGGCGTCCGGCACCTTGGCAACGATGCCATCGAGAATCTGCTGGACGTTGCTGATCTTGGTCGGATCGCCTTGACGCACGAACAGGTCCGGGGCGATGGCGAAGTAGCCCTGATGGGCCAGGCGCCGGCACACATCCTGGATGTAGTGGTGCACGCCGAAGATTTCCGAGGCCACCAGCACCACTGGGAACGGCCCCTTGCCTTCCGGGCGGGCATAGTAGGCCGGCACCGGGTGACGGTCGGCGCCGACCAGGGGCTCGATGCCGGTCACCAGCCCGTCCGGGGTGGTGTCGATGGCCGTCTGGGCCATCACCGGCTGGGTCGCCAGGGCAAAGCCGGCAGCAATGCTGCCGACCAGGAAGCCGCGCCGGCTGAAGCCGACCCGGGGCATCAGGCTGTCGAACTCGGTGCTGGTTTCTTTTTCAAGCATCGTCATCAGTGTTTCTCCTGGGGAAGGATGGGGATTCGGGTTGCGGGCCGCGCGGTTACGGCACTGCAACACAATTGTCATGGGGTTCGGAGGTATGATCGACCGGGATGGCTATCGCTGTCACTCTGTTACTGCGTAATTTTGACCTTCACCGCTCACTTCAGGGAAAACCATCGCCATGAACGCCCAGAACGGCTACGACATCGAAGACCTGCAACCCGGCATGAGCGCGAGCCTGGCCAAGACCGTCACCGAGGCGGACCTGATCCTGTTTTCCGGGGTGTCCATGGACACCAACCCGGTACACCTCAACGAGGAATACGCCAAGACCACCATGTTCGGCGGGCGCATCGCCCACGGCATGCTGTCCGCCGGATTCATTTCCGCCGTGCTGGCCAACAAGCTGCCTGGCCCCGGCACCATCTACCTGGGCCAGACCCTCAAGTTCAAGGCACCGGTGCGCCCCGGTGACACCGTCACCGCCACCATCACCGTCAAGGAGGTGGACGTGGCCAAGAAGCGCTGCGTGCTGCAGACCGTTTGCTCCGTCGCCGGCAAGACCGTCATCGAAGGCGAAGCCACCACCATGTGTACCAGCCGCGGCTGACTCCGGATTGACCTTGTAGCCCCCCTGGCAACACCTGGCACCGCCCCGACTGGGGCGGTGCCTCATTTCACCATAACGATATGGAGACATTCATGACCGCCCCCATCAGCCGCTTTTCCGTTCCTGCCCTCGCCGACCTGCCCGAGGACATCCGCACCAAGCTGCTCGCCGTGCAGGAGAAAGCCGGCTTCGTACCCAACGTATTTCTCACCCTGAGCCGCCGGCCCGACGAATTTCGCGCCTTCTTCGCCTACCACGACGCCCTGATGGAAAAGGACGGCGGCCTGACCAAGGCCGAGCGCGAGATGATCGTGGTCGCCACCTCCGGCGCCAACCAGTGCCAGTACTGCGTGGTGGCCCACGGCGCCATCCTGCGCATCCGCGCCAAGAATCCGCAGATCGCCGACCAGCTGGCGATCAACTACCGCAAGGCCGACATCACCCCGCGCCAGCGCGCCATGCTCGACTACGCCCTGAAGGTGGCCCTGCGCGCCCAGGAGGTGGACGACGCCGACCTCGCCGCCTTGCGCGAGCACGGCTTTGACGACGAGGACATCTGGGACATCGGCGCCATCGCCGCCTTCTTCGCCATGAGCAACCGGCTGGCCAACATGACCAGCATGCGGCCCAACGACGAGTTCTACCTGATGGGCCGGCTGCCCAAGGCCTGACCCCCACCCCACACCAGGGGCGTGTGACATTTTCCGCACCTGGGCCAACTTCCCCCACCTACCGGGTGGCGAGGTTGACCCAGGTCAGGCGGAAGGCGCCGGGGGGTGGCTATGCTTAACGTCATACTCCTACTTTTTTGCCCGCGCCCATCGCCCATGGTGTTCCACTCATCCCCCCACGGATCGGAAACCCCGGTCCTCCCCGACGACGTCATCATTACCAAGACCGATCCCCAGGGCCGTATCACCTACGCCAACCGTACTTTCATGCGCATCGTCGGCGCCCCTGAAGCGGCATTGCTGGGTCATCCGCACAACATCATCCGCCATCCGGACATGCCCCGGGGGGCCTTCCGCCTGATGTGGAAGACCCTAGCCGCCGGACACGAATTCTTTGCCGCGGTGAAGAACTGCACCGCCAGCGGCGGCTTTTACTGGGTCTTTGCCAACATCACCCCGGACTACGACGCGGCGGGCAAGCTGCAGGGCTACTTCTCGGTGCGCCGCCACCTGCGCGCCGAAGCTCGCACGGCGATCGAGCCGATCTACGCCCGGATGCGCGCCATCGAGCAGGAAGCAGGCAAACAGGCTGGCCCGGACCGTTCGATGGAATGGCTGGCCGGCGAACTGGCCAAGCTGGGCGTCAGCTACGAGCGCTTCGTCCTCGACCTGGCCGGTTTCGGCCTGGAGGGTGGCAAATGAACGCGCCCGCCTCCCGTCAGAACATCCCCTTCCTCAGCACCCAGCTGAAGCTGCTGCTGGTCTTTCTCAACGCCCTGGTGATCGCTGCGGTGGTCCTCGCCTATCTGGTACCCGACTGCCTGCTCGCCCTGGCGATCATCCCCGTGGTGGCCCTGACGATCACCGGCGTGGCCATCCGCGCCGCCCGACGGCCGTTCCGGGTGCTGATGGTGATTCATGAGCAACTGGCCCACGCTCGCCAGGGTGAACTGCACCACCGCGCCACGGAAACCCGGGGGCTGGGCGAAATCGGCCTGGTGGCCTGGGAGTTGAACGACCTGCTCGACCTGGTGGAAACCTACTTCAAGGAAATCAACACCTGCTTCCGCCGCGTCAGCGGTGGCGACTACAGCCGCCGCCCCATTGCCAGCGGCATGCCCGGCGTGTTTTCCATCTCCCTCGACAACGTCGCCAAGGCGGTCCAAGCCATGGGCGAAAATGACCGCTACGTGCGCCAGAACCGCCTGGCCTCGCGCCTGCACACCCTCAACACCGACAACCTGCGCGCCAACCTGGCCTCCAGCCAGACCGACCTGCAGCGCATCACCGAGGCCGTCGGTACGGTGGCCGACATCGCCCGCGAGAATGCCGATTCGGCCCGCACCAGCCTGGCCGTGAGCGCCGACCTGGGCGGTCACCTGGACACCATCGCCGCCACGGTGGCCACCGTCGGCGACGCGGCCGGCGCCCTGCGCCAGGAATGGCAAGGCATCGAACGGGCACTCACCGGCATTGCCGCCATCGCCGAACAGACCAACCTGCTAGCCCTCAACGCGGCCATCGAAGCCGCCCGGGCCGGCGAGGCCGGGCGTGGCTTCGCCGTAGTGGCCGACGAGGTGACCAAGCTGGCCAGCCGCAGCAAGAACACGGTGGACGATGTGCAAAAGGTGCTCGGCACCTTGTCGGCACGCATCGAAGCGATGAACAGCGAGGCCGGCAGCGCCGGCTCGGTAGCCGGGACCGTGCGCGCCGCGGTGGAAGACTTCCGCCAGCGCTTCGCCCGGGTGGCGGAGACCTCCGCCGAAGTGATCGACCGGGTCGCCGGCGTGGAAGACCGGGCCCTGGTATCGCTGATGAAGGTGGACCGGGTGGTCTTCAAGCAGGAGGCCTATCACGCCCTGGCCGACGGCAGCAGCCACGTCCTGAGCGATGCCGAAGATTGCCGCCTGGCCCAGTGGATGAACAGCGAAGGGCGCAACCGCTTCGGCCACCAGCCCGCCTTCAACGCCCTGGCCGCCCCGCAGCGGGCGATGCACCACGAAGCCAGCCTGGCCGTAGCCGCCCTGGCGGACAACGACGACGAGCGGGTGGTGCAGCAGATGGGCAAGGTTGAAGCCGCCAGCCGCGACCTGCTCGCCCTGCTCGACCGCCTCGCCGACGAAGGCCACGCCCGGGCAGCCGCGCGACCGGCCTGAGCGCCCGGGCAGCATCACGCCGCACTACGAAACACGCCCCGGTGGACAACCACCGGGGCGTTTGCATTTGCTGACCCTTGAACGCCTGGGACGGGCCCGGAGCCCTCACGGCAGCAATGTGTCGTACTGTCCCCATCGCGAAGACCCCGCGACATCCGCCGCCGCAATGGCCTCACTTCCGGACGCACTAGGCGGATGCAGCAGCGAGGGCCTCGGCGCTTCCCAAATGCATCAGCGCAGCTCGCAAGCGTGCGGGCTGTATCGGTTTGTGGAGCAAGAGATAACCGCTCGCACTAGCTTCCCGAAGCCGCTCGGGAGCCGTGTCCCCCGTCAAAATCATTGCAGGGACAGAACGCCCCAGCGCGCGACGAACCTCCGCAATGGTCTCGCTACCCTTTGCCCCTCCGCGCAATCGGTAATCCGCCACGATGACATCCGGCACGAAACCCTCAGCAGCCATGCTTGCCAAGGCATCCTGGGCACTGAGCGCAGTCAGGACGGGGCATCCCCAACAGACCAAGACTTCTTCCATGGCTTGGCAAATGGCGGGCTCATCGTCGATCACCAGCACGGCCCACCCTCCAAAACCAAGCGATGTGGCTTCGTCAGGCATGGGGGACTGAACGTCCTGTTCCACACAGACAGGAACCCGAACGGAAAAAACAGAGCCTCGCCCCAGCGTCGAGCGCAAATCCAAGCGGTGGCCGAGCAAGCGGCACAGATTGTCTACAATCGCCAAACCCAGCCCGAGCCCCTTGCGCCGATCCCGCTCCGGATTGCCGATCTGGTAGAACTCTCGAAAAATTGCCTCATGGTACTCAGGCGCGATACCGGGCCCCGTATCGTAAACCGCCAGCGCCACCTCCCCATCGCCCTGTCGGCGACAACCGACCAACACCGCACCCTTGTCGGTATATCGAATTGCATTGGTAATGATGTTGCGCAGGATGCGCGCCAGCATCTGAGGGTCACTCCAGACCGTCAGACGGGAGGGAACAAATCCGAGATCGAGCCCTTTTTGCTCCGCGATCGGCCTCAATTCCTGGGCCAGACCGTCAAACAACTTTTGTACTTCCACCACCATATTCTGGGGTTTCAACAAACCCGCTTCGAGCTTAGAAATATCGAGCAGATCGTTGAGCAACTCCTCCAGGGCTTGGGCGGAAGCCCCCAAATACGCCAGTACCTGCTCCGCCTTGTCGGCATCCTGAGCATGGCGCAGCGCCTCAACAAACAAATTGACCGCATGCAGGGGTTGGCGAAGATCATGGCTGGCAGCAGCGAGAAAACGGGATTTCGCCTGATTGGCCTCTTCCGCTTTTGCCCGCGCTGCTTCCGCCGCTGCTTTTTCCGTCTGTAATTGCTGCACCAACTGCTGCTTCTCCAAGCGCAGCTGCAAAGACTCGATCAGCCCCTGGGACAAACGACGGGCGGAAGTCAGGACATTGGCCAGGTACAGCAGGCACATCAGCCCCATGACCCAGAAATGACCACCAGCAAACAGGTAGCACAGGGCAATAGGCAAGGCGGTGGGAATCGCGGAGTACTGCGCGGGCGGCCATGCCGAGTAAGCGGGTACGGAACCGGCAGCGATGCCCGCCAGAACGATCGTGACAAAGATCAGCGCCACCGGTGAATCCGGAATAAAAAATAACCACCCGGCAGCCCCCCAGACCCCTCCTGCCAACACAGTCGCGATTGTCAAATAGGTGTGCCAAGGCGCAGCGCCCGTCTCCGGACATCGCCGATAACCGAATAACAACCCCACGCGCACCACGACGAAAAAGGCAATGGTCAGCCACCAACCAATGATCGTGCCATGGTCGGCCACATCCCACAGCACCCAGGCCAGACCGGATGAAAGCAAGAGGTTGGTCAGCAGCGAAAACGGCGTATTGCGGAACAAGATGTCGATCTGTTCCGCTCGAACCTGCATCTGCTGGGTCGATATCGTGCTCGGAGAAGCGTCCACATCAAGCGCCATCGGAGACCACCAATTGCCCCAGTGCGACGCGCGCGGCATCTTCCCGGGACTCGACTCCCAGGCTCTTGAGGATGGCGGACACATGAACGCGTGCCGTGTTTACACGCATTCCCAAGGCATCGGCTATTTCCTTGTTCGATTTATTCCTCGCCAGTAACGCCAGAACCTCACGCTGGCGCTCGGTCAGCGCCTGGGAGTCGGTCCCGGAAACCGGTGGGCGCAAGGCGCGCAGGGATGGCATGTAGGTGCCTCCTGCCAAAACCACTTGTAACGCCGCCATCACCACCTCGGGCTTGGCAGATTTGGGAATAAAACCATGGGCCCCCCGACCCATGCCGTCCATGATGAATTGGGGATTTTCGTTGGCCGAGAGCAGCACGATCGGCGTTGTTGGACACAACTCACGAAAGCGCTGCACCCCATCCAAGCCGTTCATCCCCGGCAACGCCAGATCAAGCAGGATGAGATCCGGATTCCGATGGCCATCTAGAAGTGCAAACGCCCCTTCGCAATCATCTGCCTGCAGAAACTCGTGATCACCGGGTAGTTTTTCCAACAGCAGCAATAGGCCGTGACGGAACAACGCATGATCATCGATGAGCAGGAATTTCATGGATAGCTTTCACCACCTAGTCGTGACATTTGCATCAAAAATCAAGCCAAGACAACTAAAGGACTAGTCCTCGACCTAGTCCTTTCTAGTCTATCGGCATGATTGACCCCCCACCAAACGGCTAGGGATTATAGCGGCAGGGAGCATTCCGCTTCGCCTCGCCGCCTCACGAGATGTTTGCCCTTGACCCAGGACGTCAAGGCGAAATTCTGCCGGGAACTCTGCTCCGGGCGGAAGCTCCCCTGCGCTGCTTGCTCGTACCGGCGTACCGGATCGCGGTAGTACGGCATTTGCAGTCTTGAGATGTGACTTCCATCTCGACCACCGATCGAACACAAGGAGATTCCCATGGCTTCCGATGGGTCCGTTGCGCCAAAAGAACGCGTCAATATCGTCTACCGGCCTACTTCTGGCGATGCCCAGGCCGAAGTTGAATTGCCTCTGAAGTTGCTGATTTTGGGCGACTACACCCTGCGTTCGGACGATACACCCCTGGAGGAAATGAAACCGATCAATGTGGACAAGGACAACTTTAACGAGGTCCTCAAGGCGCAGAAGCTGTCTCTCAATCTGACGGTTCCCAACAAGCTGGATGAAAACGCTGACGCCAACGAAATGCTCGTCATCAGCATGACCATCGACAACATCAACGATTTTTCTCCTGATGCCATCGTCGACAAGGTTCCGGAACTCAAGCAATTGATCGCCCTGCGCGAGGCCCTCAAGGCATTGAAGGGCCCCCTCGGCAACATCCCAGATTTTCGCAAGCAGGTGCAGGAATTGGTTCAGGACGCGGGGGTGCGTGCCCGCCTGCTGGCTGAACTCGGCATCCAAGACCAGTAACCAGGCGAGGGCCAAGCAATGAGCGAAGAACAAAAGCAGCAAGCAGCTGAAGTGGCCGTCGTCGGAGAGAGCGGCTCACTCTTGGACCAACTGGTGGAAACCGCGCGCATCAAGCCCGGCGACGACGCCTATTCGATCACCAAACAAGGCATTCAGGCATTCATTTCCCAGTTGTTGGAACCTCAACGGGCCGTAGAACGGGTGACCCAGGCCACGGTCGACGACATGATCGCCGAGTTGGACAAGAAGCTCTGTGCCCAGGTGGACGCCATCCTGCATCACCAGGACTTCCAAAAGCTGGAGTCAGCTTGGCGCTCTCTCAAGTTTTTGGTGGACCGCACTAATTTCCGGGAGAACATCAAGATACAGATGCTCTCCTGCAGCAAAGACAAACTGCTCGATGATTTCGAAGATGCTGCCGACATCACCAAATCCGGGCTGTACAAGAATCTTTACACCGCCGAATACGGGCAGTTTGGTGGGCAACCCTTTGGCGCCATCGTAGCCAATTACGAATTCGGCCCTGGCGGACAGGACATCAAGCTGTTGCAGCATGCAGCCAGTGTCGCCTCCATGAGCCATGCCCCTTTCATCGCCGCAACCGGCCCGGAATTCTTTGGCGTTGACACGTATGACCAGCTACCGAATCTGAAGGATCTCGAATCGGTATTCGAGGGGCCCCAATTCACCAAGTGGAATGCCTTCCGCGAAACCGAAGATGCCCGCTACGTCGGCCTGACCCTGCCCCATTTCCTACTGCGCGTTCCCTACGGGGCCGACACGGTGCCGGCCAAGACCTTCAATTACAAGGAGGACGTTTCGGGGGGCAACCAGGACTTCCTGTGGGGCAATGCAGCCTTCGCCTTTGCCTCGCGCCTGACCGACAGCTTTGCCGACTACCGCTGGTGCGCCAACGTCATCGGTCCCCAGGGGGGCGGGACGGTGGGAGACCTGCCGGTCTACAGCTATGAATCCATGGGGGAATTGCAAAACAAAATCCCCACCGAGGTCTTGATTTCCGAACGGCGCGAGTTCGAACTGGCCGAGCAAGGCTTCATCGCCCTCACCATGCGCAAGAACAGCGACAACGCGGCCTTCTTCTCTGCCAATTCGGTGCAAAAGCCAAAATTTTTTGGCAACACCAAGGAAGCCAAGGAAGCAGAGCTCAACTACAAGCTCAGCACCCAGCTTCCCTACATGTTTGTCGTCAGCCGACTGGCCCACTACATCAAGGTGATCCAGCGGGAAAACATTGGCACTTGGAAGGAACGTGGCGATCTCGAAACCGAGCTTAACGCCTGGATTCGCCAGTACGTAGCCGATATGGACAACCCGGCAGAAGGGGTGCGCAGCCGCCGCCCCCTGCGTCAGGCGGAAATCTCCGTCAACGACGTCGACGGAGAACCTGGTTGGTACAAGGTCGACCTGAAGGTTCGCCCCCATTTCAAGTACATGGGCGCCTCTTTCACCCTCTCCCTGGTCGGCAAGCTGGAGAAGAACTAATCCATCCAAGCCACCGCCGCCGATCACGGCGGCGGGCGCCATACACCACTTACGGCCCCTTCATGACGGGGCCGCCAATCTGTCCGAAATGATTGGCAGACCACTCTTATTCCAATCCAGAACGAAAGGAAACAACCATGCCGATGCCGTGTTACCTCTCCCTCGAAGGCCAAAACCAGGGGCCCATTGACGGCTCCGTCCTGGTCAGAGGTCACGAAGGAAAAATCCTCGTACAGGCGGCCGATCACACCATCGAAATCCCCAAGAGCCCCCAGACCGGGCTGCCAACCGGCAAACGGATTCATGGCCCCCTGACCCTCACCAAAGAAATCGACAAGTCCTCACCCAAACTATTCCAAGCACTGACGTCGGGGGAACAAATGAGTAAGGTGGTACTGGAGTACTACCGCATTTCCCCGAAAGGCACGGAAGAGAAGTACTACAAAGTACAGCTTGAGAACGCCATCATCACCAGCATACGGGCCTGGGTCCCCAACTGCCTCGGTTTGGACACCCGCCAGATGGGGCACATGGAAGATGTGTCCTTTACCTACGAAAAGATCACCTGGACCTGGGAACCGGACGGCATCGAAGCGGAAGACAGCTGGTTGGCACCCAAGTCCTGATCTCTGCCCTGAAGCTGAACCGCGATGCGGGAACTGCGTCTGCTGGAACGGATATCCAGATGGGAAGGAGGCGGCGAGCGAACGCACCAGACCCAGACGGATATCCTCGTTCAGTCACTCACGGGCCATCTACGCCGCCTCCTCAATACTCATCGGGGCAGCGTGCAGATCGATGACATGTACGGGGTACCGGACTTTTCCAATCTCGCGGCCAGTCTCTCCGCAGGTTCAACTCGCGACATCGAAGAAGAAATCCGCCGCATGGTGCTCAAGTATGAACCGCGTCTGAAAGCACCCAAGGTCGCATTGCGTCAGGGGGGCGACGACGTACTGTCCCTCCGTTTTTCCTTGTCAGGCTTCGTGCAGGTCGACCAGCGCGAGATCCCTCTGCAGTTGACCACTACGGTCGAGGCCAACGGCAAAGTGCACATTGCATGACGCCCGCGATGCTTGCCCCAGATTGTCACAGGGCGCACCCATGATTAACCGCTATTACGAGGATGAGCTGCACAAGCTGAAAAGCCTGGCGGTTGAATTCGCTCAGGCCAATCCAGCGTTAGCCCCAATGCTGGCGGCAGCATCGGCGGACCCTGACGTCGAGCGCCTGCTCGAAGGCGTTGCCTTCCTCACCGGCCTTACCCGCCAGAAACTGGACGATGAGTTCCCCGAATTCGTCCAAGAACTGGCCAACCTGCTCTTTCCCTACTATCTGCGGCCCATACCGGCCTCTACGCTGGTCAGCTTCACAGCCAAAGGGATGTTGAGCGAAACCGCCACCATCCCCGCCGGGACCGAAATCGCCTCTGTGGCGGTGGACGGTACGTCTTGCCGCTTCAGAACCTGTCACGATCTGGAGGTTCCTCCGCTAGTTCTTCAGCAAACACGCTTAGACGGTGGCGCGGGCACCAGTCCCAGACTCGTGCTCGACTTCGACTGTATGGGCGGCGAGGTAGATCGCTGGGGAGGCGACGTGCTACGGCTGTTTCTCGGCGGCGGCTACGCCGAAGGAGCCAAACTGCTGCTCTTGCTTGCCAAGCACGTCACGTTCGTTCGCATCGGCAATGATGACAGCACCTGGGAATTGGATCCCCGGGCACTTCGCCCGGCGGGCTTCGACAACCCGATGCTGCCTAGTCCCAGTCATGCCTTTCCCGGTTTTCGTACGGTCCAGGAATTCTTCGTATTGCCGGAGAAATTCTTGTTCGTCGAACTCAAGGGCTTGGCCCGTTGGACGACCAGCGGGAAAGGATCGCGCTTTACCCTCACCCTGGGCCTGGACCGCGTGCCGGACTGGATGCCGGAAATACACGCCGACAGTTTCCTGCTCAATGTGGTGCCCGCCATCAACCTGTTCCCCCACGAAGCCGCCCCGATCACACACGATCATCGCGTCACGGAGTACCGCGTACGCCCCGAAGGGGACAATTCTCAGCATTACCAAGTCTATGGCGTAGACGAGGTCACGGGTTACCAGCAAGGGGTAGCGAAGGAACGGGTGTACCGCCCCTTCGGTGCGCTCCGGGGCAACGACCGTCACGGCGCCCCGAGCTACCACACCGTCATCCGTCCGGCGGCTGTCGGACGCGGCAGCGACACCTTTTTGAGCGTGAATTACGCCCCCGGGACCGAGCCTGTTCCGGAAACCCTTTCGCTGCGCATCACCTGTACCAATCGCCATCTGCCGGAAAGCCTCCAGCTAGGGGACCTTTGCCGCCCTACCGGCTCATCCCCCGAGCGGATGAATTTTCAAAACATACGTCCCATCACACCAAGCATCTCTCCACCAACCGGAGAGGCCCTGCTGTGGCGCGTTATCGGCATGGTCTCCCTTAACCTGCTATCCATCGCCAATGCTGAAAATCTCAAGTCCCTACTGGCACTCCACATTTTCGGCGAGCGCAGCGAACAGGGGGCAACGGCAGCCAATCGCCGGCGCATCGACGGCATCGAGGCGGTAACCGCCACGCCGGAAACGCGGCTGGTGGGCCGCGGCAGCGTCCTGCGTGGGCAGCGAGTCCAAGTCAAATGCCGCCCCGACCATTTTGGTGGCATCGGTGACCTCTACCTGTTCGGCTGCATGCTGGACCACTTCCTCAGCAACTACGCCGGCATCAATGCCTACACTCGCGTCGAACTCGTCGATGCCTTCTCGGGAGCCGTTTTCACATGGCCGCCACGACTGGGACAACAGACGCTGTTGTGAAGGCACAGCTGCTCGCCAATGGTGAGCGCTATGCCTATTTCCAAGCGATCCGCCTGCTCCGGCTGTTCAGCCGGGCCGATGGCACGCCCCTGGACAGCCTGCGCACCCGGCCCCAGCTCACCCTGGGGTTCCCCGAGACAGACATCGAGCGCATCGAGCCCCGGCCCCAGGGCGGCTACCAGGTCAGCGCCAACTTCTTTGGGCTCTACGGGGTCGCCTCTCCCCTGCCGACCTTCTACACCGAAGATCTGCTGGACGAACAACGGGAAGGACGGCATGCCACCCGGGATTTCCTCGACATCCTCCATGACGCGCTATACCCGCTGTTGTTCGATGCCTGGTCTAAATACCGGCTACCGCGGCGCCTTATCGAGGAAGACGATCGGCAGCTGGAAAATCTGCTCTACGCCTTCGTCGGACTGGACGATCCGAACCAACGGGCTCGCCTGCCCTACGCCAGCGAGTTGCTGCGCTATGCCGGGCTATTCAGCCAGCGGCCTCGCTCGGTTCTGGGCCTGCAAACCCTGCTGGCGGACTGTTTCTCGCCGGCCCGGGTGGTCATCGATTGCGCCGTCCCGACCATGGTGCCGATTCCCGTGGAACAACGCCTCTGCCTGGGAAACCGAGGCCAACGCCTGGGTGAAAACGCCTTCCTGGGGAGTGAAATCGAGGATGTCAGCAGCCACATTGCCATCCACCTCCAGGAACTGCCGGCGCCCCTGTTCCACCGCCTGCTGCCCGGTGGCAGCGAACATCAGCGCTTACGTTTTCTGGTCACCTACTACCTGACCGATCCGCTCACGGTGGTGGTCGTCCTGGAACTGCGCCACGGCGAAGCCAAAACCGCCAGAACCTGTGGCACCACAGATGGGCCATGGTCACGTCTCGGCCTAGACACCTGGCTGGCCCCGGAAACGGCAGGCCAGCCCACCCGCACCGTATTCACGCTGTAGAACGAGGAATCTTCAAGATGCTGCTGGTTGAACTCAAACCCCTGGTGGGGCGGCTCAACGCCTGGACCAAACAGGCCCTGGAAGATGGTATCGGGCTGTGCGTCAGCCGAACTCATTACGAAATCACGGTGGAACACCTGCTGGCCAAACTGCTGGTCGATCCTCAAGCCGATATTGCCTTGCTGCTGCGCCAGCAGGACGTGGAGGCGGCCCGGGTGAAACGGAACATCGACCGGGCCATTGACAACATGAGGTCTGGGAATACCGGGCAACCGGCCTTTTCACCTCTCTTACTTGAGCTGTTACAGGATGCCTGGCTGATTGCCTCGGTTAACCTGGGGCAACCCCACATCCGCTCCGGCGCCATTCTCTTGGCCTTCCTCGCCCGGGCCAGCTATTACGCCACAGGCGACTACGCCGAGCCCCTCCGCGCCCTCAGCCGGGATGCCCTGATGCGGACGTTCGCCCAGACCTGTTCAGGCTCCCTGGAAAACGCGGCCGGCAGCGGCGATACCGGCTCCTCCCGGGGGGACGCCGCCCCGACCGGTGACGGCAGCGCCATTGCCCGCTTCTGCGAAAACTTCACGGAAAAGGCCCGCACCGGGAAAATCGACCCGGTTTTCGGCCGTGATCCGGAAATTCGCATGATGGTCGATATCCTGGCTCGCCGCCGCAAGAACAACCCCCTCTGCGTGGGCGATCCCGGCGTTGGCAAAACAGCGGTGGTGGAAGGGCTGGCCCTGCGAATCGTCAATGGCGACGTGCCCCAATCCCTGCAGGACGTCACCCTTCTCGGCCTGGACATGGGGCTGTTGCAAGCCGGCGCCAGCGTCAAAGGCGAATTCGAGAATCGCCTCAAGAACGTCATCAGCGAAATCAAGGCCTCGGCCAAGCCCATCATCCTCTTCATCGACGAGGCCCATACCCTCATCGGTGCTGGCGGCCAGGCTGGTACGGCGGATGCGGCCAACCTGCTGAAGCCGGCGCTGGCGCGGGGGGAGCTGCGCACCATCGCCGCCACCACCTGGGCCGAGTACAAAAAATACTTCGAAAAGGATGCCGCCCTGGCCCGCCGCTTCCAGCTGGTCAAGCTGGACGAGCCGGACCTGCCGACAGCAACCCTGATCCTCCGCGGCCTGAAAGAAAAGTACGAGGACGTGCATGGGGTGGTGGTGCGGGATGACGCCATCGTCGCTGCGGCCGAACTTTCCAGCCGCTACATTACCGGTCGCCAGTTGCCCGACAAGGCGGTGGACCTGCTGGACACCGCCTGCGCCCGCATCAAGGTGCTGCAAAGCGCCAAACCGGCGCCCCTGGAAGATCTGGAGCGCCAGATTGCCGCCCTGGAACGGGAAAAGCGCAGCCTGCTGCGGGACCAGGACAACCAGCAGCCGGTGGATGGGGAACGCCTGGCCGCCATCGATGCCCGGCTGGCAACCCTGCCCGCGGCAGCAGAACAACTGCGCCAGAGCTGGGCCGTCCAGCAGGCGGCCGCCCAGGAACTGCTGGCGGCACGCACGGCACGCCATGAAGCCAAGGCCGCCGGCGCTGCCACGGAAGAACTGGAGGACCTGGCCGCCCGCATCGAAGCGGCCGCCAGCGCCTTCCGCCAGGCCCAGGGCGACCAGCCCCTGGTACGGGTGGATGTGGACCCGGACGTGGTGGCCCAGATCATTTCCGACTGGACCGGCATCCCCGTCGGCAAGATGCTGCGGGATCAGGCGGAAAGCGTCATGCGCATGGAAGAAACCCTCTGCGCCCGCATCCACGGCCAGGATCACGCTATGCGCCAGGTCTCTCAAACTCTCAAGAGCGCCTGCTCAGGCCTCAAGGACCCGCAGCAACCCATGGGCGTCTTCCTCCTGGCAGGTCCCTCCGGCGTCGGCAAGACGGAAACCGCCCTGTCGGTGGCCGACCTCCTCTTTGGCGACGAGAAATCCACCGTGGTCATCAACATGAGCGAGTTCCAGGAGAAGCACAACGTCAGCCGCCTCATCGGCTCCCCTCCCGGCTATGTGGGCTATGGCGAGGGGGGCGTGCTCACCGAGGCGGTGCGCCAGCGCCCCTATTCGGTGGTCCTGCTGGACGAGGTGGAGAAGGCCCATCTGGACGTGCTCAACCTCTTCTACCAGGTCTTCGACAAGGGCGTCCTGTCGGACGGTGAAGGCCAGGAGATCGACTTCTCCAACACGGTGATTTTCCTCACCTCCAATCTGGCCACCGACGTCATCACCGCCATGACCAGCGACGGCGAGCGGCCCGATGCCGACACCCTGCTGGAGGCGGTACGGCCGATCCTCTCCCAACATTTCAAGCCGGCCCTGCTGGCACGCATGACGGTCATTCCCTATTACACCCTCGGGCAGGAGGCCCTGGCCGGTATCGTGCGCCGCAAGCTGGACAAGATCGGCCAGCGCCTGCATCACAACAACCAGATGGCCTTCGCCTACGACGAGGCCGTGGTGGAGCAGATCGCCGCCCGCTGCACCGAGGTGGAAACCGGGGCCCGCAATATCGACTTCATTCTCGGCGGCAACATCATGCCGCGCCTTTCCGAAACACTCCTCGAGCAGATGAGCCGCGGCGAGGCAGCGGGCCAGGTCTGGCTGGAAGTCGGCCCGGAGGGGGAATTCGCGGTGCGCTACGAGTCGGTCTAAGGCAGGAAGCAGCCGATGACCTCTCTAGCCAAGCACCTGGCAACGAACAAGCGCTTTGACTTTAGCTGCAGCGCTTGCGAGAAGGACAAGTTCGACGTCATCGTCATGGACGGTTACGAGGCCATCTCGCGCCCTTTCCGCTTCACCCTGACCCTGGTTTCCGACGATGGGGCCATCGACTTCGATGCCATGCTGCAGGCCACCGCCACCTTGCGCATCTATCCGCCAGACGGGGGCGACGCCACCTCCTATCACGGCGTGGTGGCTGCCTTCGAGCAACTGCACCAGGCCGGTGGCTATACCTTCTATCAGGCTGTGCTGGTTCCCCGGCTGTGGCGCCTGTCCCTATCCCGCATTTCCGAGGTGTATCTCAACGAGCAGACCATCCCGCAAATCATCACCGGCCTGCTCAGGGAACATCACCTGAGCAGTGCCGACGTGGAATGGAGGCTGACCGGAGCGTACCGGGCCCGCAGCTTCGTCTGCCAATACCAGGAAACACCCCTCGATTTCATTTCCCGCTGGCTGGAGAAGGAAGGCATGGCCTATTTCTTCGACCATTCCGGTAGTAGCGACAAGCTGGTCATTGTGGATGACAAGCGGATGCACCCCGCCCAGGCACTGAAGGTCCAGTACCGGCCGGTGGATACCCTGGACACCGGCAGCAGCGACGATTCGCTACAGAGCTTCATCTGCCGCCAGCAGCCTCTGCCGCAAACGGTCGTACTGCAGGAATACAACCACCGCAAAGCCAGCCTCGCACTCAAGTTCAGTGCCACCGTGGCCCCCCAGGGCTTCGGCGAAGTCATGCTCTACGGCGAAAATTTCCGCGACGAAGCCGAAGGCCAACGTTATGCCCGCCTGCGGGCCGAGGAGATCCGCTGCGGCGGCACCACTTTCTCCGGCGAGGGCACGGCCACCGGGCTGCGCAGCGGCTATTACATGGACCTGGCCCACCATTACCGGGATGATTTCAACGGCCGCTATCTGGTCACGGAGGTGACTCACAGTGGCACCCAGGCCGGCGCCCTGCTCAACGGCATGCACCACCCCTATGGGGAGACCGAACACGGCACAGCCTATCGGGTCACGTTGACCGCCATTCCGGCCGATACCCAGTTCCGCCCCGCCCGCCTGACCCCCAAGCCGCGCATTGCCGGCACCATGACGGCCAGCATCGATGCGGAAGGCAGCGGTGGCTACGCCGACCTGGATGAATTCGGTCAGTACAAGGTCCAGCTCCCCTTCGACCGCAGCGACAAGGCCGCCGACAAGGGGTCGGCCCGCATCCGCATGGCCTCCCCTTACGCGGGTCATGACTACGGCCTGCATTTCCCCCTGCGCAAGAAGGCAGAAGTCCTCCTCGCCTTCGCCGATGGCGATCCGGATCAGCCGGTCATCATGGCGGCGGTCCCCAACTCGGAGAATCCTGGCCCGGTCAATAACCAGAATCCGAGCCAGAACCGGCTCGGCACCGCCGGGGGCAACCACTTCTATCTCGACGACGCCACCGACAAGACCTGCATCTGGCTGCGCTCGCCCTACCAGAACACCCAACTGGGCCTCGGCGCCACGGCCACCCAGGAAGCCAAGCCAGGCCTCTGGAGCAGCACCGCGGGCAGCGCCACCAGCATTACGGGAGGTGAGAGCCGCTCCGTATTCAAGGGCCCCTGGACCACCGTCAACCTGGCCATGCGCAGCACCCTGTCCACCGCCGCGGCCCTGGGCATGGGCCTGGGTAGCACTGTCAGCTACCGGGCCAGCACCGATCTAGCCTGGACCAAAGGCCGCCGCCTGACCATTGACGAAGGGGAGTCCCTGGCCCTGCACGGGTCCGGCCGGGTACAGGCCGAAGATAGCCTGACGCTCTCGGGAGGTCAGCGGCCCTCGGTAAAGTCTGCGGTGGACCAGATCAAGGCCCAGGCCAGGACCCAACTGGAACGTAACATCACGGCCAACCAGACCGCCGCCACCGAGGCCGCCAGCGCCATCATTCCCGCTCCCCAGCCCCCCCAAAGCCCGGCGCCCCTATGGCAGGCAGGCAGCAACGGCGTCAGCAAGGCTCACGGCCTGCTCGCCAATCTCTCGGCAGAAGCGGCCCACCAGGCCCTGGAAACCGCGGCCCAGGGCATTGCCGACACGGTACGGCAAGCCCGGGCCTATGCCAGCAATATCCAGGTCAATGGTCAGGGCATCCAGCTGACAGTGGATCAGCTGCAACCGGAAGGCGACAGCGCTGTCGCCATTCAGGCAACAGCTGTCCGCATCCACAGCCAGACCCAGGTGCCGCCGCAGACCTCGGCCATCGACCTTTCCCCAACCGCCATCCAGCTGGCCGCCAAGCAGGCAGGCCCCGAGTCCAGTTCCCTCCAGCTTTCCGGCAACCAGGCCGAACTGGCCACCGCCAACCCTAATGGCAGCCTTGTGTTCCACCACCCCCTGGGAGGCCAGGCCACCCTGGCCCAGGACGGTTGGGTACTCTGCTCCGGCGCTGCCCAACTGGCCGTGGAAAAGGGTCAGGGGGGCACCCTGAAGATGGGCAAGGCGGGGGTGTATGTCACCCCCAACCAGGTCCTGGCCGAATACGGTAAAACCAGCCTGAGCCTTACCCCCACCGAAGCCCGGCTGGAACTGGCGGCGTCCGGTCTGACGGTATCCCCCGGGGGCCTGACCCTAAACGGTTCCCTGATCCGGCTGGGCTGACCCATGCAAATTCAGCGCCCCGATTCCCTGGCTGTGCTCTATCGCACCTTTCATTGGGCCCAGGGCTACACCCTCTCCATCGGCATGCTGGCCTGCTTTCCCTTCGGTGCAAGCCAGCCGGAGGAACTGCGTCCGGAAGGGGAATTATGGGCCGCCGTCGCCGCGGCCCTGGGGGAAAACGCCGTGCTGGACGAGGGCTACCCCAAACCGGCCGCAGAATTCAAACTCTACGGGACGGCCTGGGCCCCCGGCGGCCAGCCGGTCACCGAGTTGGGCGTTCGGGTCCGGGTCGGGCCCCTGTCCAAGCAGTTGGTCATCAGCGGCGAGCGCCATTTCAATGCCGCCGGCCTGATCACCGGCCCAGCCCCCTTCACGCACCTGCCCATCACGCCGGAAAACGCCTTCGGCGGCCCGGACTGCCAGGCCAACCCCGTCGGCCAGGGACAGGCCCCCCTCGCCGCCGGACCCTGGCCCCTGCCCCAGGTGGAAACGCCCTTCGGGCGTCTGGCCAATCGCGGCGACCGCGTGGAACCGGCCGGCTTCTGGGGCTTGCCGGTGGCCGCCCCGCAACGCCTGCGCCACCTGGGGGCCTGCGATCAGGCCTGGCTGCAACAGCGCTGGCCCCATCTCCCCCAGGACACCGACCCCGCCTATTTCATGACTGCGCCACACGACCAGCGGCTGGCAAGCTATTTCCAGGGCGGGGAGGCGCTGGAAATGCAGCACCTGCACCCCCAACAACCGCAGCTCTCATGCCGCCTGCCGGTCCTGCGCGCCCGCTGCATCCTGCGGCGGCGCCTGGCCGACGGGACGGACACCTGGACCGACCTGGACACCCGGGCGGAAACCCTGTGGCTGCTTCCCGAACAGGAGTGCGGCATCATCCTGCATCGGGCCCATCTCCCCACGGCCGACGAGCAGGCCTCCGACATCCTGGCGCTCCTGGCCGATTGGGAATCCCTGGAGGCTCCCCCCCGGCCCCTGGCTCACTACACCGTTCCATGGACCAGCCCGGAGCATGAGGCAGCCCCCGCCGATACGACGGCCCACCTGCCCACTCCACGCCGGGAGCCTTACCAGCCCCAACTCAGCCGCGACGCGGTGCTCGAACGCCATGGCCAGGGACAGAGCCTTTCCGGGCTGGATCTTTCCGGGCTGGACCTTTCCGGCTTGAGCCTGACCGGCGCCGATTTTTCGGGCTGTCTGCTGGCCGGGGCCACCTTTGCTGGCTGTCGTCTGACGACTGCGTGCTTCGATGGTGCCTTGTTGCTACAGGCGGATTTCAGCACGGCCGACCTTTCCCACGCCAGCCTGGCCAACGTCAGCGCCGGTGAAAGCCGCTTTGCCCAGGCCCAGTTGCAGGATGCCCAGCTGCAGGGCGGCGATTTCACCAGCGCCGATTTCAGCGGTGCCGATTTGCGCAGCGCCACCCTGAATAACGCGCTGTTCCATGGCGCCCGCATGACCGGCGTGCGCGCCGCCGGCTGCACCGCCCAGGAATGCAGCTTTGCCGATGCCGACCTCAGCGACGCCGACTTCCGGCAAGCCAGACTGCAAGGGGCCCAGTTCCACAGCGGCAGGCTAGAGGCTGCGGATTTCACTGCGGCTGACTGCAAGGGAGCGGAGTTCTACGCGGTCACCGCCCCCCGTAGTCGATTCACTCAGGCCAACCTGCACGACAGCCGGGCCGATGATGCCAGCAACTTCAGCGGAGCCGACTTCACCAACGCCCAGTTGCCCCGGGCCCACTGGTCAGGAGCCCAGCTTTCCGACAGCACCTGGCAGGGCGCCATCCTGGACGACACCGACTTCAGCGCCGTCCAGGCCCAACGGGCCGACCTGCGCCGGGCCTCTGCCAAGGGGATGAGGCTGAGCGGTGCCAATCTGGCGGAGGCCGACCTGAGCGGCATCAACCTGTTTCAGGGCTCCCTGCGACAAAGCTGCCTGGAGCGGACCTGGCTGCGCCAGGCCAATCTCTACGGGGTGGATTTCGAGGGCACCCAACCCACCATCGCCCAGTTGGAAGGTGCCAACATCGACCAAACCGTATTGGCTTTCCGGCCGCCCCAGGTATGAAGGAGTCCATCCCCATGAATGCGGAACACGCTTGGCAAACCCTGCAGGACAGCGGATGGTTGCAAGACGTGGACATCTCCGGCGTGGACTGGTCCGGGCGCGATCTGGCCGGCTGCCGGCTCCATCATGTCCGTCTGGACCGCGCCTGCCTGAGCGGCGCCGTGCTGGACGGTGCCGACCTCCAGGGGGTCAGCCTGCAACAGGCGCGACTGGACGGCGTCCAGGCCCGGGGCTGCCGGCTGCTGGAAGTGGACTTGCGCCAGGCCGACTTGCGGGACTCCCAGTGGTCATCCGCCGCCTTCAGCCGCTGCCTTGGCGAGCAGGCGAACTTTGGCCGTGCCCACCTGGAGCGTGCCGACATGGACGCCTGCCACCTTAACGGCGCGGATTTCACCCAGGCCAATCTGACCCGCTGGACGGCCCTGGCGTGCGGCCTGGCGGGCGCCATTTTCAGCGCCACCTGTCTCCGCCAGGCCTACCTACGGGAAGCCGGACTGGAAGGACAGCGATTTCCTGGCTGCGATCTGACCATGGCCCTGTTCGACCGGGCCCGGCTGATCGGGGCGGACTTTTCCCACGCTCTCCTGGACCGCACCAGTTTCCTCGGCGCCCAGTTGCAGGAGGCCTGCCTACGGGGCGTCCGGGGCCGCTACACCACCTTGATCGGCGCCCGCCTGGCCCAGGCGGACCTGACCGAGGCGCGCTTCGAGATGGCCGATGCCAGTGACGCCGATTTCAGTGGCGCCCGGGCTCCCCGCGTGCAATGGCGCCAATCCGCCTTGTTGCGGAGCCAATGGCAGGACGCCGACCTGAGCGAGGCGGAACTCCTTCACTGCGACCTGGCCCATGCCGATCTTTCCCGGGCCAACTGCCGTGCTGCGGATTTCAGCGGCAGCAACCTTCATGCCCTGCGGCAAGCGGATACCCACTGGGACAGCGCTCGCCTGACCCACACCCGCCCCACCGACCCGTCCCTGGCCCGGGCCGAGGCCTGGCAACCCCTTCCCTGACCCCAGAAGCGCCCATGCCAACTCCATTACACGCCCTGCCCCAAGCCGGTGCCGATCCGGCCATCCGGCTCACCTACGCCACCATCTCGGGACGAGCCGACACTTGGTTTTTCCTCCGTTCCGCTGCTGGCGACGCCGACCGGGCCCTGCGTGCCGAAAGCTGCCTCCTCGAACCCCAGTGCGGCGACATGGTGCTCATCAGCCAGGATTCGACCCCCGGGAGCAAGCGCCCCCCCTACATCCTGGCCATCCTCAGCCGCACCGCGCCGACCCAGGGCACCCTGACCCTGCCGGGCGGCGTACGCCTGGAAAGCAACCGGGGACAACTGCGCACGGTGGCCGAGCACACCATTCTGGAGGCCCGTCAGCACCTCACCGTCAGCGCCCCCGGACTCACCCTGAGCGGCGGCCAGGGAGATATCCGCTTTGAACGGCTACAGGCCGAAGCCGGCACGGTGGAAGCCCGCCTGGGCACACTCCAGCTCCTGGCCCAGCAGGTGCAGAGCAGCGTCGGGCGCCTGGTGCAAAAGGCCCGGGATTGCTGCCGCTGGATAGAGAACCTGGACGAAACCCGGGCCGGCCGCGTACGCCTCCAGGTGCAAGAACGCTTCGATCTGCGCGCCCGCCACGCCGCGGTGCTGGCCCAGGGCCAGGTGAAGATCGACGGCGACAAAATCGATCTGGGCTAGGAGGCGCATCCCATGTTTGCCGTTACCAAACAAGCCGGGCAGTGCCTGGCCATGCCGGACGTCTGCAAGACACCGGCTCCGCCGGGACCGCCTATTCCCCTGCCCTATCCCAACATCGCCATGCCCATGCTGGGCAACCCGGCCACCTTGAAGGTGCTCATCTGTGGCATGCCAGCCCTGCACCAAAGTTCCAAGATCACCCTGAGCAGTGGCGACGAGGCCGGCATGGCCGGTGGCGTGGTCTCGGGCAAGGTGATGGGCCCCGCCGAATTCATCACCGGCAGCCTGAAGGTGAAGCTGGAAGGGCATCCCGCCGTCCGCCTCGGGGATAGCACTCGGCAAAACGATGGCAACGCAGTGGGCGCCGTGCTGGCCCCCAGTCAGTCCGTGGTCATGGTGATGGGCTGAGCTCGCAAAAGGACAGGAAAACGATGAAAAACATCTGGATCAGCGCCCTCGGCTCACGGGACCAAAGTGTCCCCCGGGTGGCAGCGGCCAAAGCCGCCCTGCACGCCTATGGCCTGGGGGCTGCCGGTCATTTCTGGAACGACGCCAATGACAAGCTGGCCTGGCGGGCGGCCTTGGAAGCGCTCCAGGAGGCTCGTTCCGACCTCTGGCTGATTCTTGCCGACGGCGAGGCGATGGCCCGGCCCGCCATCCGTTATGGCCTTTCGCTGCTGGCGGCGTCCCTGCGCCATCTCCGCGGCCATGCCTTCCCCATCGTCCTGCTTTGGCCCGGGCAGGTGCCTGCCGAGGAAGAACGGCCGTCCCTGTTGCGTGCCGCCTCCGAACTGAATGGAAGCAATGGAGCGTGGCCTGCCCAGGTGGTGGCCAAGGCGCATCGAGGCACTCCGGCACCGGCACCCGACTACCGCCTCAACATCCTCGGGGATGAACGGCTGGGCCAGTGGTTCGAAATCGGTCCCCGGGAAGGGGAATGGTCGGGTGCCATATTCGCGATCGCCGGCCCGGACGCCGCTATCGACTTCCATGCCGTCGGCCCCACGGGAGGGCTGCCCCAAAAAACGGTACTGGAGTTTGCCCAGCAGGGATTGCGACTGACCGCTGGCGAACGGAACTTTACGGCCTGGGCAGTGCGTAACCGGCTCGACACCGATACGTCCTATTACGTCCGCGTCACGGGGTGCCCGGAGGCCATCCTGTTCCTGCCCTATGCAGACGACGACACGGCCGAAACCACGATCGTGGCGTTGGCATGAAATACCGCCCCTCCTCCTGCGTCAGGGCCCCATCGCCCGAACCGGCCAACGCCGCCATCTGGGAGCGCAAATCAATGGCGCCAAACCGGCGGGTCTCCACGAAATACGGACGATCGCTGTGAGCAACGCATTTTTATACCCAAGGCATGCGGCTGCGCCAGCAAGGCTGGCTAGTCCATCGCCTTCCCCAAGGTGCTTGGTGGGTTGCCCCCCGCGTCCAACCCTGAAGAAGCCGCCCTTGTCTTGTCTGATCCCCCTTCTGGGTTGCCTCGTGGCGGCCAGCCTGACCGGATGCACTGCGGCCAATTCAGCCCTGGGCGGCAACACCCGGAAGAGCGCCATCGCCGAAGCGCGTTGGCAGTACGCCAAGGATGCGCTCGTGCTCGAACTAGCCGCCGATACCCGGCTCAATGAATACGACGATGAGGCACACACATTGTTGCTAGGGGTTTATCAAATGGCAGACCCCGCGCAGTTCTACAAACTCATGGCCAATCCGGAGGCCCTCGCCAAGACTCTGGAAAATGGCAACGCAGGAAATGGCTTCGTGGACTTTTCCCGCCATGTGATCGGGCCAGGCCAGCATACGGTGCTGAGCCTAGATCGCGCCCAGGATGCCCGATTCGTCGGTATCAGCGCGGGCTACTACCACATCACCCCCACAAGAATTACCCGCCTCTTTCCAATTCCTCTCCAGGTAGACAGCACCGGCTGGCTTGGCAGGACTTATACAGCCGCTCCCTCTGTCTTGAGACTACGCCTGCAGTTGGGGGCTGAGGGGATCATCGGCGCCGAGCGCCTCCAACCGGTCCCGGGAGATGTCGCGGGGAGCACGTCCACTTCTCTATCTCCTGATCGTGATGGCAATGAGATCAGCCTCTCCCCCGAAGCGCTGGAAGCGGACATCCACATGGTCAATATGGCCAAAACCATAGGCAACTAGGAAATCGCCATGAATCACTCTCAAGCCATCTACTGGCATCAAGGCATGTTCCTGCAACCCCAGCATTTCCAGCAGGCTGAGCAACACCAACGTTTCCAGCTCAGCCCCCTCCTTGAATCGGGTCTTCCTCATTTCTGGGGAGTGGGCCGCCTGGATCTGCCCCCCTCGGCCCTGGCGAACCGTACCGTTGAGATTCGCAACGCCCAACTGGTCTTTCCCGATGGCACCTACATCGACTACCCGGGCAATGCCGTCATCAAACCCCGCACCTTGAATGCCAACGGAATCGAAGGGAACAAACCCAATACCGTCTATCTGGGCCTGAAAAAGCTGCTACCCCGGGAAATTAACGTCACCGAGGCGGCCAGTCTCCAGGAGGCTGGCGACGCCTCCACGCGCTTTGCTTCCCTCGCCAATCCCCAGGAGACGGCTGACCTGTACGCCGAAGGCCCCACGGCCCAAGTACGAACCCTGCTGCATGTCGTCCGTATTTTCTTCGAGCACGAAATCGAACATGTCGAGCAGTACGACCTCATCCCTATCGCCCGCTTGGTAAGGGATGGGGAGGCCATGGTCCTCTCGCCTAGCTTCATTCCTCCCTGCTACACGCTCGCCGGTGCTGAGCCCCTAAGCGCCATGATCCGGGACATCCGCGACGAGTTGGCCGGCCGGGCCCGCCAGCTGCAGGAATACAAAAGCCCCCGGGAAATGCAGAAGGCCGAATTCGATTCCTCCTACCTGGTGTTCCTGCTGGCCCTGCGCTCCCTCAATCGCATCACGCCCTACTTGTTCCACCTGACGGAAACCCGCCAGGCCCACCCCTGGCAAGTCTATGGCACCCTGCGCCAGCTGGTGGGAGAGCTGAGTTCCTTCTCCGAACGTTTCGACATGCTGGGCGAGGCGGAAGACGGCACGCCCGGCCTGCCCCCCTACGATCATGGGGACCTGGGCAAATGCTTCGGCCGTGTGCGTAGCCTGATCAGTCATCTGCTCAACGAAATCACGGTGGGTCCGGAGTTCCTCGCCATTCTGACTTACCAGGATGGCTGCTACCGCAGCACCCTGCCCCGAGATTTCTTCGGGCAGCGCAACCGCTTCTATCTGGTTGTCCGCACCGAGGCGGATCCTCTGCGGGTGGTGGAGGCACTGCAAAGCGAGGCGCGTCTGGCCGCCGAGGATGAGTTGCCTCAACTTATCGCCCACGCGCTCCCTGGCCTGGAGTTGATCCACATGCCGTTGGCGCCCCAGGGCCTGCCCCGACGAGCATCTTCCTATTACTTCCGCATCGAACAGCAAAGCCGGCAGTGGGAGGCGGTCGAACGGGATGGCAGCATCGCCCTGTATTGGCTTGACGCACCAGATGATCTGAAGGCGGAAATTGTGGTCCTCGGGAGATAAGCCATGAGCCTTTTCGCTACCTCCCTGGCGGACGCCTTCATGCCGCTCATCGCCTATCTGCGCCAGTTTCAGCAGGCACCTGCCAACGACACGCCTCAACTGGCCGCCAACGTGGACCGCCTCATCGCCGATGCCCGCCGCACCGCGCATGACCTTGGATTTACCGAGGCCGACATAGACAGCGCTCTATTCGCCGTGGTGGCTTGGGCCGACGAGGCGCTGCTGGCCGCCCCCTGGGGTGGCGCCGCCGAATGGCCAAGGCATCTGCTGCAAAAGCGCTACTTCAACATCACCAACGCCGGCGTCGACTTCTTCACCCGCCTGGAGGCACTGACGCCGCAGCAACTGCCGGTACGCGAGGTTTACACACTGTGCCTC
The DNA here is from genome assembly GCF_008274805.1 of Oryzomicrobium terrae. Classification (NCBI taxonomy): domain Bacteria; kingdom Pseudomonadati; phylum Pseudomonadota; class Betaproteobacteria; order Rhodocyclales; family Rhodocyclaceae; genus Oryzomicrobium; species Oryzomicrobium terrae. Next base: position 3,223,671 of record NZ_CP022579.1, read on the forward strand.
AGTCTTGGGTTTGCGGGTCGCTATGGCTACGAACGTAACCTCAAGGCACGGGAAGAAATCCAGCGTGCCAGTATGAAACTCCTGCTGCAGGACGGCGAAGGGCTCCCGGCAGCGGTAGACGAGCATCTGTTTCCAGACGGCTATGGTCTCAACCTGCCGCCGCCTCGGCCCGAGCCCGCCAGCAGGCTGCGCTGGCGTTTCACCTCCCTGTCCTTCCAGGCGTTCATTGCCCCCCTGGTAGGGCTGGCGCTGCTGTACCTCCTCTATCACGTCACGATCTGGCAGATGGTCGATACGCTGCTGCCCCAAATCAAATGAAAAAAATCGGACTCTTTTTGCTGTGGTTACTGGCAATGCTCCTTCTGGCTGCCGTCAGTTGGGGCGTGGCGCTATATCTAGACTGGCCACAGTGGACAGCGGTGGCGATTTTTCTCGCCTTCCTCGGCAGTTATTTCCTGATCAAAGCCCTGCGCCGCATCCTCGTGGTCATGCGCTCGCGCAGCAAAATGGCTCAGCCATCAGAGGCGAGCCGGGCCAGCATGGCCAAAATCGCCTCCCCCGAAGCCCTGCTGGTCAAGAAGTGGAAAGCCGCTGTGGCCACATTGCGCCATTCCAGCTTGAAACGCCTGGGCAACCCCCTTTATGTCCTGCCTTGGTACATGGTGATCGGCCGTAGCGGCACCGGCAAAACATCGGCGCTGACCCGAGCCCGCCTCGCCTCGCCGATCCAGAAAGTCAGCCAGCAAACCAAGGTGGAACAAACCCTGAATTGTGATTGGTGGTTTTTCGACCGTTCCATCGTCCTGGACTGCGCCGGCCGCTACGTGGGGTCGGAAGACCGGGAAGCAGACAAACGGGAGTGGGAGTTGAACCTCGATCTGCTGGCCAAGTACCGCGCCAAGGAAGGACTGAACGGCCTGGTACTGGCGATCGGCGCCGACCGTCTTCTGGCCCCCGAACGCGACCTTCTGGATGACGAAGGCCGCGTGATACGCGAACGCATCGAGCAGTTGATTCGCCTGTTTGGCAAGCGCTTCCCCATCTACCTTCTGATCACAAAGTGCGACCAGTTGTACGGCATGGAATGCTGGTCCCGGCAATTGCCGGAGCATCTTCTCGGCCAGGCCATGGGCTACCTGGCGGAGGACCATGAAGGAGAGCAAAAAGAAAGCGTTTTTCTCGATGCGGCCTTCGCCAGCATCGGCGAGCGCCTGCGCAAGCTGCGCCTTGCCCTGGTGGCCCGAGACGCCGATGCGCCACCGGAGTTGCTGCTGCTTCCCAACGAGATAGAGCGCCTACGCCCGTCTCTGGAAGCCTTCCTCCGCACCTGCCTGGGTAACGATCCCTACCTGGAGTCCCCCTTCCTGCGCGGGCTGTTTTTTAGCAGCGCGCAACAACAAGGGGGCGTCACCTCTGCGCTCCTGGGGAACTTGCTGCCACCCACTCCGGCCCACGGAGAGCAAAGTACCGGGCTCTTCCTGCATGATTTCTTCGGCCGCATCCTCCCCCAGGATCGTCACATTTCCCGTCCCGCCGCCCTAGTGAACCACTGGTACCGGATCACCCAGAATCTGGGGTTGGTTGGCTGGCTGCTGTTCACCGCAGCAGTCGGCACCCTGATGACCGTTTCCTTCTTCAGCAATCTGGAAACCCTATACGCCATCAGCAACCGCTACCCTTTCAACAGCACCTTCACCGGCCGCCTGGAAGACGATGTGGTGACGCTGGACAGCATCAGTGACAGCCTGATCCGGATCGAGCGCAACAACACCCACTGGAAAGCCCACTGGATGGTCGTCATGACCAACATGGACGATCTGGAAGAAAAGCTGAAGCAAAACTTTGTCGGTAAATACCGCCGCTTCATCCAAAACGAGAAGGACGACGATCTCGGCCAAGACCTTGATCACATACGCCTGGATGCTCCAGACACCCAACGGGCGCAGCAGGCGATCAACCTGGTACGCCACATCAACCTACTTCGCGCCAGGATGAACGGTGCCAAGCGCGATCAGTTGGCCATCCTGCCCCAAGCCGGCCACGTACAGCGCTATACACCGGAGCTGTATCAACGCTTCAATGCCCTCTATCTTTCACACTTGGCATGGAGCGATGCCCGCGACCCCTATCTACAGCGCATGCTGGGTCGGGAGCGGGAGATGTTCAGCACTATCGCCGATGGAATCACCCCGCCCTTCACTTGGCTAGTCGCGTTAGTCGACCGAAATGCCCCCCTCGGAGGGGTCTCTCCTAGCCTGTTCTGGAAGAACACGGGCAATTCCAAGGCCACGGCAGAGCTGCCGTTCACCACTGTGGCACCAGCCTTCACGGCAGCAGGTCAGCAGGCCATCGATGGCTTTTTGACCGAACTGGAAACCAGCGCCGACAATGGCGCCCGCTTCGTCGGTGAGCGCACAGCCTTTGAAGCCTGGTACAACGAACAGCGCCTGCAGGCCTGGCAACGCTTTGTCGTCGATTTCCCGTCGGCAGAAAAGATACTGCATGGGGAGGTGGCATGGCGGGCCGCCCTAGGGAGTATCACCGGCCCCCAGAGCCCCTACTACCGCCTGATCGACCGCTTGAACGAGGAATTCAAAGCAGTGCCGGAGCAGGCATTGCCCGATTGGTTGCGCTTCGCACGCGAATTTGCCCGCCTGCGTGAACAAGCTCGCGCAACGGCGGCAGGCAGCCAGGCGATGCAGCTTGTCGGCGCCATCAATAACAACGGTGGGAAAGCCCTCAAGCAGGTGGTCGCCGGGCAAGTGCAGGAAGGTAGCCAGTCCATTGGCCTTAGCCTGGATGCCAGCGACACCCTGCGCCATTTCCTCAAAGGCATCGATACCGCTGCGGCGGAATCGGCTGCGGGGCCTGCCCAAGCGTATCAGCTAGCGGCCGAGTTCCATGGCTTTTCCCGAGACGCCGGGGTCAAATCGTCCAAGCTTCAGGCTATCGCCGATTCCCTGCGAAAACTCAAACAACAACTCAATCACAACAGCGCCGACAGTGAGTCGATCTGGCAGTTGATCGAGGGGCCCTTCCGCTTTGTCTTGTCCTATACGCAGTTACAGGCTTCCTGCAGCCTGCAGCAGGCATGGGAATCCAAGGTGCAATGGCCATTGCAAACCGCGACCACCATGACAGATGTGGTCGATCAGCTTTACGGCCAGTCCGGCTCGGTATGGGCCTTTGCCGACGGCCCGGCCAAGCCCTTCTTGGCGCGGGACGCCAATCGCTTCCATATCGTCGAAACCCTCGGTTTTTCCGTCCCTTTCACCGGCGACTTCCTGCCCATGCTCAACGGCGCTGCCGGCAAACGGGTGGAGCAACTGGTAGCGCAGCAAAAAATGGAAATCACCAAGCGTCAGGAGGAAATACAGGCGCAGAAGGAGCAGTTACAGGCGCAGCAAAATGCGGCCGAAGCCGACCATATGCTGACAGACATCAAGCAAAAGAAGGAGGCCTTGAAGGCGCAAACCCTGCAGCTGAGAATCACAGGTCAGCCCACCAGCGTAACCCCGAACGCCAGGGCCAAGCCATTCGCCACCGTACTCACCCTGCAATGTAACGGCGGCAGCCGTACCTTGAATAACTTCAACTTCCCCAGCAGCGAGAACTTCGCGTGGTCCATCGGCAATTGCGGCGATATCAACCTGCAAATCAAGGTGGATGATCTGGTGCTGGCCAAGAAATACCCTGGGCCACTGGGGCTAGTGCGGTTCCTCCAGGATTTCCGCGATGGGCACCGGCAGTTCAACGCTGACGAGTTTCCTGGCGCCACGGCCAAGTTGGCAGCCCTGGGCATCCGCCAAATCGGCCTCTACTATCAATTTGAGGGTCAGGAAAACCTGCTCAAGCTAGCGCAGCAGTTAGAGCAATTGGAAACCAAAGAGCGGGAAGCCAATGCACTTAAGCAGAAGGCGCTAGAGACCCAAAACGCCAAGGGCCAGTACTTGGTGGAAGTAAAATTGGCGGGGGCGCCGGAAACGCCGATGAAAGTATCGCTGCCGGAACGGATCGGCGTCTGCTGGGATGAACGCAGCACACCCCACAAACCCCAGACCATGGAAACCTTCTTTAAGGAGCAGGTCGGGGAGAAACTGCGCGAAGCTGGGGCCTAATATTGGAAGGCGGAATCGGTGCCAGAACGGCACCGATTCCGCCTATGGCCTACGGCTCAGGAGGCTGCCAGTTTGACTGCCGCCCCCATATCCAGCTTCACAATGCGTGCCAGCAGGGCTTCGGCCCGCTCCCGTTGTGCCTGGACAAATACCTGATAGGCGACCTGAAGCCCGTCCAAGGCCAGTGCCGGCTCCCATTCGTCCAAGTGATGGCGGTCGATGGTGTCCACAATGACCTGGGCAAAAGACGGTAGATTGGCGACAAGACGTGAGGTCAGCAGCAGTTGGCACAACTGGATATGCACCCGCAGTCGCTGGAGGGGAGTCACCGAAGTCTGCAAGATCTCTTGCAGCACCGCTGCGGCCGCAGCAGGATCCCCCTCGGCCACCCACCGCCGCGCCTGCGCCAAGACCCCCGCCAGAGGGTCTGGGGCAATGCGCTCGCCCTCGCCCGCAGACGCCAGGGAACCGAGCCAAGCCCGGGTCTCCGCATCCGCAAACGGGCGACCATCGGCAAACGTCAAAACCTCGAGTCCCGGAAACCGCGCTAACAAACGCGCGGTTTCGCCGCTGACCTCAGCCGTCGCGGCGGCGTATGCCGCACCCATGCGCTCCAGGGCCTGGCAGCAAATACGATTGAGATCCAGCCAAAAGGGGGAAACGGTCAACTGCCCCTCGGCAAACTGCACCAGACCTTCATCTGACTGACTGGCGAGGAGCCGGTCGCATACGGTGATCACCTGCTCCGGGGGTGAAGGGATACGGGTAGCCCCTCCCTGGGCAGGCGGTGGATTGTCCAAGCTGCCCCAAACTGCCTGACGTTTGAGACGATAAGCACGTGCATCCGCAAGGCTTGCTTGTAACAGCACATCTGCAATCTCACCGCTCCGACGGCACATTTGCTCCAGCGCTTGCTCAACATCATCGCCGGGGGCTACGGAGAATGCCGCCGTCACTGGCTGGACAGGAGCGATGGGGGCAGGCGTTGCAGTAGTCCCGTCTGAGGTTGTGGCCGGCACCACAGTCGGTGTGACGGTTGACGCAACCGTCTGAGGAACCTCATCAGGGACAGGCAACAAGGGGATTCCGCGCAGCAACGTCAGCACAGGGCGCAGAGAGGGCCCCTCTTCATCCTTTTCACCAAGGAAGCCGTCAAGGACCTTAAGGCTGCTTTCCAGACGGGCAACTAGCTCCGGCACCTGGGGAGGCCCGCCGGACCAGTCATGTTCCGCAGCATGGACCTGGATACGGTCGATCAGCCATAGGAGGGAATTGCGCCGGCCTCGCAGACGCTGTAACGGTGGGAATAGCGTCTCCCAGTAACGCGGCACCATGTCCGCCAAGACACCCAGGCCATCGGCCAGTCCGGACAGTCCGCGCTGCTGCAGAGCCGCACCAGCCAGATAGGCCGCCACCAGCATGTCTTTTCCCTTGTCCGCCAACAAGGCCTTGGCAAGTGCTTCCACCTGGGCCCAATCCACGGTGCCGGAGGCCGTCGGGCTGGACAGCTTGCCGATTTCGGCCTGGAGGCTTTCAAATTCTGGTTCGTCGCGCACATCACGACCGGCACCACCGGCGATATCCCGCGTGCCCAGGTCAGCGTAAAGATTAATTTCCACGAATTAATGATCTCGGATGTGGTCGAGGGCCTCGCCCCCTCTGCTATACAGTCGATCCGGCAACCTCAACGGCCTCGTGTGCACGAGTGCTTCAGCGAACAATTCACGCCACGGGGATAACCGGCTGCCCAACGACGCCAATTTGTAAATTGTTGCCAACCAGGAGCGACTCAACGTCCAGAGCAGCATTCGAGCTGTGCGTCCCTTGCGTCAAAATTAACTACTGAATCGCCCCGGCTTCAGTAGACGCTCTGTTGCCGGTTGAAATACTGCTTTTCGAACTCTACCGGAGAAAGTCCGTTTGCATAGCCGTGACGGCGTTTCGGGTTGTAGAAGAGCTCGATGTAATTGAACACGTCTCGTCGCGCCTCCTCCCGGTCGAGATAGATTTTTCGCTTGATTCGTTCGCGCTTGAGTAGTTGGAAGAAGCTCTCGGCGACAGCGTTGTCGTGACAGTTGCCGCGTCGGCTCATGCTGGCGCTCAGGTTGTGCGCTTGCAGGAACGCCTGCCAGTCGTGGCTGCTGTACTGGCTGCCCTGGTCGGAGTGCACGATCACCGGCACGGATGGATTCCTTCGCCAGATAGCCATCAGCAAGGCATTGAGCGCCAAGCCCGTCTCCCTGCGCGACTGCATCGACCAGCCAACAAATTGCCGTAAGAAGAGATCCATCACTACGGCAAGATAAAGCCAACCCTCGTGTCCCCGGATGTAGGCCCTGACCGATGTGATTGTGGCCTGGATGCGCGAAACCGTTTAGGAGGTAAATTTCTGCACCGGACAAAGCAGTGGAAGACTTCCGCAAACGCTTCGCTCGGGTAGCGGAGCCCCCCGTCGAAGTGCTCGACCGCCTCGCCGACGAAGGCCACGCCCGGTCAGCCGCGCGACCGGCCTGAGCACCCGGGCAGCATCACGCCGCACTACGAAAAACGCCCCGGTGGACAACCACCGGGGCGTTTGCATTTGCTGGCCCTTGAACGCCTGGGACGGCCCCGGAGCCCTCACAGCAGCACGATGTCGTACTGCTCCTGGGAGTACCCGGGCTCAGCCTGGAGCGAGATGGGTTTGCCAATGAAGTCGGAGAGCATCGCCAGGGACTGGGATTCCTCGTCCAGGTACAGGTCGATCACCGCCGGAGCAGCGATCACCCGGTATTCCCGGGCGTTGAACTGGCGGGCCTCGCGCAACAGTTCGCGCAGGATCTCGTAGGTGACGGTGCGCGCCGTCTTCACCTCGCCCCGACCGCCGCAGGTGGGACAGGGCTCGCACAGCACGTGGGCCAGGGACTCCCGGGTGCGCTTGCGCGTCATCTCCACCAGGCCCAGGGCGGTGAAACCATTGACCGTCATGCGCGTGTGGTCCCGGGCCAGGGCCTTGTTGAACTCGGCCAGCACCGCGTCGCGGTGCTCCGACGTCTCCATGTCGATGAAGTCGATGATGATGATGCCGCCCAGGTTGCGCAGGCGCAGCTGGCGGGCGATGACGTGGGCCGCCTCCAGATTGGTCTTGAAGATGGTGTCGTCGAAGTTGCGGTGGCCGACGAAACCGCCGGTGTTCACATCGATGGTGGTCATGGCCTCGGTCTGGTCCATGATCAGGTAGCCGCCGGACTTCAACTCGACGCGCCGCGCCAGGGCCTTCTCGATCTCCTCCTCCACCCCGTGCAGGTCGAACAGGGGGCGCTCGCCGGTGTAGTGCTCGAGCAGTTCCAGCACCATGGGGGTGTACACCTCGGCGAACTGGGTGAGCTTCTGGAAGTTTTCCCGGGAGTCGATGACGATGCGCGCCGTCTCCGGATTGACGAAATCGCGCAGCACCCGCTGCCCCAGGGACAGCTCCTGGTAGAGCAGGGCCGGCGGCGAGGAGCTGCGCGCGGCGTCGCGGATGTCGCGCCAGATGCGGCGCAGGTACTCGATGTCCCGGGCCAATTCGTCGTCGGTGGCCCCTTCGGCCATGGTGCGGACGATGAAGCCGCCGGGCTCGTCCTCGGGCACCAGCTTGGTCAGGCGCGACTTCAGGGCGAGGCGCTCCTGCTCGTCGCCGATGCGCTGGGAAATGCCGATGTGCTTTTCCTGGGGCAGATACACCAGCATCCGCCCGGCGATGGAGATCTGGGTGGACAGGCGCGCCCCCTTGGTGCCGATCGGATCCTTGATCACCTGCACCAGCAGGCTCTGCCCCTCGGACAGGATGCGCTCGATCGGCTTCGGCACGGCGTGCCCGTGGCCGCTGCCATTCTCTCCCGGCTCCCGGGGCATCAGGATGTCGGCCACGTGCAGGAAGGCGGTGCGCTCCAGGCCCACGTCGATGAAGGCCGACTGCATCCCCGGCAGGATGCGCACCACCTTGCCCAGGTAAATGTTGCCGACGATGCCGCGGCTGGCGGTGCGCTCGATGTGCAGTTCCTGCACCACCCCCTGCTGCATCACGGCAACGCGGGTTTCCTGGGGGGTGAAATTGATGAGGATATCTTCGGGCATGGCGGGAGCGGTAAAATTGGTCGGACCGCAGGAACGACGTCCTCCACGAGGCCCCTCCGTTCGGCTGCGGTTTTTGCTTTCTTGGATTCTAACCCAGTGCCCCGCTCCGCCCCCGCCGCTACCGCCCCCTCGCTTCGCCGCGTCCCCGAACTGCTCGCCCCCGCCGGCTCCCGGGCCATGGCCGAGACCGCCTTCGCCTTCGGCGCCGACGCGGTTTACGCCGGCCAGCCCCGCTACAGCCTGCGTACCCGCAACAACGAATTCGGCACCCTGGAGCATCTCGCCCAGGGCATCGCCAGCGCCCACCGACTCAACAAGCTGTTCTATCTGGTGAGCAACGTCATCCCCCACAACGCCAAGGTCAAGACCTACCTGGCCGACCTGGCCGAAGTGGTGGCGCTCAAGCCCGACGCCCTGATCATGGCCGACCCGGGGCTGATCGCCATGGTGCGCGAAGCCTGGCCCGAGCTGCCGATCCACCTGTCGGTCCAGGCCAACACGGTGAACTACGCGGCGGTGAAGTTCTGGAAGCACGTCGGCGTCGAGCGGGTGATCCTGTCCCGGGAGCTGTCCCTCGACGAGATGGCGGAAATCCGCCAGGAATGCCCGGACACCGAACTGGAGGTGTTCGTGCACGGCGCCCTGTGCATCGCCTACTCGGGCCGCTGCCTGCTCTCCGGCTACTTCAACCACCGGGATGCCAACCAGGGCACCTGCACCAACTCCTGCCGCTGGGACTACAAGGTGCTGCCCGGCGAGGAACAGCCCAGCGGCGACGTGGCCCGCCTGCCGCCCCCCCCTCCTGCCGCCGCCCCCACCGGCCAGGTCTGGCTGCTCGAGGAAGGCCAGCGTCCCGGCGAGCTGATGCCCATGGAAGAGGACGAGCACGGCACCTACGTGCTCAACTCCAAGGACCTGCGCGCCATCGAGCACGTCGCCCGGTTGGTGGAGATCGGCGTCGACTCGCTCAAGATCGAGGGCCGCACCAAGTCGCCCTACTACGTCGCCCGGGTGTGCCAGACCTACCGTCAGGCCATCGACGACGCCGTGGCCGGCCGCCCCTTCGACGCCAGCCTGCTGTCCGAGCTGGAAGGCCTGGCCAACCGGGGCTACACCGGCGGTTTCTACGAACGCCACCCGGACCAGGCCTATCAGAACTACCTGCGCGGCCACTCCGAATCGGACCGCAGCCTCTACGTCGGCGACGTGGCCGGCTACGACCCGGCCCGGGGCCTGGTCGAGGTGGTGGTGAAGAACCGCTTCGGCCGCGGCGACCGGATCGAAGCGATCCACCCGGCCGGCAACCGGGAATTCGTCGTGGAGCGGCTGGAGAATGCCGCCGGCGAGGCCATCGAGGTGGCCCCGGGCAGCGGCCACCGGGTCTGGCTGCCCCTGCCGGAGGAGTTGGCTGGCGCCTTTCTCGCCCGCTTCGTTTAAGCGGCGGCGCGCGCACCGGCCATGGCCCACCTGCTCGTCACCATCACCGGCCACGGTTTCGGCCACATCGCCCAGACCGGCCCGGTACTGGCGGCGCTACGCCAACGCTGCCCCGACCTGCGCCTGACGGTGGTCAGCAGCGCCCCCGAAGCCACGCTGCGCCAGCGCCTGCCGGAAGGCTTCACCCTCATCCCCCGGGCCCTGGATTTCGGCTTCGTCATGGCCGACCCGTTCCGCATCGACATCCCCGCCAGCGCCGCGGCCTACCGGGAATTCCACGCAGACTGGGACGCCCGTGTGGCGGCTGCCGCCGACTGGCTACGCCACTTGCCCGGCGGAGTCCCAGCCCCGGACTTGGTGCTGAGCAACGTCGCCTACCTGCCCCTGGCCGCCGCCGCCCGGGCCGGCATTCCGGCCTACGCCATGAGTTCGCTGAACTGGGCCGACCTGTTCGCCGCGACCTTCGCCGCTCCCACCGAGGCAGCCTGGGCCGCGCCCATCCACGCCCAGATGCGGGCCGCCTACCGCAGCGCTCGGGCCTTCCTGCAACTGACGCCGGCCATGCCCATGGCGGACCTGGACAGGCGCATCGTCGTCGGCCCGGTGGCCCGTCTCGGCCAGCCTCGCCGGGACGAACTGGCAGGGCTGCTCGGCCTGCATCGTGGGTCAGACACCGCCGCCAGCGCTGCACCGGCGCGGATCGTCCTCGCCGCCCTGGGCGGCATCGCCCTGCCCACCGGCCCGCTGCGCCTGGCGGAATGGCCGCAGTGCCCGGGCTGGCGCTGGCTGGTGCCGCAGCGCTGGCGGGAGACCATGACCCCGGCCGAACGGGCGGCACGGCCGGACATTGCCGCCTTCGAGCCCCTGGGCTGGGACTTTACCGACCTGCTCGCCTCGGTGGACGCGGTGCTCGGCAAGCCGGGCTACGGCACCTTCGCCGAGGCCGGCTGCAACGGCACGCCCATGCTCTACGCCCGCCGCCCCGGCTGGGCCGAGCAGGACGCACTGATCCCCTGGCTGGCGGCCCACGGCCGCTGCCGGGAAATCGCCGAGGAGCAGCTGTTCACCGGGAATGTCCTGGCGGATCTGGCCGCACTGTGGGCCAAGCCCGCGCCACCGCCGCCCGCCCCGGACGGGGCAGCCCAGGCCGCGGCAGTGCTGGCGGAAACGTTGGCGGACGCCGGGGAGCCCCAAGGCCGGTGATCCCGGCACCCGGTCTGCCGCCGGGACATCCATCCGCAGCTACGTCCAGCCCCGCCGCACCGAACGGCGGCCGAGCATAGCCCGGCCGAATTCTTCAGTTTTACTTATGTAATTGGCCAGGCGAATCGTAAAACCCTACGACTGGCGCGGACCTTTGCTTTTTGCCCGCCCCAATACTTCAGTTTTACGCATGTATTGGCCGAGCCCCGAGGCACCGGCCACGGCTCACAAGCCGTCGAAGCCGATTTTGCGCAGCAGCGCGCCGGTTTCGAACAGGGGCAGGCCCATGATGCCGGTGTAGCTGCCTTCCATATGGGCCACGAACAAGGCCGCCCGACCCTGGATGCCGTAGCTGCCGGCCTTGTCCAGCGGCTCGCCGCTGGCCACGTAGCGGCGGATCTCGGCATCGCTCAGTTCGCGGAAGCGCACCCGGCTCTCGGACAGGGCGGCCTCGATCTGGCCGGCCGGGGTGGCCACCACCACGGCGGTAAGCACCCGGTGGGCGCGGCCGGACAATAGACGCAGGGTGCGGGCGGCATCGTCCCCGTCCACCGGCTTGCCCAGGATCTGGCCATCGACTTCGACCGTGGTATCCGCCGACAGCACGACCTGGGGCTGCAATTTGCGCCAGACCAGGATGCGCCGGCCGTGCTCGGCCTTGGCACGGGCCACCCGCTGCACGTAGGTCACCGGGTCCTCACCGGGCAGGGGAGTCTCGTCCACCTCGCCATCGGCCCGGGCGCCGGCACGGAACAGCAGGGTGTCGAAATGGACGCCGATCTGAGTGAGCAGTTCGCGCCGCCGCGGGCTGCGCGAGGCGAGGTAAAGGCGTTGCGGGGCAAGGGTCATGGCAGCGTCGTCAAGCGGTGAGGGATGGGGTGCGGTCAGCCGGATGAGCCGGCGGAATGCCGCAGGCCGTGCGCCGCGCGCACCGGGTGCCCTGACTACGGCAAGACATCCCGGCGGCGTAGCCTGGTGGCAGGCGGATGGGCATCACTCCCGGTGGTAGGGATGGCCCTTGATCAGGCTGGCGGCCCGGTACAGCTGCTCGGCCAGGATCAAACGGGCCATGGCGTGGGGCAGGGTCATGCTGGACAGGCGCAGCAGACCGTCGGCCCGGGACTTGATCGCCGGGTCCAGGCCGTCGGCGCCGCCGATGACGAAGGCCAGGTCGCGGCCTTCCTCCATCCAGCGTTCGATGCGCTCGGCGAAGCGGGCCGTGGTCAGGTCGTCGCCGCGCTCGTCCAGGGCGATCAGGCGGGCGTCCTTGGGCAGCACGGCCTCGATGCGGCTGCGCTCGGCGGCCATCAGCTGCTCCCGGGTCTTGCCGCCGGCGCGGGGCTCGGGCTTGATTTCGAGCACCGCCGCCGGCAACTCCCGGGGCATGCGCTTGAGGTATTCCTGGCAGCCGCTTTCGACCCAGCCGGGCATCTTGTGCCCGACCGCGAGGATGTGGAGCTTCATGGCAGGGGATTACCGGGGGCCGCGCTCAGCCGGCCTCGGGAGGCTCCACCAGGGGCGAGGCGGGGCGCCGGGCGGGGGCCCGGGAGGCCCACAGCTCTTCGAGGGCGTAGTACTGGCGCACGGCGGGCTGCATGACATGGACGACGATGTCGCCCAGGTCCACCAGCACCCATTCGCCGCTACCCTGGCCCTCCACGGAAATGACGTTGAGGCCGGCTTCCTTGGCCTTTTCCTCGACGTTGCGGGCCAGGGCGTTGACCTGGCGGTTGGAGTCGCCGGTGGCGATGACGATGCGGTCGAACAGGGAGGTGAGCTTGGAGGTGTCGATCACCTCGATGTCCTTGCCCTTGATGTCTTCGAGGGCGTCGACGACCAGGGCGACGGCGTGTTGCAGGTTGGGGGTGTCCATCAAATCAGTCAGTGGGTAAAACAGGTTGAAAAACGCAGCGAATCTGTCGCCAACGCCCGTCATTCGGGGCGATAGAGACCATTCGCCGCAATATAGTCGATCACGCTCGGCGGCAGCAAATAACGCACGCTGCGTCCCTCGCGCAGCCGGGCGCGGATATCGGTGGCCGATACCGCCAGGGGCGCCATGGGCACGAAGAGCAGACTGCCGGCCGGGCGCGCTTCCAGGCTGGCCCGCTCCGCCGGATCGAGACGGCGCTCGGCGATCAGGTCGGCCAGCTCGGCATCGGCGTGCATCCCTTCGCCGGCCGCCACCCGGGCCGGATCGAACTGCACGCCGGGACGGGTGAGCACGGCCAGGTGGGCCAAGGCGACGATGTCGCGCCAGCGGTGCCAGCGGGTAAAGCCGAGAAAGGCGTCGGCGCCGAGCAGCAACACCAGGGGGCGGTCGCCTTCCAGGATGCGCAAGCGCTCCAGGGTGGTGACGGTGTAGGACGGCGCGGCCGAATCGACCTCGGCGCTATCGACGCTGAAGGCCGGATTGTCGGCCACGGCGGCGCGCACCAGGGCCAGGCGGTGGGCCGGGGCCACGCTCGGGCCGGCCCGGTGCGGTGGCTGGCCGGCGGGAATCCAACGTACCTCGGGCAGGGCCAGTTGCTCCCGGGCCTCTTCGGCCAGGCGCAGGTGGCCGATGTGCACCGGGTCGAAGGTGCCGCCAAAAATACCCAGCAGCCGGGAAGGCACGAGGGACGCGGAGTTTGACACGGGCTGCCCGGACATTGGCTCAGGGCGCCGCGTTCGGGCCATCGGCCTCGGAACTCGGCTCTTGGCGCGGGGTTTCAGCCGATGGTTCGACGCCGTCCGGCGTTTCGTCATCCGCCGCTTCGCTGAACACGTCCCGGTAGCTGAGGTAGAAGCTGGCGAAGAAAATCGGCGCAATGGCCATCAGGAACGGCACCGAGAGCAGCACCGCCAGATTGCCGCCACCGGCCAACAGCCCCACCGCCAAGCCTGGAATGACGCCGCCGAGCAGCACCAGGGTCACGCCGTAGACGAGGAAAGCGCGCCAGTTGCGCAGGCAGGCGAAAAAGCTGAAGAACAGGCTTTTGCCCAAGGAATGGTCGTGCCAGGCGACCAACTGGGGGGCGTACCAGAAGGCCAGGAACACCGGGATGTAGAGCGCCAGGCCGACCTCGGCGGCGGTGGCCAGGGCCTCCAGCTCGTCGGCGTCGGGACGCACGCCGCTGCCCATCCAGCGCAGCAGGGCGCCGTCGTCGAGCAGGGACACCAGGGACAGCACCAGCATCGAGCAGATGAAGTTGAGCCCACCCAGGGCGACCAGGGGGCCGAGGCGCTGGCGCAAGCCGGCGAACAGCAGGTGGGGCAAGGGTGAGCGGCCCTGGTCGATCTCGCGGCAGGCGGTCAGCACGCCTACCGACAGGGCCGGCACCAGCATGGTGGCGGCCACGCCACCCAGGATCGGCACCAGGTTGAGGGCGCCGAGCAGGAACCAGTAGCCCACCACCATCAGGGCCAGCACCCCGGGGTTGCGGCGGAACAGGCCAAAACCTTCGCTGACCCAGCGCCAACCTCGGGAAGCGGGGACGATGCGGGCAATCAGCATGGTCAGGTCCCGAGGAAGACGTCGCGGTACGAGACGTAGATCGAGCAGGCGATCACCGGGGCGGCCACCACCAGCCCCAGGCCGAGGGACAGGGCGCCGAAGAACAGGATGAGCAGGATGAACAGGCCGTAGACCAGGAAGGCCACGCCGTTGCGCGCCACCGCCTCGAAGCTGGCGCGCATCGCCGCCCGGGCCGACATGTCGTGGAAGTAGGCCAAGGCCGGGGCGTACCACACGGCCATGACCAGAGGCACCGAGCTGACCAGGACGACGACGATGGCGAACAGCACGCCAGCCACGGCGATGCCGGTGCCGAGCAGGCCGCCGCCGGCGGCCGCCTGGACCGAACCTCCGAAGGTGGCGGCCCAGCCGATCAGGATGCCGATGGCGATGATCGCCAGCCAGCCGACCATGAACAGCACGCCGACGCGCAATACCGGCGCATGCTTGGGCGAGAAGGCCGAGAACATGTCGGCCACGTGGGCTTCTTCACCCTGTTCGATACGCCGCGCCGCCGCCATGAGACCGGCCGAGAGCACTGGTACGAACCAGTGGGCGGCCAGTTCGCCGACCACGGGGAAGATCATTACGCCGATGACGATGACGAAAAACAGGGCGCCCATGGCCAGCCACACCCCCGGCTGGGCGATGAACAGGGCCCAGCCTTCGCGCAGCCAGTCGATGGCACGGCCGGCGGGCACGACGCGGGAATCCCCCTCGAAGGGCGGGGCGGGCAGGGGAAAATCGGGAGCCGTCATGAAGGCAGCAGAACTCCGGAGAACGACAGGAAGAAACAGGAACCGTTGCAGCCCGCCCGCCCTGTCGCCCGGTCAGGCCGGAGGCAGGCGGCGGCTGCGCCGGATCAGAAGGTGCCGATCAGCCACATCGGCGGACGCACCCCGGTATCGAGGGAATCGCGCCGGGTGAAATTGCCGTCACCCCGGTCATCGATCAGGTAGTAGGGGGGCCCGACCTTGGGGGTGACCTTGACCATGTACAGGCGACCCTTGATGCGGTACTCCTCGACCGTATCCTCGTCGCGCTTCTTGATGGTCACTTCAGGCTCGATGGCAGCATCGAAGGGGGCCATTTCCGGAGGCGGCGGCGGCACATTGGGCAGTGGCGTGCGGCCGGCGGTCTGGGCGACAACGGGCGCGGCGAGGGCAAGGCTCAGGAGGGCGAGAAGGGTGCGCTTCATGGCGGGCATCCTGGGGGAAGCTCCCCCGAGTGATTAGGTGGTTATCCGTGAGACGGGCGCCGCGGCCAGAGGTTCGCCCCGGCGGCGGCGCGGCCCGAGGGCCTCGCCGTTCACAATCTTGTCTGGCTTGCGGCGTGCAAGCTCGCAAGCACGTTTTCCCGCGCAGTTTACCAGCCCGGCCCCGGTTACAGGTTGAGCAGCATTTCCCGCTCTTCGGGCAGGGGCTCGAAGCCCCGGGTTTCGTAGTGCTTGAAGATGGCCGAGACCACCTGGTCCGGATCGTCGATCACCTGGATCAGGTTCATGTCCTCGGGGGAGATCATGCCCTCCCCCACCAGCCGATCACGAAACCAGTCCACCAGGCCCTGCCAGAAGCCGGCGCCCACCAGCACCAGGGGAATCTTGCGCCCCTTGCCGGTCTGGATCAGGGTCAGGGCCTCCATCACCTCGTCCAGGGTGCCGAAGCCTCCGGGCATCACCACGTAGGCATTGGCGAAGCGCACGAACATGTACTTGCGCGCAAAGAAGTGGCGGAAGGTCTGGGAAATGTCCTGATAGGCATTGGACTTCTGCTCGTGGGGCAGCTGGATGTTGAGCCCCACCGACGGACTCTTGCCGGCAAAGGCGCCCCGGTTGGCCGCTTCCATGATGCCCGGACCGCCACCGGAAATGACCGAGAACCCGGCATCGGAGAGTTTACGGGCGATGGTCCGGGCGAGTTCGTAATAGGGCGAGCCTTCCGGCACCCGGGCGCTGCCGAAAATGGACACGGCAGGGCGGATCGGGGCCAGGCGGTCAGTGGCTTCGACGAACTCTGACATAATGCCGAGGATTCGCCAGGATTCCCGCGACGACTGGGTTTGCAGGGCGGCTTCGCGCTCGGCGAGGTCGGGCAGTTTGATTTTTTCGCTCATTTTTTTCAGGTTCTCGTTATGGCTTCTTTGCTGCTCGTCGATGGCTCGTCGTATCTCTACCGGGCCTTCCATGCCCTCCCTGACCTGCGCAATGCAGCGGGAGAGCCGACGGGTGCGCTATACGGGGTCTTGTCCATGCTACGTCGGCTGGAAGCCGACCACAAGGCGATGGCCGGCGATGCAACGGTCTATCGCGCCTGCGTTTTCGATGCCAAGGGCAAGACCTTTCGCGACGACTGGTACCCGGATTACAAGGGGCATCGCCCCCCCATGCCGGAGGACCTGGCTGCCCAGATTCCCGCCATCCACGCGGCCATCGCCGCCGCCGGCTGGCCGATCCTGACCATCGACGGGGTCGAGGCCGACGACGTCATCGGCACCCTGGCCCGCCAGGCCGAGGCGGCCGACATCGACGTGGTGGTGTCCACCGGCGACAAGGACCTGGCCCAGCTGGTCAGCCCCCGGGTCACCCTGGTCAACACCATGAGCAACGAGACCCTGGACGTGGCCGGCGTGGAAGCCAAGTTCGGCGTGCCGCCGGGATTGATCGTCGATTACCTGACCCTGATCGGCGACACGGTGGACAACGTGCCCGGCGTGGCCAAGGTCGGCCCCAAGACCGCGGTGAAATGGCTGACCCAGTACGGCAATCTGGACGGCGTCATCGCCCACGCCGGCGAGATCGGCGGCGTGGTCGGGCAGAACCTGCGCGACCATCTGGATTTTCTGCCCCTGGGGCGCCGCCTGGTAACGGTGAAGTGCGACGTGGCCGATCTGCCCGCGGTGACCAGCCTCGTTCCCCGCACCCCGGACCTGGCCGCCCTGGCCGGGATGTATGCCCACTACGGCTTCAAGACCTGGCTCAAGGAAGCCACCGGCGAGGCGGCGGGCGAGGCCGGCAGCGACGCCCGGGCGGGAGCCAGCGCCGTGGCCGCCAGCGACCCCGCCGCCCTGGTAGCCGACGGCCGCCACCGGGACGGCTACGAAACGATCCTCGACCAAGCCGGCTTCGAGCGCTGGCTGGCCCGCATCGAGGCCGCCAGCCTGGTGGCCCTGGACACCGAAACCACCAGCCTGGACCCGTTCGAAGCGCGCATCGTCGGCATGTCCTTCGCCCTGGCCGCCGGGGAGGCCGCCTACCTGCCCCTGGCCCACTGCGGCCCGGATGCGCCGGTCCAACTCGACCGGGAGTCCGCCTTGGCGCGGCTCAAGCCCTGGCTGGAATCGGCCGCCCACGCCAAGGTGCTGCAGAACGCCAAGTACGACCAGCACGTCTTCGCCAACCACGGCATCGCCCTGGCCGGGGTGGCCCACGACACCATGCTCGAGTCCTACGTGGTGGAGGCCGACAAGGGCCACGACCTGGAGCAGCTGGCCAAGCGCCACCTGGGCTTGGTGGGCCTCTCCTACACCGACCTGTGCGGCAAGGGGGCCAAGCAGATCGGCTTCGACCAGGTGGCGGTGGACCAAGCCTCCGCCTATGCCGCCGAGGACACCGACTTCACCCTGCGGGTGCATGAACGGCTCTATCCGGCCATCGCTGCCGATGCGGGGCTGACGCGCATCTACCACGACATCGAGTTGCCCTCCCGGGAGGTGCTGTTCGCCATGGAGCGCACCGGCATCCTCATCAACAGCGCCCGGCTCGACGCCCAGAGCCACGCCCTGGGCAAGCGCCTGCTGGAGCTGGAGCAGGAGGCCCAGGTGCTGGCCGGCCAGCCCTTCAACCTCAATTCGCCCAAGCAGCTGGCCGAGATCCTGTTCACCAAGCTCGAACTGCCGGTGAAGAAGAAGACCCCGGGCGGCACCCCCTCCACCGACGAGGAGGTGCTCTCGGAACTAGCCCTGGACTACCCCCTGCCCAAGCTGCTGCTCGAGTACCGCAGCCTGGCCAAGCTCAAGGGCACCTACACCGACAAGCTACCGAAGATGGTGAACCCGGTCACCGGGCGCATCCACACCCATTTTTCCCAGGCCACCGCGGTGACCGGGCGGCTGTCGTCGTCGGACCCCAACCTGCAGAACATCCCGGTGCGCACCCCGGAAGGGCGGCGCATCCGCGAGGCCTTCGTCGCCCCGGCCGGCCATGTGCTGGTGTCCGCCGACTACTCCCAGATCGAGCTGCGCATCATGGCCCACCTGTCGGAGGACGCCGGCCTGCTGGCGGCCTTTGCCGCCGGGGAGGACGTGCACCGCGCCACCGCCGCCGAGATATTCGGCATCACGCCCCTGGAAGTGACCAGCGAACAGCGCCGCTACGCCAAGACCATCAACTTCGGCCTGATCTACGGCATGAGCGCCCACGGCCTGGCCCGCTCCCTGGACATCGAGCGCAGCGCCGCCCAGACCTTCATCGACCGCTACTTCGCCCGCTATCCGGGCGTGGCCCGCTACATGGAGGAAACCCGGGCCCGGGCCCGGGAGCAGGGTTATGTCGAAACCGTGTTCGGCCGCCGCCTGCAGCTGCCCGAGATCCGCGCCAGCCAGGCCGGCCGTCGCCAAGGCGCCGAGCGGGCGGCGATCAACGCGCCGATGCAGGGCACCGCCGCCGACCTGATCAAGCTGGCCATGGTGGCCGTGCACCGCTGGCTCGCCACCGAAGGTGTAAAGAGCCGCCTGCTACTGCAGGTTCACGACGAATTGGTACTGGAAGTGCCGGATGCCGAGTTGCCGCGCATCCGCGCCGAACTCCCCGGCCTGATGGCCAGGGTCGCCGACCTGCGCGTGCCCCTGGTGGTGGAAGTAGGGGCGGGGGCGAGCTGGGAAGAAGCGCACTAAGGAGGCGAGGAGCCCCCCTCGCGCCTAGACGGCTACGGTTACGGGTGTGGCTCCTGCAGTCCGCAGCAGGCTGGCAAACGCCTCGGCCGCGACTTCGGGGGTGATGTCCACCACGTTGTGGCTAGGGGTCTGTAGTACCTGGTAGGGCACGCCCCAGGGGTGCCAGCGGTTGGCATCGGAATTACCGAAGAAGCAGACAATCGGCTTGCCCAGTCCGGCCGCCACGTGCATGGCGCCACCATCGGAACATACCACTGCATCGGCCAGGGATAGGCCGGCAATCAACTCTGAGAGATGTTCGGTGCGAACCGGCGCCACCGGCAAACCGGCCATCAATTCTTGCAGGTGTGCCGCCTTGCCATCGTCTCCCGGATGGAAGGGATTTTTCTCATCACCGGGCGACCAGAAGAGTAAAAAACGGGCGCCGTGTTCGGCATGCAAACGTCTGGCCAGAGCAGCAAAATTCTCCACCGGCCAACGCTGCGGCGGCTTGCGCGCACTGATGTGCAGCGCCACCAGTGGGCCTTGCCCGCTGCGGAGTGCCTCTGGCAATGCGGTCCTCAAGGAGCGGGCCACGTCCTCATCCGGCACCACGTGAAGCGGGGGAATGGGTGCGGCAACACCCAGGGGCGCCAACAGGCGGAACATATCCTCCGTTTCGTGGAGGCTCTTGCCGCTACCATGCTCGATTGCTACATCCAGTGTGGGTAACTGAGCGGGATCGGTGACAAAACCAACGACATGGCGCGGCTTGATGATGCGTGCCAACCCCAGGGCGCGCTTGGCATAACCGGCAGAGGCCAGCACCACGTAATCGAAACGCTGCTGGCGCAAGGCAAGAAGCAGTTTGGCACGTCGCCAGTAGGCTCCCAACACTGTCTCCCCCTCGGCGTGCTTGCCTTTGGTATAGGCATGAATAGCATCCAGGTGCGGATTGCCGGCGATGGCCGGGGCATTGTAGCTATTGACCAGCGCTGCCAGGTAGGCGTCCGGATAACGCTGGCGCAGGGCAGCGAACAACGGAGTGGTGCAGATCAGATCGCCAATATTGTCGCGGCGGATGACAAGGATTTTCAGCGACTCATTCCGCATGATGGCATGCTCCGTGGCGGTAGACGCTGTTGCAGGCTTGCTCATCCGCCGGTAATGCCAGGAGCGGGCAAGCGGCAGGCATCTCTCCTACCGCGGCGGCCACATCCCGGGTACCGGCCAGGTTGGCCGCCGCCCGGTCAATGCACAGGGGAGTCCTGCATTGCTTTTCAGCACAATGCCGCTCGCCCAACCCCGCCACGCGCCAGCCCCATGCATTTTGTCCGGGCAAAAGGATTTTGTACGGTTGGGTCGGCCCAAACAGAACATGGCAAGGAATGCCCATGGCGGCGGCGACGTGGTACAGCCCGGTATCGGCGCCGTAATACGCCCGCATGGCACTGAAGCATGCCAACAAGCCGGGGATGTCCTGGAATGCGACCACCTCGGCACCACCGATCTCGCCCTGGACGAATCCCTTGTCGCCGAAGTTGCGCACCAGAATCTTGACCGGGATCCCCGGGTGATCTGCCTTGATTCTATCCACCAGGGCGAGGACGGCCTGACGTGAAAGGTCCTTGCGCGCCTCATCGGTGAGCGGGCAGATGCCGACGAACTCATCCTGCCCCGCTTCACGCCGCATCGCCTGCAACCCCGGAAACAACAGCCGTTCCGGCTTTTTCAGGTTGCTATCCAGTACCTGGGCCACCCGCCAGCTGGCATCGATGATTGGCGCATTTTCGCTGTCGTGAAAATCGACCTGGGGGAACTCGGGGAAGACCTCGGCAAAGCGACCGTTCATGTAGATCTTGCGCCGGGCACGCACCAAGCGCCCCAGCCGCTTCACCCGAGGGCCAAAACCGCGCAGCACGGCAAAAGCGTCAAACGCCGGCCGGGTCAATCGCGCCCAGAGCGCCCAGGCTTGAGCCTGCAAGGCCGATTTGTAGAACACCAGTTCGACCTCATCGACTGCCGCAAACAGTGGCGCGTAATCCTCCCGGACCATGACCGTCACGTGGACTTCCGGATTATTCCTTGCGTATGCCAGGGCCACCGCAACGGCGAGAAGGCTGTCGCCCAGCTTGTCCCGTACTAAAAACAACACCGACTTCGTCATTCCCCCCCCTTGGCCAGGACAAATGTCGTCATCGGAAACAGCACGGCAAAACACGGCCAGTTCACACTATCCGTCTGTCCAAGGACCCCATAGGCCCCCAACCAGCTACCTAGCAGTGCCAAAAATACAGGGGCCGTTTCCACCGACGCACGCTTCCAGGATCGCCAGAGCCTAACAATCACGGCCCCGACAAGACTTACGTAGGCTAGCGCGCCCAGTAAGCCCGCCTGGAAGAAAAATCCCAGAACCATATTGTGTGCTCCAGGCATAACGACGCTCCCAAGCCCTCGATCAACCCATTTTTCCTGGTAAACCCGGGTATACGCTAACGGGTCGAAACCGTGGCCCAACCAGAAGGCGTCACGCAAAAACAGGAGGGTCGGGTGCCACACCTGCGCGATGCGGCTATTATCGCTGGCCCCACGCCGCAAGGCGCTGAAGAAGAGATTATCGCCAGAACCCGAAGCAGCCACGAAGAACAGGGCTAGCCCTGCCATCAAGAAGTACGGCAGTGCCTTGAGCAAACGCCTCCAGCCGGCAACGACACCCAGCCCAACCAGGAAGCCCAACCAAGCCCCGCGAAAGCCGGTGCTAGCCAACAGAACGCAATTGAGTGCCAACCAGGCGACCAGCGCGGCCCGGACCCATTTTTTTTCCGTATGAAACAAGGCAACCGCGAGAAATGGCGCCAAAACGAGCTGCATCGCTCCAAAATTTCGGTAGCGATAGAAAACATCCATTGGATAACTTTCCGGACGCAAGGCGATCGGGCTATTTAGGAAGTAGTACAGCTGGAAAAGGTTCAAAACCACCAGCAATCCCAATGCCCCAGCCAGCACGCCGCGGAAACTGACTGGTGCCCGCTTCATTACGAGCAGTGCCACACCAATCAGCAGCGCTTTTCCCGGACCGTCATAGCTATAGAAAGTTGGCCAGCCGCTCACCAGCGTTCCGGTAGCCACACTCACCCCATAAGCCACCACGAAGAGGGCTCCGGCCGCCCAGAACACCGGGTCTCCACCGACTTTCCGACGCGATTCGCCATCCAGCACGCAAAGAAGGATGAATAGCAGCAGGGATAGGCCGAGCGCTAGGTTGCCCAGGGCCCGGGAAGGAAAAAACACGCACAGCAGCCAGACCAGCAACAGCATCGGCAGCGCGCGCGCTGCCAATCCATTCAGGCGGACACCAAGACCACCTGTCATGATGAATAATGCTCCGGGGTCACCAGGTATTTATTCTTCATTTTTAGGCGGAATTGGCGCCAGACCTGTCGCAGGGCCCCACGTCGCTTACCCTGTGCCGCGGCAATCCGCTGGTCGGTACGCCCGCCAATGTCCGACGGACATTGTGCGTCATCCAATTGGCGCAGCAGGGGCGGACTAACGATCTTGATCGGCGTCACCCCCTTGAACCCCGGGGTTGAATACCAAAAGTCGATGGGAAACCAGATCGGCATCGATTTTTCCAGCAGCCGCTGTGCTGCCAGAGGCGTGATGTAGTACCCACAGGCCAGGTAAAGCGCCTGGTTGACCCAAGCCAGTCGGCGTCCCGCCGGCAATGCCTCCTGACCGAAAGCATAGAGTTCGCTGGGGCCGACGCTGAACAACACCACGTCACCATTCTTGATCTTGGGGACAAGTGCACTGACAACCTGGGTGAATTCCGGCAAGAGTTCGACGTCGTCCTCCAGAATGATCCATCCCGTCTCACCACTCACCACCAGTTCCTGCCAGAGCGCCCGGTGGCTCAAGGCGCAACCGATCTCTCCGCGGTTCAACACTCCCCAATTGGTCTTTTGTGCCAGGTCAGCGCGATACACCTGGGCGATCTGCTCGTCCGTCATCAGCCGGCCATCCACCGCGGGAAAGAACTCTCCAGTCACTCCCTGCTTGTCGAGGACGCTGGCCATATGCCGACGTCGTTCTTCTGAGCGCGGCAGATTAATGATTTTGATTCTGGGGAAGTTCATGACCACCACAATCCATTCAAATAAACGTCAAATACATCAATCAACTAGCAGCAGCTATCCGCCAATATATCTACAGCCGCTTGGACCATCTGCTCCAGGGGAGCGCTGACAATACACGCCCGCGTCCCCATATGGCATTTGTATGGCGCATCGAAACTGTGCGAGCACGGCGCACATGGCTCAGTGCTTCGGATAACACGCACCAACTTGCCAAGCGGACGCTGATCCTCGGCATCTGCCGGGCCCATGTAATCCACGACGGGGATACCGACGGCGTCCGCCAAGTAGGTCACTCCCGAGTCCACCCCGAGATAACAATCCAGCAGCCTCAGCAACTCAGGCAACTCATCCAAGGAAAATTTGCCGACCGCATTAATGATCCGTACACCGCCACATGCCTCGGTCAGACGCGTCGCACACGCCTGATCTGGCGCACTGCCGATCAACACTACCGTGGCGCTGGTTCTGGCCAGCAGGCCTCGCACCACTTGCAGGAGTTGGGCCTCAGTCAGGGCCTTCAAGCGATTGCCGGCACCGATACCCAGCCCCACCAGGGACGAGACATCGTGCGGCAGAATTTCCGCGACCCGCTCACGACCTCCGGGCGAGTCGATCGTCAACGGGGCATCACCCTCAACTCCCTCACTCGCAATGGACAAACCCCGCAACGCAAGCATGGCGGTATCCCGGAACAGACGCCCCGGCTGGTGAGACTGACCGTGGGATAAGAAGGGATAAGCCAAGCGCACGCTACCGGCACGCCGGTCGGGGAGCACGGAAACACGGCAGGCTACTCCCGCCCAGAAGGGTGCCAGGAAAGTGCTCAAGTTCGGGCTAAGCACCAGCACGCCATCGACATCGGCAAGGAGACGCCACAACCATTTCTTGCCTTTCCAGCCGGAATAGCCCCCCGGCGGCAAAGGAATCACCTTGTCAATACTGGACATGTGGCGCGCCAAGGGCACATTGACGGAATGAACCAGTGCGCGGATCTCCGCATCAGGCAAACGGGAACGCAGCACGGCAAACACCTGCCGGGTGGCCACGAAATCACCGATCTTGGCCGTATTGATGACCAGAACACGCCGAAGCGGACGCTTTTTTTGCAGCAGGAGCCTCAGCCAAAAATAGGGGCTCAGCAGCCATGTCAGGAACAGATAAGCCACTGTTTTCCCTTAGCTAACTCGCATGCAAGCCGCAAGCACGTCCTCGACGCCCTGAATATAGGCATCGATGGAAAACTCCCGGAGCACCCGTTCCCGTCCGGCGTTCCCTAAGCGCTCGCGCAGCGCGGCATCGTCGCACAGCCGTTGTAATTGCAGCACCAGACGAGCAATGTCGCCGTAGGGGTAAAGCAACCCCGTTTCCCCATCTCGAACCAGTTCTCGGGTCCCCGTCACATCGCTGCCCAATACCGGTTTCGCGGTCAACATCGCCTCCAGCACTGCCCGCGGCAGCCCCTCGCTGGGTGAGGATAGGGCCAGAATATCCATCGCCCCGATCCAGGCCAGCGGATTATTCTGGAAGCCGGCAAAGGTAACCCGGCCAGTCAGTCCCTGCTCTGCTACCAGTTTCTCAAGTTCCCCTCGCTCCGGACCGTCTCCGACCAGTAGCAGGTGTAGCGGCAACCCTTGTCGCACCAATGCCGCAACCGCGCGTACCAGATGATCGACCGACTTGCGCGCCAGCAGGGAGCCCACGCAGCCGACCACTACATCCCCTGCCTGGATACCGCCAAGCTCCACAGGCGGCGGCACCGATTGACCCCCATCAATCGCGTTATAAACAACGCGAATGCTCTGCTCGGGAATCCCCTGTCCTACGAGCGAATCCGCCACCCCCCGGGATACGCAGATAATGCTTCTGGCAATACGTCCGGCAATGGCGCTTTCTTCCGCGGAAAGGGAGGGATTGGTGCGGCAGTGCTGTACCACCGGCACCCCGGCCTGCTCCCCGGCGAGGTAACCCTCCAGATTCGAGGAGGGCTGGTTGTTCATGTAAAGCAGGTCGAACGGTCCCTGGCCATTACCTTCCCGCAGCAGGCGGACGATCTGGGCGATGCGCGGCCGGACCCGCCACAGGATGTCGATGCCCAGCACCAGGCGGCGCTTGCGTTGCGGCGACCAGAAGAACAGGCCGCGCAGCACCTCCTTGGCCAGCTTGGCCCAGGCTGGACGATGCACCTCGGGCAAGACCACCAGGGGAATACCGATGGCCGCCAGTTCGTCGGAGAGATGGCGGCCACCATCGCCCTTGGGATAATCGCGGTAGAAACAGGCGGTGACGGCGAAGCGTTGCCGGTCGAGGCGTTTGAGCAGCTCGATCATGCTGTTGGTGCCACCACCCCACTCGTTGCCGGTATCGAGCAGCAGGATTCGTTTCGGATCAGCCATGGGTTTCGGGCACGGGTGCGGTACGGCACAACAGGGTATCGACAGCGTCAACCACCTCGTCGACACTAATGTTGTTCATGCAAATCGGTTCGGCGTAAGGGCAGCGCTTCGAGAGGCAAGGGGTGCACGTGCGCCACTTGCGGATAACGATGTGGCGATCGAGATCGTAGGCGGGCCCGGAACGGGCCGGATCGGAGACGGCAAACAGGGCCACGACCGGGGTGCCCACGGTGACGGCAAGGTGCATCGGCCCGGTATCGCCGCTGACCACGCCTTGGCAACGGGCAAAAAGGCCCGGCAGCGCCGTCAGGAGCAGCTCCCCGGCAGAGGCCCAGGCCAGCGCTTCGTCAGCCGGGGCACGGCCGGCATTGATGCCGTCGGCCACTTCCCGGCAGAGGGCGGCTTCGGCTGGAGATCCGGTGACCACGAAGCGCAATGCGGGATGATTCGCTGCCAACTGCCGGGCGGCGGCAATGAACCGACTACGGGGCCAGCGACGGCTGTTGGTGGAGGCTCCCGGTTGCAGGGCAATGAGACGACGTTCCTGCCAGCCAAGGCGCGCGAGGGCCTGGCTCACGGCCGCCGCGCCGGCGGCGTGGCGTGGTACCGACATGCGGCGCAGCGCCTCGAGGAACGGAGTACCCAGAGGCGGAGCAGGCAAGCAGGGCGGCTTGCCGCATGCCAGTCCCGCCACGGCCAGGCGCTGGTCGACGCCGTGCCCCAGATCGTCCCAGCCCAATAGCGGCTCAGGATTGGCGAGCAGGAAACGAAAACGGTTGGTATTGGGTAGTTTGAAGATGAAACGGGCGCCGGACAGGTAAGCCAGCGGGGTGACCTGAGGCTCGTTGCCATGGAAGATCGCCGCCAGATCGTAATCCGCCGACGTTCCGCCCGAGACACGACGTGCCTGTTGGCGGAGAGCCCGGAGGGCCCGCCAGAACCCCCGCCACTTGCCCACATAGGGCACAACCGCATCGACCCCTTCGACCCCGGCGAACAGCTCCGCCAAAGAGGGATGGGCAACCAGGGTCAGGTGGGCATCGGGATAGGCCGTGCGCAAGGCACGCAGCCCCGGGGTCGAAAGCAAGGTATCTCCCAGGGCCGTATTGGAGATCGCCAGGATGCGATGAATATGCGACGACCCTAGCTCGGCCGGGTCGCGGGGGCGGCGATCGAGAGCCCGCTTGAGGCGCAAGCCCCAGTAGAGCAGGCCCTCACGCAGCTTCAACCTCATTTCCGACCTTTCAGACCCAGGTACAGGGCGGCGGTCAGCGGGTTGCCGTAGAGGCGCAAGCGCGACGCAAACCAGCCGGCCGGCTTGTCCTTGACGACGATGCGCGGGATGCGCGCCGGATCGGTGTCCCCCCGGGCCACGCCCGCCTCGGTGGTGTACAGGTGGCGAAAGCCGGCCGCCTGGGCCACCCGCTGGTAGGCCGCGTCGTAATAGCCCTGGGGCCAGCAAAGGTGAGCACTGCCATTTCCCAGTCTCGCCGCCAAGGTGGCGCGGGAAGCGGCCAAGTCGTCGCTCAGGGCCCGATCCCGGGCGTCCTGGTCGGCAATCGTCTTGTCCCAGCGGGTATGGCTGTGGGTATGGGAGTGAAACTCGAAAGTACCGGCATCGCGCATGGCATGGACTTCGGACCAGCGCAGAAAGGCACCGTCCAGCGGGACAGGGTCAGCCGCGTCCTGCCAGGCGCGCCCTGCGGCCATGGCGCCTTTGTGGTCGGGCACATCTGGGACCGGCTGACCCTGCCCGGCGTGGGCCCGCACCTCGCCCTCGCCGATCCAGCCAGTGATGAGGAACAACACCGCGTGCAAGCCGAACTCGGCCAGGACCGGGTGGGCATAGACCCAGTTGTCCAGGTAGCCGTCGTCGAAAGTGATCAGTACCGCCCGCTTCGGCACCGGCGCACCGGCCAGGCAGGCGGCGAACTCGGCCGCGGTCAAGGAGCGCCACCCGTGCTCGGCCAGCCAGGCCATGTGTGCCCTGAAGTTCTCGGGGGAGACCGTCACCAGCCCGGGTTTGGGGCTGACGTGGTGGTACATCAGGACGGGAATCGGGCGTTGCATGGTCAGGCCACCAGGAGGCGACGATAGAGGGCTTCCATGCCGTCCACCATCCGTTCCAGGCAATACGTCTCGCGCACGAAACGGCTGCCGGCTTCGCCCATGGTGTGGCGACGCTGACCATCGCTCGCCAGGGTGGCGATCGCCTCGGCCAGGGCAGGAGCATCTTCTGCCGGGACCAGCAATCCGGTCTCGCCCTCGCGCATGGTTTCCGGCACCCCACCGACCCGGGTACCGATCACCGGCAGCCCCATGGCCTGGGCCTCGATATAGGAGGTGCCGAGGGCTTCCTCCAGGGTCGGCAGGACGAACAGGTCGAGGCCAGCCATCACTGCGGGAATGTCGCGACGCAGGCCGAGCAGAAAGATCCGGTCCTGCAGGTGCAACTCGGCGATGCGGGCCTTGAGATTGTCGGTCTGGGGACCATCGCCGGCAAAAACGAAGCGCACCTGTGCCCCACGTGGGTCGTCGCGCAGGCGGGCGGCAGCCTCCAGCAGCACATGGTGGCCTTTTTTCTTGCGCAGGATGGCGACGGTCCCCACCAGCACCGCATCGGCAGGCAGGCCCAGTTCGCCGCGCAGGTCGGCGGCCGTCGTCTGGCCGGGATCGAAGCGGGTGAAATCCACGCCGGTCGGCACGGTGGTCACCTGGTCGCCGGCGATGCCCTTGGACAACAGGTAATTGCGCACGGCATGGCTGACCGCCACCACCTGGTCGGGCAGGCGGGCGTAGGTGAAGGTGGACGTGATCGGCAGGATCAGGTGGCGGGTGCGCACCACCCGCGGCCGACGTCCCGGGTAGGCCAGGGGCAGGCGCGCCGCCAGACCGGCCAGGGTGGTATCGCGGCTGCTGTGGGTATTGACCACGTCGGCGCGCACCTCGCGCAGCACCTTGGCCAGGTGGAACACCGCCGGTAGGTCGAAGCTCTTGCGCATGCGCACCGCGGCGGTGGCAAAACCGGCCTGGGCGGCACGCTCGAGCAATCGGGCGCCGGGCTGGGCCACCACCGTCACCCGGTGGCCCCGGGCGCGCATGCCCAGGCACTCGTTGAGGGTGCGATTTTCCTGCCCCCCCCAGCCGGTGGAGCTTTCGGTATGCACGATGGACAGCGCTCCGGACGGGGCAACCAACCCGGCGTTCCCCGCAACGCTCACAGCGGCTCCCCGGTGGCCAGCTGGTTACGGTACAAGGCGGCATACGCCCCTTCCTTGGCCAGCAGCTCGGCATGGTTCCCCTGTTCCACCACCCGCCCCCGGTTGAGCACGACGATCTGGTCGGCGTGTTCGATGGTGGACAGACGGTGCGCGATGACCAGGGTGGTGCGACCGGCCATCAAGGTATCCAGGGCGGCCTGGACGGCGCGTTCGGATTCGTTGTCGAGGGCCGAAGTGGCCTCGTCGAGGATCAGGATCGGGGCATTCTTGAGCAGGGCTCGGGCGATCGCCAGACGCTGGCGCTGGCCGCCGGAGAGGCGCACACCGTTCTCGCCGATCAGGGTGTCGAATCCCTGGGGCTGGGCCTCGATGAATTCCAGGGCGTTGGCCGCCCGGGCCGCAGCGCGGATTTCGTCCATGGACGCGTCGCGCTTGGCGCCGTAGGCGATGTTGGCCGCAATGGTGTCGTTGAACAGCAGCACTTCCTGGCTGACATAACCGATGTGGCGGCGCAGCCCGGCCAGGGAATAGCTCTGCAGGTCGAGCCCGTCGAGCAGGATCTGGCCGGAAGTCGGCGCGTAGAAGCGGGGCACCAGGGTCGCCAGGGTGGACTTGCCGCCCCCGGACTGGCCGACCAGGGCGATGGTCTGGCCGGGTGCCACGGAGAGGCTCACGTCGGCCAGGGCATCCCGCTCGGCGTTGGGGTAGCGGAAGGAAACGTGGCGAAAATCGATGCGCCCTGCCACCTGATCCGGATTCACGGTTCCGGAGTCTTCCTCCAGTTCTTCATCGAGCAACTGGAAAACGCTCTCGGCAGCGGCCAGACCGCGTTGCAAAGGGGCGTTGACGTCGGCCAGGTGCTTGAGCGGCGCCAACAGCATGAGCATGGCGGTGATGAAGGAAACGAAACTGCCCACCGTGGTGGTGCCGCTGGACGATTGCTGCAGGGCCACGTACACCACCACCGCCACGGCGACCGCAGCGAACAGCTGGGTGATCGGCGTGGTGGCGGCAGCGGCCACGCTAGCCCGCATGCTGTAGCGGCGCTGCGCCTGGTTCGATTCGGAGAAACGCGCAATCTCCTGGGCTTCTCCACCGAAAATCTTGATCACCC
This sequence comes from Oryzomicrobium terrae, assembly GCF_008274805.1. Taxonomy (NCBI): domain Bacteria; kingdom Pseudomonadati; phylum Pseudomonadota; class Betaproteobacteria; order Rhodocyclales; family Rhodocyclaceae; genus Oryzomicrobium; species Oryzomicrobium terrae. Next base: position 3,253,759 of record NZ_CP022579.1, read on the forward strand.
GATTACACAGGGTGCTTTCCTGGAGGATCTGCAGCATGTGGGACATCCCCTTCTGGGAATCCCGGCTTGCCTGCCGCAAGCGACCTGAAAAGGATTTGACGACGAACGCCACCACCGGAATCAGGGCAAAGCAGACCAGCGTCAGCTGCCAGTTCAACCACAACAGCCAACCGAGCAGACCGATCACCGTCATCGAATCCTTGATCACGGTCACCGCCACGGTCGTCGCGGCCCCCGCCACACCGCCGACGTCGTAGGCGATCTTGGTCATCGGCACGCTACTGGCGTGGTTCTGGAAATAACTGGCCGGCAAACGGACCATCCGGGCATACATCTGCTCGCGGATATCGGTAATCACCCGCTGTGAAACCCAGGCAAAGCCATAGGATGAAAAGTAGTTGAAGATGCCGCGCAAGATAAATACGCCAACGATACCCAGAGGGATCCATACCGGGTCGTCGAAAATCCCATTCCGCGTATTGCCAGCAGCGGCAAAGCCTTCATCGAGCAGGGGCTTGAGCAGGGCGGGGAACATCGGCTCGGTGGCGGCAGTAATGGCCGTAGCGAGCAGGGACAGAGCAATCACTTTCCAGTACGGACGCACATAGCTCAGCAGCCGCAAGTAAAGGGCTCGACTCTCGGACAGTGAGTGCACCGGGGACTGTTTTTTCTTGGCCATATAGATGAGAGAAACGACCCCGCCACGGGGGAAAAACGCAATCGGGCATTATACCCGGCCGCAGGGCGTCACCCGGCGCCAGCGAAGCTTCAGGCACTCGGCGCCAGGCGGCGATAGAGGGCAAGCAACTGGCCGGCCATAGCGGCCAGAGACAGGTCGGCGACGCTGGCCCGGGCGGCCTCGCGCATCCTTGCAGCCGCGCCGGGTTCCGCCAGGGTCGCCAGGTGGCCGGCCAGGGCGGCCACGTCCAGGGCATCGCAGACGAAGCCGTTTTGTCCGGGGACGATGCGCGCCGCGGCACCGCAGGTGGTGGAGGTCACCACCGGCAAACCGGACGCCAGGGCCTCCAGGGCGGCATTGGGAAAGGGGTCGTAGAGGGTGGGCAGGACGAAGGCGTCGGCCGCACCGTAATAGGGCTTCACATCCTTCTGCGGACCGACGAAGTGCACCCGCCCGGCCAGCCCCAGGGCGGCAGCGCGGCGCTGTAGGGCGCTCAGGCGGCGGTCGCCGCCAACCACCACCAACGCCCCTGCCGGCACCTGGGCCAGGGCGTCGAGCAGACGCGGCACCCCCTTGCGCTCGAACCCACCGCCCACGTAGAGAAACAGTGGCGTCGTTTCCGCCACACCCAAAGCCTGGCGCACGGCAGCACGATGGGTGGTGGCCAGGTTCGGATGGAACGCTTCCAGATCCACCCCATTCTCGATCACCACCAATTTGTCCGCGCCAACCCCGTAGTACCGGGCGATCTCCTCCTTGACCAGCGCCGAGTTGCAGATCACGGCCCGCAGCCGGGGATGAGCGAACATGGCCGCCTCCTGGGCGACGACATAACGGTGGTAGGGCGACAGGCGTTGCCCCAGCCGCCCCAGGGGCGACAACAGCCGGGATCGATGGTCGAGCCAGGCGGCATGCACCCCGTCGCCGGCACGAAAGATCATGCAGCCGGGTAAGCGCTCGTGGGACTGGGTGATGTCGAAGCCCCCGTGCTCCAAGGCATCGCTGGCGCAGGCGGCAAACGCCTTGTCCCGCCCGGTCCGCCCGCCCAGCAGCCTGGAGAACAAGGAACGGCGCGGGTTGCAGCGTTGCAGGGTAAACCCCGAATCCGGCGCCGGTTCGACTCCGACCCATTCCCGGGCGATCAGGGTGACATCGGCACCTTCGGCGACCAGGGCCGCCAAGGCCCGCTCGACGAAGCGCTCGGCGCCACCGTAGGGGTTGTAACGCTGCCGCACCAAGGCGACGCGCAGGCGATGGGCCGGGTTGGGCTGCGCCAGGGCCGCCTCGCTCATGCCCAGCGTCCTTCGGCTTCGGCCAGTACGCCGTCGAGGGCGGCAAACACCGCTTCGGGGGTCAGGGCGACCAGGCAGTCGCTCACCTTGCCGCCGCCGCAGCCGTCGATACCGCAGGGTCGGCAGGGATGGCGGGTGCTGGCCACCACCCGGTGCGACACGGTCTGCCCGGCACCGCTGATCGGCCAGGGGCCCCACTCCTTGTCGCCGGAGGGGCCGAACAGGGCCACCGCCGGGGTGCCCATGGCAGCGGCGATGTGCATCGGCGCCGAATCGACGCCGACGAACGCCCGGGCCCGAGCGGTCAGGGCCGCCAACTCCTTGAGGCTCAACTGCCCCGCCAGGCTCACTGCCTTGCCCGGCGCCGCCGGCAGGGCGGCGATGATAGCTGCCACCAGGCCTTCCTCGGCCGCACCGGGCGCACCGGAAAACACCAGATGCTGCCCCCGGTTCACCAACTGAGTGGCCAGCGCAATCCAGGCCTGGGTGGTCCAGCCCTTGAACATCCAGCGCGACGCCGGGTGCAGATGGATAAAAGCGCCTGGCGCCAGGCCATGCCCCGCCAGCAACGCCTCCACCTTGGCCTCCGCCACCGCGCCGGGGACCAGGGCCACCCCCCGAGCCTCAGGGGCCGGGTAGATGCCAATGCGGCGCAGGAAGTCGAGATTGCGCTCCACCGTGTGGCGCAAGGCATTGCCTGGTTTGGCGACGAAATGGGTGAAGGCCTTGGCCCAGCTACCGTCGCGCCCCTTGACCCGGGGCGCCACGCCGTAGCGGGCCCCGCTCAAACGGGTGATCCAGGCGCCGCGGCGGTGTTCGGTGAGATGCAGCACCAAGTCGTAGCGCCGTCCGCGCAGGGTGCGCAGCAGGCCCCATTCGGCCTGCAGCTGACCCAGCGGACCGCGCTTCTTCCAGTTGCGGTCGATGCAATGCACGGCGCTGATCGCCGGGTGGCCGGTGAGCATCTCCCGGGTATCGGCATAGACCAGAGCGTCGATCTCGGCATGGGGAGCCGCCGCCTTGAGCACGGAAAAGACCGGGGCGGAGAGCAGCACGTCGCCGTGGTGGCGCAGCTTGATCACCAGCACCCGCTTCAGGTCGGCCAGGGGGACCGGATCGGGCACGACCGGCGCAGCAGCGGGTAGAAATGTCAGTGGAGCAGTCATGGCGGCGGATTTTACAGGGCGGAACGCCCGGATTAACGGTTGAGCGCCAGCAGGCGCGGCGGTGCGCCACCGGCCCGGGGCCACTCCAGCACCGTCAAGGCGGCAAAATCCACCTGCAGGCGGAACCAGTCCGCCGGCGCCAAGCCCAGGGCAGCGCCGGTCAGCGCGCGGATCACCCCGCCGTGGGTCACCACCACCCGGGCCCCGGCCGCGACGTCACCTGCGACCTCATGGTCGCGGGCTTCCGCAGCCAGGTCGTCGAGCCATTCCAGCACCCGCCCCTGCAACATGCGCGCCGATTCCCCGGCCGGCGGGGCGAAGTCGCTCATGTCCTCGGCCCAGGCCGTCAGGGGGCCTGGGCCGATCTCGTCCCAGGTGCGCCCTTCCCAGGTGCCGAAGGCCATTTCCATCAGGCGCCCATCGACGACCGGCTCCGGATGCAGTTCCCGGGCCAGGGCCAGACAGCGGCTCAAGGGGCTCGAATAGAGAGGCAGCGCCACCGGCGGCAGCAAGGTGCGCAGGCGCTCGGCCGCGGCACCCGGCGGCGCTGCCAGGGGAACGTCGCGCTGGCCGTAGCAGATGCCGGGCGGGGTAGCCACCGCCGGGTGACGGATCAAGTACAACGTCAGCGGTGCAGCGGTCCCGGCCATGGCCAGCCCCCTCAAATCGCCGGCCACTGGGCGAGCAGGCCCAGGTAGAAGGCGATCTCGCTGACCTGTTGGGCCGCCCCCAGGCAATCGCCGGTATACCCGCCCAGGTTGCGCAGCATCAGCCGGGCCAGCCAGACGGTCGCCAGCAACGCCAGGAACAGGGCCGGCAGGAGGAGGGCGGCAGGGGCCGCCGCGCACCACAGCGCCAGGCCGGCGGCGGCGAACAGGGCCGATACCGCCAAGGCGGAGAGCGGCATCCGGTTGGCTAGGGGCTTGGACTTGCTGCTCAGGTCCTCGCGCACGTAGTCGAGCCGGGTCAGCAAGGCGCCGCTGCAGCAGCGCGACACGCTGTGGCCGGCCACAAGGGCGGCCGGCACCCAGGCGGCGGGCAGCAGGCAGAGCGCCGCCACCTTGCCCGCCAGGGCGAGGAACAGGGCGGTGGCGCCGTAGCTACCGACCCGGGAATCTTTCATGATGTCCAGGATGCGCTCCCGGGTCCAACCACCGCCGAAGCCATCCACCATGTCCGAGAGGCCATCCTCGTGGAACGCGCCGGTGGCGTACAGGGTGGCCGCCAGGGAGGCCAGCACCGCCACCGGCTGGGGCCACACCTGGGCGGCCAGCCAGAATGCGGCAGCGCCGAGGCCACCAACCAGCAGCCCGACGGCGGCAAAGTAGCGCGCCGCAGCCTGCAGCATTTCAGCCGAATGCCCCACCCAGGCCGGTACCGGCAGGCGGGTGAAGAAGCGCACGGCGGCGAAAAAATAGGCCAGTTCGCGCAGGAGCAGGGTCATGACGATAGGGCTGGCTTACTCGGTGTCCTGGTCGCTCACCCCAGCCGATTCGAAGCTGGCCATGTCGTTGAGGAAGGCCACCGCCGCCTTGACCATCGGCCAGGCCAGGGCGGCACCGGTCCCTTCGCCCAGACGCAGGCCCAGGTCGATCAGGGGGCGGGCGTTGAGTGCCGCCAACTGGGCGGCGTGGCCGGGCTCGGCGGAGCAGTGGCAGAACACGCAGTAGTCGCGCAGCGCCGGCTCCAGGCGAATCGCCGCCAGGGCGGCGCTGCCGACGATGAAGCCGTCCACCAGCACCACCATGCGCCGCACCGCGGCGGCCAGCATGGCACCGGCCATCTGCACGATCTCGAACCCGCCGAAGGCCGCCAGCACCTCTAGGGGTGCGTCGCCACCGCCGGCCAGGCGGTGCCGCTCCAATGCAGTGGCGAGCAAGGCCTGCTTGCGTGCCAGGCCGGCATCGTCCAGGCCGGTGCCGCGGCCAATGCATTCGGCCAGGGGGGTGCCGGTCAGGCAGTGGGTGATCAGGGAGGCGCTGGCAGTATTGCCGATGCCCATCTCGCCAAAGCCCACCACGTTGCAGCCCCTGGCCGCCAGGTCGGCGATCACCGCGGCGCCAGCCGCCAGAGCCTCGTCGCGCTGGGCCGGCGTCATGGCCGGGCCTTCCAGGTAATTGGCGGTGCCCGGGGCGATCTTGGCCGAAACGAAGTCCACCCCGTCGCCGCCGCGGCCGGTGCCAAAGTCATGGGCGACCCCGGCGTCCACCACGGTCAGGCCCAGGCCGTTGCTGCGGGCAAAAACGTTGATGGCGGCGCCGCCGGCGAGAAAGTTTTCCACCATCTGCCAGGTCACGTCCTGGGGGTAGGCCGATACGCCAGCCTTGGCTGCGCCATGATCGCCGGCGAACACCGCCACGTGGGGCGCGTTCAGGGCCGGGCTCAAGGTCTGCTGGATCAAGCCGATCTGCAGGGCCAGTTCCTCCAGCTGACCAAGGGCGCCAAGAGGCTTGGTCTTGCGGTCGATCTTGGCGCGCAGGGCGGGCACCAGGGTGCGGTCAGGGGCGTGCAGGGGAGCGGGCATGGCAAGGGTCGAAAGCGGGAAAGACGCGGATTCTACTCTCCGGACCCCGTGCTACCCTGACGCCCCATGACGACCCGCCCCGCCTTCCCCTCCCCCTTTTCCGCCACTTCGACCCCGGACGCTGCCCCACCGCCGGCCTGGAGCGAACTGGTGGTGGGCGGCGCCCGCTCGGGCAAGAGCGCCTATGCCGAGAACCTGGCACGGACATGGCAGGCCGCTGCTCCGGGACGGCGCGTGACGGTGGTGGCCACCGCCGAGGCCCGGGACGACGAGATGCGGGCGCGCATCACCCGTCACCGGGCTATCCGCCCCACCGACTGGCTGGTGGTCGAAGAGCCCCTGGCCCTGGCCGACGCCCTCACCCGCCACGCGGCACCGGATAACTGCCTGGTGGTGGATTGCCTGACCCTATGGCTGACCAACCTGCTCTTCCAGGGGCGCGCCGCGGCCCAGGCCGAAGCGGGCCAGGCGGTGGATTGCCCGCTGTTCACCGGCCAGGTGGATGCCGTACTGGCGGCGCTGCCGACCCTGCCGGGAATGACCGTGCTGGTCTCCAACGAAGTGGGCTGGGGCATCGTGCCGATGGGCGCGTCCACCCGCCTGTTCACCGACGAACAGGGCCGTCTCAACCAGCGCGTCGCCAGCGTCTGCACGGCCGCCACCCTGGTGGCGGCGGGCTGCCCCCTGGCCCTCAAACGGCCGGCGTGACGCCCGGCCGGGAGACGCCGGCCAGGTAACGCCAGCCAGGAAAAAACGCACACAAAACACACATTATCACCAGGGTCTTTCCCAGAAGCGGGGGCTACAATGGCCGGTCACCGTCCTTCACCGAGAAGCCAAGGAGTCTTGCTGCATGGAAGCTGACAACAAGAAGAAAGCCCCCGCCCCCCGTGCCCGCGCCGCCGCCAAGCCGGCCAAGGCACCCGCCCCGCGCCGCGCCAGTGCCGGCGACATCGCTCCCGGACTGAGCGAGCAGAGCATCGAGCGCTTCGAGGTGGGCCAGGCCATCGCCGCCGCCGAGAACGCCAAGGTCAGCGCCGTCAGCGACATCCTCAAGGCCACCGCCCGCCAGACCAACGGCAAGGTGTCCCAGACCCTGGAAGCGATCCTGGCCGGCGCCTCGCCGGACGACATCGAAGCCCTCAAGGCGACCCTGCTCGCCGCCAACGCCAGCCGCCCGACGACCTCTCCCGACGACGAGCTGTCCGAGCACTGGCGCATCGGCGGCTACCCTTACAAGAACCTGATGCTGCGGCGCAACTACGAGCGCCAGAAGTACCGGCTGCAGGTCGAGCTGCTCAAATTGCAAGCCTGGGTCAAGGAAACCGGCCAGCGCGTGGTGATCCTGTTCGAAGGCCGCGACGCCGCCGGCAAGGGCGGCGCGATCAAGCGCTTCATGGAGCACCTCAATCCCCGCGGCGCCCGGGTGGTGGCCCTGGAAAAGCCCTCCGAGGTGGAGCGCGGCCAGTGGTACTTTCAGCGCTACATCGAGCACCTGCCCACCGCTGGCGAGATCGTCCTGTTCGACCGCTCCTGGTACAACCGGGCCGGGGTCGAGCGGGTGATGGGCTTCTGCAACAATGACGAATACAACGAGTTCATGCGCCAGACGCCGGAATTCGAGCGCAACCTGGCGCGCAGCGGCATCCACGTCATCAAGTTCTGGTTCTCGGTGAGCCGCGCCGAGCAGCGCCGCCGCTTCAAGGAACGGGAAACCCACCCGCTCAAGCAGTGGAAGCTCTCCCCCATCGATCTGGCGTCCCTGGACAAGTGGGACGACTACACCAAGGCCAAGGAGGCGATGTTCTTCTACACCGACACCGCCGACTCACCCTGGACCGTGGTCAAGTCGGACTGCAAGAAGCGGGCGCGCCTCAACGCCATGCGCTACGTGCTGCACAAGCTGCCCTACGCCAAGAAGGACCTGGAGCGCATCGGCCCCCTGGACCCGCTCATCGTCGGCCGCGCCAACGTGGTCTACGAGAGCGGCGAAAAGGACGGCGCGCCCCTGATCTAACCCGGCGCGCCGGGGCGGCCACCGGTCCCGGCCGCCCCCGGCTCCCCGCAACACAAGGAGGTCCCATGGCCAAACTCTGCCTGGGCGGTTTTTCCGCCGCTGTCAGCTCCGACGACATCCGCGCCGGCCTGGAACGCTACGGCGAGGTGATCGACGTAACCCTGATCACCGAGGGCAACCCGGACAAACCCCTGGCCATGGTGGAATTCGCCATGGACCCGATCAGCCTGCACGAACTGGCCAACCGGCTCGACGGGCTGTGGCACGACGGCCAGTTCCTGCGCGTGTTCACCATGCTGCGGGACTGAGGGGGACGAAGGATGTGCGCCTGCATCGATGCCCCGCTTGGCGTGTCGTAGCCGTGTCGCTTTCCGGACAAGGTGAGCATCAGACCTCAAAATACCGCCCGGCCTCTTCAAAACTTGAATAACCCGCTGATCGCCCCGCCCCCAGTCGCCGCTTGAAACCCATCCTACGCAACACCTTCTCCCTCCCCTGTCCGCCCAGATGGCATGCCTGTTGGCGCACCGCCCTGGCCATGGTCGGCGGTATTGCGCCCGCGGCGGCAAGCACTGACCCTCCTCTCCTCCCCGAGGTTGTCGTCACCACCGCACTGGCCGCGACCACTGACGATCCTGAGGCGTACACCAGCAGCGCTCCCGTGTTCATCGCCACCGGGCTCCCCCTTTCCCTGCAGGAAACGCCTCAGCCCGCTACCGTCACCACCCGGCAGCAGATCGACGACCAGCACCTGCGGACCCTGGAGGACATCGCGCCAGCGGTGCCCGGTCTTGCCCTGTCTCGGGACCAGTTCTATGCGCGGGGCTTTGCGCTGGACACCCTGATGCTGGACGGGCTGAACACCACCTTCGACAAGACTGTCGATCTGGCCAACAGCCTGGCGATGTACGAGCGCATCGAAATCGTGCGGGGCGCCGCCGGCCTCGTACAAGGCCCAGGCAACCCCTCGGCCACCCTCAACCTGGTACGCAAGCGGCCAACGGCCGACGCCAGGATCAGCCTCACCGGCCACCTCGGCAGCTGGGGCCGCCACGGTGCCACGCTGGATGTTTCCCGCTCCCTGAACAGCGCCGGCAGCCTGCGGGGTCGCTTCGTTGCCGAACAGCGGGAAGAAGGCAGCTTCCAGCCTACCGTCTCGCGCCGAAACAGCACCTTCTATGGCATCCTCGAAGCGGATACCGGGCAGCACACCACCCTCAGCCTGGGGGCCTCACGGCAGAGCAGCGCCAACCGCGACACCTGGGCCGGCATCCCCACGGCGCCCGATGGCAGCGACCTGCACCTGCGCCGCAGCACCTATCTGGGCAACGACTGGGACCACTGGGACCAGTACACCACCACGGTCTTCGGCCAACTCGAACACCGTCTGGCAAACGGCTGGCGCCTGCGCCTGGACGCGCTGCACAGCCACTCCGCCTTCGACTATCTGGGCACCTACTTGAGTGGCGGCACCCCCACAGACATGCGCCAAAACCTGGGGCAATACCGCTACACCAATCGCCAGTCCAGTTACGCCCTGTCCAGCAACGGCACCTTCAGCGGCTTCGGGCGACGGCACGAACTGGCCTTCGGTGCCAGCCAGCGCAACTTCACCGCTGGCGGGCAAGGGCAGACGGTCTTTGACTTCGCCACCGGCATGGACGTGCGGGCCTGGGACCCGCATCGCATTGCCAAACCGAATCTGGACGCCCTGGCGCCCTACGCCTACCACTACAGCCCAAGCAGCCAGACCGCGCAAAAGGGGGTTTGGCTGACCACCCACCTGAGCCTGAGCGAGCGCCTGAAATTGGTCCTAGGCGCCCGGCTGGACTGGTACCGCCAACACAGCGTGATCCAGGACAGCTTTACCTCCCTGCGCACCGACCTGAGCGCCAGCCATCACCTCAGCCGCTACGGCGGCCTAATCCACGACCTGGACGCACACCACAGCCTCTACGCCAGTTTCGCCGACATCTTCCAGCCCCGCACCCAGCAGGACGTCGCCGGCCGGCTGCTGCCCCCCAGCGCAGGCCAGACCTACGCCACCGGCCTCAAGGGCAGCTATTTCGGCGACACCTTGCACGCCGGCGTCCACCTGTTTCAGACCGAGCAGAAAAACCAGCCCGCACTTCTGGACAGCCAGGCCAGCTGCCCCGGCTTCCCCGTCTCAACCTGTTACCAAGCCAGCGGCCTGGTGCGCAGCCAGGGCGTGGAACTGGAAATTCACGGCGCCCTCACTCCCGCCTGGCAGATCATGGCCAGCCATAGCAGCATCCACAGCCGTTATGTGGACGATCCCGTCCGCCAAGGCCAGCGTTTTGAGCCACAGCTACCCGGTCGGCAACTCAAGCTCGCCACCGTCTACCGCCTGCCCGGTGGCCAATGGCGCATCGGCGGCAATCTCTACCGCCAAAGCGCGATCTCCAACCAGGGGCACGACGCGTTGACCGGCTTTCACTATCGCATGCAGCAGCCCGCCTACACCCTGGCGGGGCTGATGGTCAGCCACCAGCCGACCCGCAACCTGCATCTCCAGCTCAACATCAACAACCTGCTGGACCAACGCTACTACCAAAGCATCGAAGCCCCCACGCTCACCTCCTACGGGGCGCCGCGCAACGTGATGCTGACCGCCCATTACCAGCTCTGAACATGCGCGCCGTCTTGACTGGACGCCCCGGGGCTACCCCCAAATACCTGAGTACAGGGATAGGCACGCCCGGCGTCATCATCCATAGTCGGCCCTACTCTCCAGGCTGGCCCTCCGGCCATTCCACGCTTCAGATCATGCCCGCCAACGCACAGCCCCCAGCCTCCTCGACCCTGCCCGTCCCCGTGCTGGTCGTGGAGGATGAACCTTTGATCCGGCAGCGCCTGGAAATCATCCTCGGCCAGCTCGGCTACACACCGGATGCAGTGCGCTCTGCCGCCTCGCTGGCCCAGGCCCGCCAGCAAATCGCGCAGCAGCCCGTGGCGCTGGCCTTGGTGGATCTGGGCCTGCCCGATGGCAACGGCATCGACCTCATCGCCGAACTGCGCGCCGCCGACCCGGCCATGGGCATCCTGGTCATTTCCGCCTGGAGCACCGAAGACGCCATCCTCGCAGCCCTGCGTGCCGGCGCCACCGGCTACGTGCTCAAGGAACGGGACGATCTCGAAGTCACCCTCTCCATCCGCAGCGTGCTGCGCGGGGGCGCCCCTATCGACCCCTTCATTGCCCGCCGTCTCATCGCCGAGCTGCAGCGCAACCAGAGCGATCCGGTGGAAGACGCCAGAACTGCGGACGATACCGCCCTGAGCAGCCGCGAAGGCGAAATTCTCGTCCTGGTCGCCAGCGGCCTGTCCAACCGGGAAATCGCCGCGCGCCTGTACATCTCGCGTTATACCGTCGAATCCCACGTCAAGAACATCTACCGCAAGCTGGCCGTCTCCTCACGCATCCGGGCCATCAGCGAAGCCCGTGCCCGGGGATTGCTCGACTGATGCGCGTCCCGTTGATACGGCATCTGGCCCTGCGGCTGGGACTACTGCTCGTCTGGATGTTCCTGGCGCCATCCGCCCTGGCCGCCGATAGCACTCCTGGCGCCTGTAAGCCGCGCATCACCAGCGTCATCGCGTTCCGGTACGGTCCGGACGCCCAGCTCATGAGCGACTGGCAACCCGTCACCCTGCCCGACAACTGGAGCCGGCGCTGGCCCGACTACGACGGCCCTGTCTGGTACCGCATCGACTGGGAACAAGGCTGTTCCAGCCCTGCGGCGCCAGACCGAAGCGCGAGCCATCGCCCCGTGGCCCTCACCATCGACTCCATCTGCATGGCGGGCGAAGTCTTCATCAACCGCGACCTGATCTGGCGCGACCGCCACCTGCGCGAACCCCTCTCCCGCTCCTGGGCCATGCCACGCTACTGGCTGCTGCCGTCGTCGTCGCTCAGCGAGGACGGCGCCAACACCCTGTGGGTACGCGTCACCGGCGTCGCCGCGCAAAACCCGGGTCTGGGCGTCGTCGAACTGGGTATGCCAAATGAGATGCTCAGCCTGCACGAGCACAACTACTGGCGATCGCGCACACTGACCATACTCAACATCGCCGTGTCGACAATGCTGGGGGTGATGGCCTTCTTCATCTGGCTACCAAACCGCAAACCCAATCTCTTCGGCTGGTATGCCCTCGTCTCCCTGATGTGGGTGATGTTCGCGGCCTACGCGCTCAACACGGAGGCCTGGCCCTTCTCCAGCACCCAGGCCGTGGCCCGGGCCAACAACCTGTTCTACATCGCCTTCGTCGCCTGCTTCACCATCTTCACCTGGCGGCTGACCGACTGCCCCCCCTCTACCCGGCGGGAAAACGCCCTGTGGGCATTGAGCGCAGGCGCCGCCGCGATCATCGTTATCACGCCCGGTTGGACCTGGATGCAGCAGGCCGCCCATTTCTTTACGCTCATTTTCTTCGCCAACACCGTGTACCTCGTCTGGCATGCTCGGCGCACCCGGAACCCGGAACACATGATCGTTGCTGCCTGCCTCCTGCTCATGTTCCTGCTCGGCATCCGCGACACTCTCGTACTGCACGACGTCATCCACAGCCGTACCTTCTACAGCCACTACACCGGCGCGCTGTTCATGCTCGTGGCTGCCATCATCCTTCGCCTGCGCATGCTGCGCGACGCCCAGCCCATCGAACGCTTCAACCAGGAGCTGACCGAAGCCGTCAGCCGCGCCTGCACCGACCTCAGCACCACCCTGGAGCACGAACACAGCCGGAATCTCGCCAACGTCCAGCTACAAGAACGCCTGCAACTGGCCCGCGATCTCCACGATGGCCTGGGGGGGCAAATCGTGCGCTCCATCATGCTGGTGGAGCAAACCGACACCCCCCTGAGCAAGCAACGCTTCCTCTCCATGCTCAAGCTGCTGCGCGACGATCTGCGCCAGGTTGTCGATAGCGGCGCCAGCATTGGCACGACCGTGCCCGCCACCCCGCTGGAATGGTCCGCGCCGCTGCGCCACCGCTTCGTCAGCTTGTTCGATGAACTCGACATCACGTCGCGATGGCATATCCCCGCCACCTGGCAAACCCCGCCCAACGCCCTGCAGTGCCTGCTGCTGGCCCGCGTCATCGAAGAAGCGCTCACCAACATCGTCAAACACAGCCAGGCGAGCAACGTGCTCGTCAGCCTGGATAGCGCCGCCCCCGCACGCCTCATCCTGCGCATCGAGGACGACGGCATCGGCTTCGACGTACAAGTCATCCAGCGCGCCGGCCTGGGCATCGGCATGTCCAGCATGCGTGCACGCATGGAACGCATGGGCGGCACCCTCCAGGTCAGTTCACGGCCGGGCGCCACCACCATCCAGGCCACCCTCTTCCTGGATAGCGGCCTCGCCCCCCTGGCCGATACGCCCCCCGCCTGATCCGGAGCCCCGAAACACTAGCACGGCGGCCATGGCCGGAGCCATGCCAAAAGAATTCACACCGCCCGGCAAAATCCCCAAACTCAGTGATATTCAATGCCAGGGGAATCCGCTTCAATTCATCGCCTAACGATCTACTCCCCCCGAGGGGTTAACAGGAATGTCTGCGATGAAAAGAACAAACTCCGGGCAACGTCAGCACGTACCGTGCGCCCCCGCCACCCTGCTCGCCCTGCTGCTTGGTCTGCCCGCCCTTGCTGCCCAGGCCCAGACCCCGCCCGACGCAGGCTCCCTGCTGCGCGAGAGCGAGCGCAACCTGCAAGCCCCCCGCCCCGCTGAACGCCCCGCCGCCACCCCCGCTGCCCGGCCCATGGCCGAGGACGCCAAGGCCACCCGGGTCAGCGTCAAGCGCATTGTCATCGACGGCGCCACCCTCATCCCCGCCGCCGAACTCGACCCCCTGGTGGCCGACCGCATCGGCCAGTCCCTGACCCTGGCCGAACTCGAACAGGCCGCCCAGCGCATCGCCGCCTACTACCGGGAGCGGGGCTGGTACGTCCGCGTCTATCTGCCACGCCAGGACGTCACCGACGGCATCATCCACATTCAGGTCCTCGAAGGCCGCTACAGCGGCAGCCACCTCGACAACAAGGGCCGCCGCGCCAACGGCACCTACGCCCAGGGCGTCGTCACCCGCCGCCTCGTCGAGGGCGAACCCCTGTCCGCCGCCGATCTGGAACGGGGCCTGCTGCTCGCCAACGACCTGCCCGGCATTCGCGCTACCGGCTTGCTCGAAGCCGGCCAGGCCCAGGGCGACACCCGGCTCAACCTGATCGTGGACGACACACCCCTCGTCTCCGGCGACATCGGCATCAACAACCACGGCGTCAAATCCACCGGCACCAACCAGGTGGTCGGGGGGCTGGCCCTCAACAACCTCACCGGCATCGGCGACCAGTTGGCCCTGCGCGCCCTGGCCGCCGAGGACATCTACAGCGGCCTGCTGCGCTACAGCCTGCCCCTGGGCCAGGACGGCCTGCGCCTGGCCGCCCACGCCTCCACCCTGGGCTACCGGCTCGGCGGCCGCTACAAACCCCTCAAGGCCGAGGGCAGCGCCTTCACCAGCGGCCTCACCCTGAGCTACCCCCTGATCCGCCAGAGCGACCGCAACCTGAACGTTTCCGCCGGCTACGAACACCGCAGCTACGACGACGACATGCTCAATGCCGCCCTGCGCCGCCACCGGATCAACGCCTTCACCCTGGGGCTGTCCGGCGACCAGCGCGACGGTTTCCTCAACGGGGGCGTCAGTTGGGGCAACCTGCAACTCACCCAAGGCACCCTGGACATCCGCAACATCGCCAACGACAAGGCTCTCGATGCCGCCGGGCCGCGCAGCAACGGCAACTACAGCAAGCTCGCCTTCTGGGCTAACCGCCTGCAATCCCTGGGCAACGGCGGCTGGCAGGTGCTGGCCGCCCTCTCCGGCCAATTCGCCGACAGCAATCTGAGCAGTTCCGAACGCTTCACCCTGGGCGGCCCCACCCAGGTGCGCGCCTACCCGGTCAACGAGGCCAGCGGCGACGAAGGGCTGCTCTTCAAGCTCGAACTGCAACGGGAACTGGGCAACGGCTGGCAAGCCATCGCCTTCTACGACGCCGGCCGCATCCGCCAGCACAAGAACACCTGGGCCGGCTGGCAGGGTGGCGGCAAGCAGCCCAACGAATACGGCCTCTCCGGCGTCGGGGTCGGCGCCAACTGGCGCGGCCAGGGCAGCCTGAGCGGCTGGCTGCTCGCGGCCAGCGTCGCCGTACCCCTGGGCAATAACCCGGGCCGGGACGCCAGCGCTCACAACAACGACGGTAGCAGCACCTCGTCCCCCCGCTTGTGGCTCAACCTGAGCCGCGTGTTCTAAGCGCCCCATCCGCCGCCCACGCCACCCAGGCCCCCATACGGATCAAGGGCCTGGACAAGCAATAGACACGGGAGCCCCACACCTTTGGCCGATGGCCTTCCGTCTTTCTTCCAGGATCAAACCGCCATGAACCACACCTACCGTCTCGTCTGGAACGACCAAACCCAGCGCTACGTTCCCGCCCCCGAAATCGCCCGCGGCCGGGGCAAGGTCGGCGGCCGGGCGCCCGCCCGGCTCAAGGCGGCCACCCTGCTGCTCGGCGCGGCCTTCTCCCTGCCCGTCTTCGCCCAGGCCGCCGGCGCCCTCGCCGCCAACGCCCTGCCCACCGGCGCCCAGGTGGTGGCCGGCCAGGCCGGCATCGCCCAGAGCGGCAACCAGATGACCGTCACTCAGGGCTCGGACAAGGCCATCATCAACTGGCAGAGTTTCAACATCGGCGCCAACGCCGCCGTCCAGTTCATCCAGCCGTCCACCAGCGCCGTCGCCCTCAACCGGGTGATCGCCGGCGATGCCAGCCAGATTCACGGCAAGCTCTCGGCCAACGGCCAGGTGTGGCTGATCAACCCCAACGGCGTGGTGTTCGGCAAGGGCAGCCAGGTCGACGTGGGCGGGCTGGTGGCCTCGACCATGAATATCACCAACGAGGATTTCTTGGCTGGCAAGGCGGTATTCACCCGCAACGGCACCACCGGCGGCATCGTCAACCAGGGCACCATCAATGCCGCCGACGGCGGCCTGGTGGCCCTGCTGGCCCCCACCGTGCGCAACGAGGGCATCGTCACCGCCCGGCTGGGCACCGTGGCGATGGCGGCGGGCGACCGGATCACCCTGGACGCCGGCGCCAATGGCCTGCTCCAGGTGGCGGTCGACCCGGCCACGGTCAAGACCCTGGTCGAGAACAAGCAACTGATCGTGGCCGACGGCGGCCAGGTGGTCATGACCGGCAAGGCCGCCGATGCGCTCTCCGCCAGCGTCGTCGCCAATACCGGCACGATCCAAGCCCGTGCCGTGGCCGAGCATCAAGGCCGCATCCTGCTGATCGCCGACATGGAACATGGTGAAACCCAAGTCGGCGGCACCCTGGACGCCAGCGCCCCGGCCGGCGGTAACGGCGGCTTCATCGAAACCTCCGCCGCCCGCGTCACGGTGGCCGATAGCGCCCTCATCACCACCAAGGCCGCCAGCGGCCAGAGCGGCACCTGGCTGATCGACCCCAACGACTTCACCATCGCCGCCAGCGGCGGCAACATGACCGGCGCCGCCGTGTCTGCCGCGTTGCAGAACAACGGCAACTTCACCATCGAGACCGCCACCCAGGGTACCGCCGGGGGCAAGGGCGACATCCGCGTCAATGATGCGGTCACGTGGTCGGCCGCCAGTACCCTGACCCTCAACGCCGAGCGCAACATCGACATCAACGCCGTGGTCTCGGTCAACGGCGACGGCAAACTGGCCATGAACTACCGCAGCGGCGGCAACATCAATACCCCGGGCTTCTCCGGGCGGGTGAATTTCGAGAAGTCGGGAAGCGGCCTGCTCACCGTCAAAGGCGAAGGCTACACCGTCATCAAGGACTTGACGGCCTTGCAGGCCATCAATGGCGGCCTGGACGGGAAGTACGCACTGGGCGCCGACATCAACGCCAGCGGCGGCGGCAACTTCACGCCGATCGGCAGCGACTACAACACCTCATTCACCGGCACCTTCGACGGCCTGGGGCACGTCATCCGCAATCTCGTCATCGATTATCCAAGCGAGAGCTACGTCGGCCTGTTCGGCTATACCTCGCTTGGCAGCATTATCCGCAACGTCGGGCTGGAGGGCGGGTCCGTAAACGGGAAGGGCTACGTCGGCGGGCTGGTCGGCTTCAACACTGGCAGCATCAGCAGCAGCTACGCCACGGGCAGCGTCAGCACCAGCGGGATCGTCGGCTACGACGGTGTCGCGGGCGGGCTGGTCGGCTACAACTCCTATGGCCGCATCAGCACCAGCTACGCCGCGGGCAGCGTCAGCGCCAACGCGTCGGGCGGCGGCAGCTCCTTTGCGGTCGGCAGCGCCTATGCGGGCGGGCTGGTCGGCTACAACACCTATGGCAGCATCAGCACCAGCTACGCCACGGGCAGCGTCAGCGCCAGCGCGTCGGGCGACGTCTACGCCAATGCGGGCGGGCTGATCGGCTACAACTACTATGGCAGCATCAGCACTAGCTACGCCACGGGCAGTGTCAGCGCCAGCCCGTCGGGCGGCGGTAGCGCCTCTGTGGGCGGGCTGGTCGGCGTAAACCTTGGCAGCATCAGCGCCAGCTACGCCACGGGCAGCGCCAGCCCGTCGGGCGGCGGCAGCACCTCTGCGGGCGGGCTGGTCGGCGCAAACGGCGGCACCATCACCGACGCCTTCTACGCCACCACCGACATCAATGGCAACGTCATCAACAACGGCGGCCTAGTGAATGGCGATTGGACAGGCAACGCCCTCGGCACCGGCAAATCCCTGGCCGACCTGCAAAAAGCCGGAACATTCGCCGCCTGGGGGGCGAACATCGACGATCGGGGCGGCAGCGGCGCCGTCTGGCGCATCTACGACGGGCACAGCACACCGCTGCTGCGCAGCCTCTTGAAGGCGCTGACGGTGGATGCCGGCACCCTGGCCGGCAAGGTCTACGATGGCAGCGCCGCCAGCGGCACGGTGGGCAGCTACACCCCCAGCGTGAGCGGCGCCCAACTGGACGGCAGCCTGAGCTATGCCACCGCCGGCAAGAATGCGGGCACCTACCGCGCGAGCGATGGTTCGCTGCAGCTTGGCGGGCTGTACTCGGACCAGCGCGGCTATGACATCCGTTATGCCGGGAGCCTGAAGATCGACAAGGCAGCGCTGACCGTCACCACCGGCGCCGTGAGCAAGACCTACGACGGCACCACCGCCGCCGCCGGCAGCGCCATCGTCAGTGGCGGCCAGCTGTACGGCAGCGACGCCCTCTCCGGCGGCAGCTTCGCCTTCACCGACAAGAACGCCGGTTCCGGCAAGACCGTCAGTGTCTCCGGGGTCACGATCAACGACGGCAACGGCGGCAACAACTACGCCGTCACCTACGCCGCCAATACCGCCAGCACCATCAACAAGGCGGCCCTGACCGTCACCGCCGCCAACGCCAGCAAGACCGAAGGCAGCCTGCTGGCGTTTACGGGCACCGAGTTCACGACGGGTGGCGGCCAGCTGAAAAACGGCGAGACCCTCGTCAGGGTGGATTTAAGCAGCAGCGGCGCCCCAGCCGATGCCAAGGCCGGCAGTTACGCGATCGCGGTTGGCAGCGCCCAGGGCGGCAACGGCTTTGACGCAAGCAACTACGACATCGCCTACGTCAACGGCGTCTTGAGCGTGGCGGCCAAGGCGGGGGCGCAGGAAAACCCGGCGGGGGCGCAGGAAAACCAGGCACCGTCCAGCGGCACCATCTGGCGAAACCAGGCGCATGAGGCCCATAAAGCACACCAGGCGCCACCTCAGGAGCGCCTTGGACAGGCCCGCGGCGGCCAGACACTGGCGGGTACCAGCCCTTTCCTGACCCTGGCCCCGATCTTCATCCGCGCCCGGGACGAGGACTGAGCCGGGAAGACCATCAAGCACGTTGCTCGGATTAACGCCATGAACCACACCTACCGTCTCGTCTGGAACGACCAAACCCAGCGCTACGTTCCCGCCCCCGAAATCGCCCGCGGCCGGGGCAAGGTCGGCGGCCGGGCGCCCGCCCGGCTCAAGGCGGCCACCCTGCTGCTCGGCGCGGCCTTCTCCCTGCCCGTCTTCGCCCAGGCCGCCGGCGCCCTCGCCGCCAACGCCCTGCCCACCGGCGCCCAGGTGGTGGCCGGCCAGGCCGGCATCGCCCAGAGCGGCAACCAGATGACCGTCACTCAGGGCTCGGACAAGGCCATCATCAACTGGCAGAGTTTCAACATCGGCGCCAACGCCGCCGTCCAGTTCATCCAGCCGTCCACCAGCGCCGTCGCCCTCAACCGGGTGATCGCCGGCGATGCCAGCCAGATTCACGGCAAGCTCTCGGCCAACGGCCAGGTGTGGCTGATCAACCCCAACGGCGTGGTGTTCGGCAAGGGCAGCCAGGTCGACGTGGGCGGGCTGGTGGCCTCGACCATGAATATCACCAACGAGGATTTCTTGGCTGGCAAGGCGGTATTCACCCGCAACGGCACCACCGGCGGCATCGTCAACCAGGGCACCATCAATGCCGCCGACGGCGGCCTGGTGGCCCTGCTGGCCCCCACCGTGCGCAACGAGGGCATCGTCACCGCCCGGCTGGGCACCGTGGCGATGGCGGCGGGCGACCGGATCACCCTGGACGCCGGCGCCAATGGCCTGCTCCAGGTGGCGGTCGACCCGGCCACGGTCAAGACCCTGGTCGAGAACAAGCAACTGATCGTGGCCGACGGCGGCCAGGTGGTCATGACCGGCAAGGCCGCCGATGCGCTCTCCGCCAGCGTCGTCGCCAATACCGGCACGATCCAAGCCCGTGCCGTGGCCGAGCATCAAGGCCGCATCCTGCTGATCGCCGACATGGAACATGGTGAAACCCAAGTCGGCGGCACCCTGGACGCCAGCGCCCCGGCCGGCGGTAACGGCGGCTTCATCGAAACCTCCGCCGCCCGCGTCACGGTGGCCGATAGCGCCCTCATCACCACCAAGGCCGCCAGCGGCCAGAGCGGCACCTGGCTGATCGACCCCAACGACTTCACCATCGCCGCCAGCGGCGGCAACATGACCGGCGCCGCCGTGTCTGCCGCGTTGCAGAACAACGGCAACTTCACCATCGAGACCGCCACCCAGGGTACCGCCGGGGGCAAGGGCGACATCCGCGTCAATGATGCGGTCACGTGGTCGGCCGCCAGTACCCTGACCCTCAACGCCGAGCGCAACATCGACATCAACGCCGTGGTCTCGGTCAACAGCGACGGCAAACTGGCCATGAACTACCGCAGCGGCGGCAACATCAATACCCCGGGCTTCTCCGGGCGGGTGAATTTCGAGAAGTCGGGAAGCGGCCTGCTCACCGTCAATGGCCAAGGCTACACCGTCATCAAGGACTTGACGGCCTTGCAGGCCATCAATGACGGCCTGGGCGGCAAGTACGCACTGGGCGCCGACATCGACGCCAGCGGCGGCGGCAACTTCACGCCGATCAGCGGCGTCGGCAGCGACTACAACACCCCATTCAACGGCACCTTCGACGGCCTGGGGCACGTCATCCGCAATCTCGTCATCGAGCAGCCCAGCACGATCTACGTCGGCCTGTTCGGCTATACCTCGAGTGACAGCGTTATCCGCAACGTCGGGCTGGAGGGCGGGTCCGTAAACGGGAGCGGCTACGTCGGCGGGCTGGTCGGCTTCAACACTGGCAGCATCAGCACCAGCTACGCCACGGGCAGCGTCAGCACCAGCGAGATCCTCGGCTTCGACATTGGCGCGGGCGGGCTGGTCGGCCAAAACCGTGGCAGCATCAGCGCCAGCTACGCCACGGGCAGCGTCAGCGCGTCGGGCGGCTTCCGCGCCTCTGCGGGCGGGCTGGTCGGCCTCAACAGCCACGGTGGCAGCATCGGCACCAGCTACGCCACGGGCAGCGTCAGCGCCAGCGCGTCGGGCAACGTCTACGCCTATGCGGGCGGGCTGGTCGGCTACAACTACAGCGACATCAGCAGCAGCTACGCCACGGGCAGCGTCAGCGCCAGCGCGTCAGGCGGCGGCAACGCCTTTGCGGGCGGGCTGGTCGGCTACTACTCCTATGGCAGCATCAGCGCCAGCTACGCCACGGGCAGCGTCAGCGCGTTGGGCGACTCCCTCAATTGCGCGGGCGGGCTGGTCGGCGTCGACGAAAACGGCGGCACCATCACCAACGCCTTCTACGCCACCACCGACATCAATGGCAACGTCATCAACAACGGCGGCCTAGTGAATGGCGATTGGACAGGCAACGCCCTCGGCACCGGCAAATCCCTGGCCGACCTGCAAAAAGCCGGAACATTCGCCGCCTGGGGGGCGAACATCGACGATCGGGGCGGCAGCGGCGCCGTCTGGCGCATCTACGACGGGCACAGCACACCGCTGCTGCGCAGCCTCTTGAAGGCGCTGACGGTGGATGCCGGCACCCTGGCCGGCAAGGTCTACGATGGCAGCGCCGCCAGCGGCACGGTGGGCAGCTACACCCCCAGCGTGAGCGGCGCCCAACTGGACGGCGGCCTGAGCTATGCCACCGCCAGCAAGAATGCGGGCACCTACCGCGCGAGCGATGGTTCGCTGCAGCTTGGCGGGCTGTACTCGGACCAACGCGGCTATGACATCCGTTATGCCGGGAGCCTGGAGATCAACAAGGCGGCGCTGACCGTCACCGCCGCCAACGCCAGCAAGACCGAAGGCAGCCTGCTGGCGTTTACGGGCACCGAGTTCACGACGGGTGGCGGCCAGCTGAAAAACGACGAGACCCTCGTCAGGGTGGATTTAAGCAGCAGCGGCGCCCCAGCCGATGCCAAGGCCGGCAGTTACGCGATCGCGGTTGGCAACGCCCAGGGCGGCAACGGCTTTGACGCAAGCAACTACGACATCGCCTACGTCAACGGCGTCTTGAGCGTGGCGGCCAAGGCGGGGGCGCAGGAAAACCCGGCGGGGGCGCAGGAAAACCAGGCACCGTCCAGCGGCACCATCTGGCGAAACCAGGCGCATGAGGCCCATAAAGCACACCAGGCGCCACCTCAGGAGCGCCTTGGACAGGCCCGCGGCGGCCAGACACTGGCGGGTACCAGCCCTTTCCTGACCCTGGCCCCGATCTTCATCCGCGCCCGGGACGAGGATTGAGCACCACCTCGACCGCTGCCCGGCGGCGCCCCTGCCGCCCTCGTCAAAACGCCCGCGCAGCCGCAATGGCTGCGCGGGCGTTTTGTTGCAGCACGACCTCCACCGCGCCACGGACCCGCGCCGCCGGCGCCCATCAGGTTTCTGCCGACGCGCCCCTACGGCCCTGCTACCGCGTTAGGTGCTGCCCTAATCCCCTTGCAGGGCCCGGGCCGGCAGGCAGTCGGCCAGCAGCGTCAGATCCAGGCTGGCGGCGATGCTGTCGGCCAGCCGGTCCAGGTCGGCCTCGCGCCGGGCGGCCAGGTCCACCGTCTGGAAGCCGCTCCGTTCCCCGTCCCGGCCGCTGCCTTGCGCCGCCCAGGCGAGCAGGGCGGCCAGGGCCTGGGGTTCGTCGAACAGGCCGTGGCAGTAGGTGCCGAGCACCTGGCCGTCCTCGGAGATGGACCCGTCCGGCCGGGGCAGCACCATGCCCGGTGCCGCCAGCCATACCGCCGGCCGGCCGCAGCCCGGCCCCCGGGTGACGCCCATGTGGATCTCGTAGCCGCTCACCGCCGCCCCGTCGGCCACCCCGGGCAGGCCCTTGAGGGCCAGCCGGCCGGTCACGTTGCGCAGCTGTTTTTCCGCCTCCAGGGTGGTTTCCACCTCCAGCACCCCCAGGCCGGCCCGGCTGCCCGGTGCCCCTTCCAGACCCTGGGGGTCGTGCAGCCATTCCCCCAGCATCTGGTAGCCGCCGCACAGACCGATCACCTTGCCGCCGTAGCGCAGGTGGCGCTTCAGGTAAGGAATCCAGCCCTGCTCTTCCAGCCAGGCCAGGTCGGCCTGGACCGCCTTGGAGCCGGGCAGCACCACCAGGTCCGCCGGGGGCGGGGTCTGGCCCGGGCCGATCCAGCGGAAATCCACCTCCGGATGCAGGCGCAGCGGGTCCAGGTCGTTGTGGTTGGACACCCTGGGGTAGGCCGGGGCGATCACCGTCAGCTTGGGCGCCACCTTGGCCACGGTGGCGGTGCCCAGGGCGTCCTCGGCGTCGAGGAACAGGCCGTGCAGGTAGGGCAGCACCCCCAGCACCGGCTTGCCGGTACGTTCCTCCAGCCAGCGCAGGCCGGGTTCGAGCAGGGAAATGTCGCCGCGGAAGCGGTTGATGACGAAGCCCCGCACCCGGGCCTGCTCGGAGGGCGAGAGCAGCTCCAGGGTGCCCACCAGGTGGGCGAACACGCCGCCCTTGTCGATGTCCGCCACCAGGATCACCGGGCAGTCCACCGCCTCGGCGAAACCCATGTTGGCGATGTCCCGGTCGCGCAGGTTGATCTCCGCCGGGCTGCCCGCCCCTTCCACCAGCAGGCATTCGTAGGCCCGGGACAGGCGGGCGTGGGATTCGAGCACCGCGGCCATGGCCCGGGTCTTGTAGGCGTGGTAGTCCCGGGCGTCCAGGTCGGCCACCGGGTGGCCGTGCACGATCACCTGGGCGCGCCGGTCGGTGGTGGGCTTGAGCAGGATCGGGTTGAAGTCGGTGTGGGGCTTGAGGCCGGCGGCCAGGGCCTGCAAGGCCTGGGCCCGGCCGATCTCGCCGCCGTCCTCGGTGACCGCGGCGTTGAGCGCCATGTTCTGGGACTTGAACGGCGCCACCTTGACGCCGCGCCGGGCGAACAGGCGGCACAAGCCGGCCACCACGGTGCTCTTGCCGGCGTCCGAAGTGCAGCCCTGGACCATCAGGGTGGGGATGCGTGGTGCGGCAGGTGGCACAGCGCTCGAATCAGCAGCGGAGGCAGAGGAAACAGGCAACGTCATTGCGGCGAAATCGGCAGAAAGGGAAAGAAAAGGGGGCAATGGCGATGACGCGCCACACCGCGTGCAACGCAGCGCCCCCAGCAATGCAGGGAATAGGGAGGAGCGCGAGGGGGATTCCCCCGGCATTGCCATACCTACCGGCCATTACAATTCACGGCCTGCCCTGCGGACTCTGCACGCTCTGCGTCGAGCTCGACTGGCGGGTAAAAGCGCGCCGGGGAGGCGATAATAGCGGCCCCGCGCCGGCCCGGTTGCCTCTGGCAGCCGTCGCCGGCCCCGATCGTCCAACGCCCCGATTGTCGCATGACCGCTGCCCTACCTTCCTGGACCGCCCTGCTGTCACCCCTGTTCTTGCCCCTGCTGGCCCTGGCCGGCTGGGCCCTGGACCGCCGTTTGGGCGAGGTAGCGCGCTGGCATCCCCTGATCGGCTTCGGCACCCTGGCGCAACGTATCGAGGCCCTGTTCAACCCCCTCACCGCAGTGGCCGAAACCACCGGCCACGAGCTGCGCGGTGGCCGTCCCCTGGGCCTGCTGGCCTGGGCCGTGGCGGTGCTGCCGGCGGTGGCCCTGGCCGCCTGGCTGTGCGCCCAGCCCTGGCTGGGGGCGGTTTTCCACGTCCTCTGCCTGTACTTCGCCCTGGGCCACCGCAGCCTGGCCGAGCACGGCGCCCGGGTGGCCGACGACCTGGCCCGGGGCGACCTGGCCGCCGCCCGCACCCATGTGGGCTGGATGGTTTCCCGCGATACCACGGCCCTGGACGACTCCGGGGTGGCCAAGGCCGGGGTCGAATCCCTGCTGGAAAACGGCAACGACGCGGTGTTCGGCACCCTGTTCTGGTTCCTCGTGCTGGGCGGCCCCGGCGCGGTGCTGTTCCGCCTGGCCAACACCCTGGACGCCATGTGGGGCTACCGCACGCCGCGCTTCCTGCGCTTCGGCTGGGCCGCGGCGAGAATCGACGACCTGCTCAACTGGCTGCCCGCCCGGCTCACGGCCCTGACCTACGCCCTGCTCGGCGACCGGGCCACGGCGCTGGGCTGCTGGAAGGCCCAGGCCCCGGCCTGGGACAGCCCCAACGCCGGACCAGTGATGGCTGCCGGCGCCGGCAGCCTGGGGGTGCAGCTGGGCGGCGCCGCCATCTACCACGGCGTCGAGGAAATCCGCCCGCCCCTGGGGGCCGGCCGCCCCCCGGAACGGCGCGACCTGGGCCGGGCCCTGGCCCTGATCCAGCGCAGCGTCGGCCTGTGGCTGGCCGCCGCCCTGCTGCTCGGCGCCGTGGCCGTGCTCACCCGGGCCACCCTGGCGACCCTGGCCGGAGCCCCCCATGCTTGAGCACGGCGGCCGCCTGCACGCCGCCAGCCAGCGCTACGGCATCCCTCGGGAGGACTGGCTCGACCTGTCCACCGGCATCAATCCGGCCTCCTATCCCCTGCCGGCCATTCCACCCCAGGCCTGGCAGCGCCTGCCCGAAGGCGACGACGGCCTGGAAGCCGCCGCCCGCGCCGCCTACGGCGTCAGCGCCGACGCCACCCTGCTCGTCCTGCCGGGCTCCCAGGCCGCCATCCAGGCCCTGCCGGCGTTGCGTCCGAGCAGCACGGTCGGGGTGCTCGCCCCCACCTACGCCGAACACCCCTACGCCTGGGAAAGCCGCAGCAACGGCACCGGCCCCGGCCACCGCCTGATGCCCTTCGCCGCCGACCAGTTGGCCGAGGCCGCGGCCAGCCGGGACGTGGTGGTGCTGGGCAACCCCAACAATCCGGACGGCAGCCGCTTTGCCCGCGCCGACCTGCTCGCCGCCGCCCGCGCCCTCGGCGCCCGGGGCGGCTGGCTGGTGGTGGACGAGGCCTTCGCCGATGCCGAGGCCAACGATTCGGTGGCGCCCTTTGCCGGCACCCCGGCCTACCCGGGGCTGATCGTGCTGCGCTCCCTGGGCAAGTTCTACGGCCTGGCCGGCGTCCGGGTCGGCAGCGCCCTGCTCGCCCCGGCCCTGGCCACCCGCCTGGCGGAAGCCCTGGGCCCCTGGCCGGTGGCCGGCCCGTCGCGCTGGGTGGCCCGGGCCGCCCTGGCCGATGCAGCCTGGCAGACCGCCGCCGGCGCCGCCCTGGTGCAGGCCAGCGCCCGCCTGGCCGCCCTGCTGGCGCCCCACGGCCCGGTGGCCGGCTGCGCCCTGTTCCAGACCCTCACCCTGACCCCGGCCCAGGCCGCCGCCGGCTACGACCAGCTGGCGCGGCGCGGCATCCTGACCCGCCTGTTCGCCCCCCAGGGCCGGCTGCGCTTCGGCCTGCCCCCAGCCGACGAGGCCGCCTGGCAGCGCCTGGCCCGGGCCGTCGACGCTTTCAAGGAGTTGTGATGATCACTTCTGCCCGCCCCCGGCACCTCGCCCGCGTCACCTGCGCCGGCCTCGCCTGCCTGGCCGCCCTTGCCGCGGCCCCCGCAACTGCCGCGACTGCCGCGCCGATCACCGTCAGCGACGACACCGGCCGCAGCATCACCCTGGCCGCACCGGCCAAGCGCATCGTCAGCCTGGCGCCGCACATCACCGAGCTGCTTTACGCCGCCGGGGCCGGCGAGCGCATCGTCGCCACGGTGGACCACAGCGACTACCCGGAGGCCGCCGCCAAGCTGCCCCGGGTCGGGGGTTACTCGCGCATCGACCTGGAGGCGGTAGCCGCCGCCAAGCCGGACCTGGTGATCGCCTGGCAGAGCGGCAACGCCGCCGCCCACGTGGACAAGCTGAAAACCCTGGGGCTGCCCCTGTTCCTCTCCCAGCCCAACCGCATCGAGGACGTGGCCGCCAGCCTGGAAAAATTCGGCCAGCTGGCCGGCACCAGCGCCCCCGCCAATGCCGCCGCCGCCCAGTTCCGCCGCAAGCTGGCGGAGCTCGACCAGCGCTACCGGCAACGGCCCAAGGTGCGGGTCTTCTACCAGGTGTGGAAGCAACCCCTGCTCACCATCGGCGGCCACCAGATCATTTCCGACGTGATCCGCCTGTGCGGCGGTGAAAACGTCTTCGGCCACCTGACCACCATGGCGCCGGCGGTGTCGGTAGAAGCGGTGGTGGCGGCCAACCCGGAGGTGATCGTGGCCAGCGGCATGGGCGACGAACGCCCGGACTGGCTGGACGACTGGAAGCGCTGGACCCGGGTCACGGCGGTGGCGCGCAACAACCTGTTCTTCGTCCCGCCGGCCCTGATCCAGCGCCACACCCCGCGCCTGCTGCTGGGCGCCGAGCGGTTGTGCGAACAGCTGGAATCGGCCCGGGCAAAGCGGGCTCCCTGACACCCACCCCCTGGAACTCCGCGCCAGTAGCCAATCTCCAGGCGGTCATCGCTGAGCGCAAGCAACGGCGTACCTCTCCAGGCAGGCATCGTGAAGATGCCCGCCCCGCCTTGGGTTTGGACAGGTAAGTAAGAAGCGGATCGGAAATCGGGCGGTAGCGCCGCCAGGTGCGGAGCGATACGTGGCACCCCCACAGGGCGCGGGCCGGGCTACGCCCTAGCCACGGCCACTGGCCAGGCGCGCCGCTCCCGCCCGCCGGCTCAGAACGCCGCGGCTTCGGCTTCCAGGTAGGCCAGGCTGACGTATTTGCCGATGTTGCTGTCGAAGCCCTTGGTCTCGGCGGCCCGGGAGGCCACCCGGGGGTCCTTGAGCACCCGCGCCTTGGCCGCCTCCAGGGGCGCGCCGTCCTTGATCGCCTGCTCGCAGGTCTCGTAGATGCCGGCGAACAGGGCCCGGTTCCACTCCAGCACCCCGGCCGAGGGCAGGCCGTGGCCGGGAATCCACAGCTTGCTGCGGGTGTTCTTGAGCAGGGCGTCGTAGGTCTTGAAGGTGCCCACGTAGGAGCCGTCCTCCATGTTGGCGATGCGCCGGTCCATGGCGATGTCGCCGACGTGGGTGATGCCTTCCTCGACGATCTCGACGCAGATGTCGCCCGGGGTGTGGGCCCGGCCGTAGTGGTGGATGCGGAAGGTGCGGTCGCCGATCTTGATCGTGTCGCCGTGGTTCACCGCCGTATTGGGCACCACCACCTTGGTTCCGGCCGAGGCCAGGTTGGTCCAGCGCTCCATGGCGGCGCGCCAGCCCTCGCCCTCGCTGCCGCGGATGGCCTTGATGGTTTCCTGGTGGGCATAGATGGGCAGGGCAGCCTGGCCGGCCGGCGCGGCAAAGGCGGCGACGAAGGCCTGGTTACCAAGGAAATGGTCGCCGTGGTAGTGGGAATTGAAGATCGCCACCACCGGCTCCCGGGTCAGCTTCTGCAACTGGCGGATGGCCATCTCACCGATCTGCCAGGAGGCGCCGGAATCGAGCACCACCACGCCCTTGCCGGTGGACACGAAGGTGATGTTGGCCATCATCCCCTGGTTTTCCGGGGTGGGGAAACCGTCCGGGGCCTCGATCACCCACACCCGCGGGCTGATGCGGGTCGGCGCAATGTCCTTCACCGGCGGCCCCTTGATCGCCATCTCCATGTCCTCGGCGAAGGCCGACAGGCTGGGCGCCAGGGCCGCCCCGGCGGCAAGGCCGGCGCCCAGGCCGAGAAAGCGGCGCCGGCCGGCGGCCAAGGGGAAGGACGAAGGGAAGGGCGTCGGGGCCATGGGGGTCTCCTGCTGTTGTGGTTATGGGTCGGTCAGGGGCACCCGCGACGGACGGCGGCAGCGTCGCGGCCCTGGGGCCGTGCGGGGAGGTTGCCGGGGCCGCTGGAGCAGCACCGCGCGCACCTGACGGATCAGTAGTTTAGCGTTTTCTGATGCACCATGGCCGGCGGACCCGGCGTGGGGTCGGCGCTATCGCGCCCCAGGCCCCGGCACCGCGCCTACTCCGCCGCCGCCCCCTTGACTGCGGCGAAGCGCGCCAGGGTCGTCTCCCGAGCGCTGGCGTGGTCCACCACCGGGGCCGGGTAGTCCCGGCCGATCTTCACTTCGCAGGCCTCCTGCACCAGGGGGCCCATGGTCCACGGCGCGTGCAGGTACTTGGCCGGCACCGTCGCCAGCTCGGGCACGTAGCGGCGGATGAAGTGGCCCTCCGGGTCGAACTTCTCCGACTGGGTGACCGGGTTGAAGATGCGGAAGTAGGGCTGGGCGTCGCAGCCGGTGGAGGCCGCCCACTGCCAGCCGCCGTTGTTGGCGGCCAGGTCGAAGTCGATCAGCTGTTCGGCGAAGTAGGCCTCGCCGCGCCGCCAGTCGATGCCCAGGTCCTTGGTCAGGAACGAGGCGGAGACCATGCGCAGCCGGTTGTGCATGTAGCCGGTCTGGTTGAGCTGGCGCTGGGCCGCATCCACCAGGGGGTAGCCGGTGCGCCCGGCGCACCAGGCAGCAAAGCGCTCGTCCGCATCCGGCCCCTCGTCCCAGGCCAGGGCGTCGTACTCGGGGCGGAAGCAGGCGCCGACCACCCGGGGATGGCGGGCCAGGATCATGAAGTAGAAGTCGCGCCAGATCAGCTCGTTGAGCCAGGCCTGGGCCCCTTCGCTGCCATCGCGCCAGGCCAGGCCGGCCAGTTCCCGGATCGACAGGGTGCCAAAGCGCAGGTGCACCGACAGGTAGGAAACGCCCTTCACCCCGGGGAAGTCGCGTAGGGCCTTGTAGCGCGCCAGCCGGGGCAGAAAGTCGGCCAGCCGCGCCCGGGCGCCGGCCATGCCGGGCAGCACCTTCAGGTCCGCCAGGTTGGTGGGGGCAAAGCCCAGGTCGGCCAGGCTGGGCAGGGGTTGGTCAAGGTCGGCCGGCGGCGCGGCCAGGGTGCCGAAAGCGGCCCCCTCGGTCGGGTAGGGGCGCAGGTAGAAGTCGCCCCCCGGGGCCGCCAAGCGTTTCAGCCAGGCGTTCTTGTAGGGGGTGAACACGGAAAACGGCGCACCGCCCTGGGTGAGCACCTCATCACCGTCGAACACCGCCTGGTCCTTGGTGGCGCGAAAGGCGACCCCGGACTCGGCCAGAGCCTGGGCCACCAACTCGTCCCGGGTGATCGCCGCGGGCTCGTAATCCCGGTTGGCGAACACCGTTCCCGCCCCCAGGGCGACCGCCAGGCGGGGAATTTCCTCGTGGGGCCGGCCATGACGGACAATCAGCCCGCCCCCCCGCGCCCGCAACGCCCCGGCCAGTTCGCCGATGCTGCCGTGGAGGAACTCGACGCGCCGATCCTGGCGCGGCAAGGGATCGAGGATGTCCCGGTCGAAGACGAAGACGCAGAACACCCGCCGGGCGCTCTTCAAGGCGTGGTAAAGCGCGGCATGATCGTAGTCGCGCAGATCGCGGCGAAACCAGACCAGGGCGATCTCCCGGGAAGGAGGCGCCGATACGGCCGGCAAGGACGAGGCTGGTGGCATGGGCAGGATGGAGCAAGGTAAGAAAAAAGACGCGGAGGCGATCCCCCCGGCGCCGCGATGGCGGCACCGCCCGGGATTATCCCCCGACGGCGCTGCACTGCGGGATGCGGCACCGCTCAATAACCGCCATACTCATGCCGATAAGCGACATGAGACCGCAGCAGGACGGCCCCGGCCGTGGAAGGTTCCACCCGGGCCGCCGCCATAAGAGCCGGCAAGAGCGCAGATCAAGGAGGATCGCCATGAACACCAGTACCACCGCCCCACCCCCTGCCGGCAAGCTGCCGGGCCTGGCATTCATGCGGGAAGGCGGTACGGTGCTGGCCAGCTTCGACCCCACCCGCGGACCGGCCCTGGCCGATGCCGCCGAGGGGCCGGAAGCCATCGCCGCGGCCCTGGCCGACGCCGGCTTCAGCGCCTGCCGCCCCAAGGAGGCGGCCATTCCGGTGCTGGCCCAGGCGCTGGCTACCGGCCAGGCGATCGCGGCCCTGCCGGTGGCCGACGCGGTGGACGGCGAAGTGGTGATCACCCTGGCCGAGGATCGCATGTCCGCCTGGCTGGGCATCCGCCCGCCCCAGGGGGGCCGGCCCGCCGACGAAGCGGCCATCCGCCGCGCCCTGAGCGAGCGCAGCGTGGTCTGCGGCCTCAAGGACGAGGTGATCCACCTGGCCGCCGCCCTGGCCGAAACCGGTACCCGGGAGGCCCTGGTGGTGGCCGAGGGCCGTCCGGCGGTAGCCGGCGAGGACGGCCGCTTCGAATCCCTGCTGCCCGGGCTGCGCTCCCGGGTGCCCCAGATCGACGCCAGCGGCCGGGTGGATTACCGCAACCTGGGCGAGGTGCAGACGGTGCAGCCCGGCGCCCCGCTGATGCGGCGCATTCACGCCACCGCCGGGGTGGCCGGTGAAACCGTCACCGGCCTGGCCATTCCCGCCAAGCCGGGCAAGGAGATGATGTTCGCCCCCAACCTGGACGGGGTGGCGGTGGATCCTCACGACCCGGACATTCTCACCTCCACCATCGTCGGCCAGCCAGTGGAAGTGCGCGGCGGCGTGATGGTCGAGCCGACCCACCGGGTACGGGCGGTGAACATGGCCACCGGCAACATCATCTTCGATGGCTCGGTGGTGGTCGAAGGCGACGTCCAGGCCGGCATGACCATCAAGGCCGGCGGCGACATCGAAATCGGCGGCACGGTGGAGGCCGTTACCCTGGAGGCCGGCGGCAACATCATGATCAAGGGCGGCGTGCTCGGCGCCCTGGGCCGGCCCGAATCCGAGGGGGGCAACCGGCGCATTTCGTGTCAGGGCAGCCTCACCGCCACCTTCGTGCAGCAGGCCGCCATCGAGGCCGGCGATACCATCCTGATCGACGATGTGGCCCTGCAGTGCCAGTTGGTGGCCGGCCAGCGCATTCTGGTCGGCGACAAGAAGCGCGGCCTGCTCGCCGGCGGCGCCGCCCGGGCCGGGCTGCTGGTCCAGGCCAAGGTGCTCGGCTCCCCCTCCCACGCCGAAACCCGCATCGAGGTGGGCGTACCCCAGGCGGTGCTGCACGAGCGCGCCAGCATCGCCCGCAGCCGGGAAGAAAAGGCCCGCCAGCTCGACCAGCTGGTGCAACTGCTGGCCCTCGGCCAGAAGCAGCCGGAGCGCCTGCCGCCGGGCTTTGCCGAAAAGGCCGGTCCGACCCGCCTGCGCCTGCTCGACGAACTGGCCGAACTGACCGCCCGGGACCAGCTCCTGCAGCGCCAGGTGGACCTAGCGGCAGACGCCAAGGTGGTCGCCGCCAGCGACGCCCACGAGGGGGTCGAGATCCACCTGGCCGGCCAGATCTACCGGATCAAGGGCGAGCGCGGCCACGGCGGGGTGTTCGCCCTGGACAAGGGCACCCTGTCCTGGCAGTTCGCCGTCCCCGGAGGCTGAGCGGCGACACGGCCCGGTACGCGCATTTGGGGGGAATCCCGGGGCAGTTTACAATTGGGGCATGACCACTTCCGGCCCCTCTTCACCGTCCGCCGCAGCCCAGGCCAGCGGCCAGTTGACCGACCACTTTCTCATCGCCATGCCGGCGATGACAGACCCCTATTTCGCCAAGAGCCTGGTGTACCTGTGCGAGCACAACGAGCGCGGTGCCCTCGGGGTGGTGGTCAACCGCCCCCTGGACATGACCCTGGCCGAGCTGTTCGAGAAGGTGGACCTGACCCTCGCCGCCCCAGGCTTCGCTGCCCAGCCGGTCTATTTCGGCGGGCCGGTACAGACTGACCGGGGCTTCGTCCTGCACCGCCCGGTGGGCAGCTTCCAATCCACCCTGGCGGTGGGCGACACCATCGGCCTGACCAGCTCCCGGGACGTGCTGCAAGCCATCGGCGACCACGGCCAGCCCGCCGAGGTGCTGGTGTCCCTCGGCTACGCTGGCTGGGGCCCCGGCCAGCTTGAGGAGGAGATCATGCAGAACGCCTGGCTGACCGTGGCCGCCGACGCCGACGTGCTGTTCACCCTGCCCCCGGAAGAACGGCTGGCCGCTGCCCTGCAAAAGCTCGGCGTCAATCTCGCCTTCCTCGCCGACGGCGCCGGGCATGCCTGAGCAACCCGCCTCCCCGGCTGCCGCCCCCGTCCCTCCCGTGGTGCTGCCCGCCGGCACCCTGCTCGGCTTCGATTTCGGCGAAAAGCGCATCGGTGTGGCCACCGGCGAGACCCTGCTGCGCCAGGCCCACCCGCTCACCGTAATCCCGGGGGAACAGGTGGAGGCCCGTTTCAACGCCATCGCCAAGCTGATCGCCGAATGGCGTCCGGTGGGGCTGGTGGTGGGCCGCCCGGTGCACATGGACGGCACGCCCCACGCCCTGACCGCCCGCTGCGAGCGCTTCGCCAACCAGCTGCACGGCCGCTTCCGCCTGCCGGTGGCGTTGGCCGAGGAGCGCCTAACCTCGGCAGACGCCGAATCGCGCCTGTTCGAGGCCGGCCACACCAGTCGTTCCGCCCGGCAGCACCTCGATGCCGTGGCGGCCCAACTCATCCTGCAAGGATATTTCGATGCTCTCTAAGTCCCTCCCCGACGCCGAAGCCCAGGTGGCCGAACTGGCCGCCAAGATCCGCCCCGACCTGACCGCGGACACCGCCTTGGTCGGCATCTTCTCCGGCGGCGCCTGGCTGGCGGAGCGGCTGCGCGAGGTGCTCGGCATCAGCGCGCCGGTGGGCATGATCGACGTGTCCTTCTACCGCGACGATTTCGGCGAGAAGGGCCTGCATCCCCAGGTGAAGCCGACCTCGATCCCCTTCGAGGTGGAAGGCCGCCACCTGATCCTGGTGGACGACGTGCTGTACACCGGCCGCACCACCCGGGCCGCCCTCAACGAGATCTTCGACTACGGCCGGCCGGCGGCGGTGGACCTGGCGGTGCTCGCCGACCGGGGTGGCCGCGAGCTGCCGATCGCTGCCCAGTACTGCGTCTGGGACGTGGAACTGGACGACCACCAGGAGTTGATCCTGACCAAGGACGACGCTGGAAAACTCTCCTGGAAACTCGGCGCCCTGTAAGCCGCCTGGCTGTTGCCGCTACCCCTGCTGCCCCTGCCTTCCCGGTCGAATTTCCCAGCCCCTCTAGCACTATCCGCGAGACTGCCCATGGCTGACCTGCCCACTCCGCCCCACCAGCCCCTCTCCCCCCAGCTCGGCGCCGACGGCCGCCTGCTGCACCTGCTCTCCACCGAGGGCCTGCCGCGGGAGACCATCACCCACATCCTGGACACTGCCAAGAGTTTCCTCGAAGTCTCCGACCGGGATGTGAAGAAGGTTCCGCTGCTGCGCGGCAAGAGCGTCTTCAACCTGTTCTTCGAGAACTCGACGCGCACCCGCACCACCTTCGAGATCGCCGCCAAACGCCTCTCGGCCGACGTCATCAACCTGGACGTGTCGCGCTCGTCCACCGCCAAGGGCGAGACCCTGCTCGACACCATCGACAACCTCTGCTCGATGCACGCCGACATGTTCGTGGTGCGCCACGCCACCTCCGGCGCCCCCTTCCTGATCGCCGAGCACCTGGCCCGCACCGGCCGCCACGACATCCGCGTGGTCAACGCCGGGGACGGCCGCCACGCCCACCCGACCCAGGGCCTGCTCGACATGTACACGATCCGCCACTACAAGGGCGACTTCGCCGGGCTGACCGTGGCCATCGTCGGCGACATCCTGCACTCCCGGGTGGCCCGCTCCGACATCCACGCCCTGCGCGCCCTGGGTTGCGGCGAGATCCGCGCCATCGGCCCGAAGACCCTGCTGCCGGCCCACCTGGAGGCCCAGGGGGTGAAGGTCTTCCACAACCTGGAAGACGGTCTCCGGGACTGCGACGTGGTGATCATGCTGCGCTTGCAGAACGAGCGCATGGACGGCGCCCTGCTGCCCTCGGCCTCCGAGTACTTCAAGCGTTTCGGGCTGACCCCGGCCAAGCTCAAGCTGGCCAAACCCGACGCCATCGTCATGCACCCGGGGCCGATGAACCGGGGCATCGAGATCGATTCCGCCGTGGCCGACGGGCCCCAGGCGGTGATCCTCAACCAGGTCACCTTCGGCATCGCCGTGCGCATGGCGGTGATGAGCATCCTGGCGGGGAACTGAACATGAGCCAATCCGACATGAAAATCGCCATCACCAACGGCCGCGTCATCGATCCCAAGCACGGCGTGGACGCGCCCCGGGACCTGTTCATCGCCAACGGCCAGATCGTCGCGCTGCTGCCCGCCGGCCAGACGCCGGACGGTTTTGCCGCCGACCGCACCCTGAACGCGGCCGGCCAGCTGGTGCTGCCCGGGGTCGTCGATCTAGCCGCCCGTCTGCCCGGCCTGGAGCCGGAGCTGGAAGCCGCCGTGGCCGGCGGGGTGACCCGCCTGGCCTGCCCGCCGGACACCGATCCGCCCATGGACGAGCCCGAGCTGGTGGAACGCCTGGTGCGCCGCGCCCAGGACGCCGGCCTGGCCCGGGTCCACCCCGTCGGCGCCCTGACCCAGGGGCTGGCCGGTGAGAAGCTGGCCGAGATGGCCGGCCTGGCCGCCGAAGGCTGCGTCGCCTTCTCCCAGGCCAAGCGCGCCGTGCGCGAGAGCCAGTCCCTGCTGCGCGCCCTGCAGTACGCCGCCACCTTCGACTTCCCGGTGTGGTACTACCCGCAGAACCTGTCCCTGGCCCGGGGCGGCGTCGCCCACGACGGCGAGGTGGCGGCCCGCCTCGGCCTGCCCGGCATCCCGGTGGTGGCCGAAACCGTGGCCATCGCCCAGATCACCGAACTGTGCCGCGCCACCGGCGTGCGCATCCACCTCACCCGCCTGTCCTCCGCCGCTGGTGTCGCCCTGGTGCGCGCCGCCCGGGCCCAGGGCCTGCCCCTGTCCGCCGACGTGGCGGTGCACCACCTGCACCTCACCGACGACGACATCGGCTTCTTCAACAACCTGACCCGGGTCGATCCGCCCTTCCGCACCGCCGCCGACCGGGCCGCCCTGCGCGAAGCCCTGGCCGACGGCACCCTGGCGGCGGTCTGTTCCGACCACACGCCCCTGGCCGAGGACGAGCGCCAAGTGCCCTTCGGCGAAGCCACCCCCGGCGTCAGCGCCGTGGAACTGCTGCTGCCCCTGACCCTAGCCTGGGCCCGGGAAGCGGGCGTGCCCCTGACCACGGCGGTGGCCCGGCTGAGTTGCGATCCGGCCGCCCTGCTCGGCGTGGCCGGCGGCGACCTGGGCGTCGGCGCCCCCGCCGACGTGGTGCTGTTCGACCCGGAAGCGACCTGGACCGTGGGTACCGACACCCTGGTCAGCCGCGGCACCAACACCCCCTTCCTCGGCCGTGCCATCACCGGCCGGGTCGCCACCACCCTGGTGGGCGGCAAGGTGGTGTTCAGCCGCTAATGGCGTTCAACCGCTAACCCGGCCGCCGCCACGGCAGGGCGATTCCCGCCGGCACCCGACCGCGCCGGGTTCTTGCCTTGCCTCCGGGCCGCCGCCCAGTTCGCCGTTTTCGGGCACCGCCTGGAAAGCCACGACTGGCGCGGGGTTTCACGGTGGCCGGCTGAAAAGCCACGAGGGGCGGGCGTCTCCAGGCATATGCCGTGAAGATGCCCGCCCCTCGTGGCTTTCCGGGCATGGCTTTGCTGTCAGTGCCGCCATGGGCCGCACACCCGCCGGGCCACGGCCCAAAATTTCTGCCGCTATTTCCCCGGAAGTGCCGCAAGCCCCCACGGGCACGGCAAACCCGTGCGAAGCAACGCCGCCATGACGCGGCCGAACGCCTCGGCCGGGCCGGAGAACGGGGAAAAAACGCAGGAGTATTAACGACTAGCCGGCGAACAGGCGCCGGTCGCCGTCGGCGGGGGGATCGCTGATCTCCACCACCTTTTGCCGCGAGGTCTGGCCGCTTTTCAGCGTCACCGCCGCCTTGGGCACCCCCAGGGCGGCAGCGACGAAGGCGAGCAGGCTGGCGTTGGCCTTGCCATCCACCGGCGGGGCGGCCAGCTTGATCTTCAGGGCGTCGCCATGGGGGCCGGCCACCTCGGTCTTCTTCGCCCCGGGCTGGACGTGGAAGGCCACCGTGACGCTACCGTCCCGCCCGATCCGCCACCACACCGGCGCCATGGGCCGGCTCAGAGCAGGACCGGCAGCAGGCCGGCGCGCACCCCGGTCAGCAGCATCAGCAGCACCTGGCCGATCAGCAGCGCCGCCAGGGGCGACAGGTCGATGCCGGAAATGGTCGGGATGATCCGCTGCAAGGGCGCCAGGATCGGCTGGGTCAGCTCGGCCACCGGCCGGGCCAGGGGCGAGTAGGGATTGACCCAGGACAGGATGGCCTGGACCAGCACCAGGGCGAGGAACACCACCACGGTCAGGTGAATCAGCTCCAGCACGCCGAACAGGGCTGCCGCCGGCAGCCAGCGCAGCACGTCGCCCCCCAGTACCAGCCCCAGCTGCAGCCCCTGCACTGCGGCCAGGATGATCCACGCCGGCAGCAGGCTGGCCCAGTCGTACCCGCCCACCCCGGGCACCACCCGGCGCAGGGGCAGCACCGCCCAGTTGGTCAGCTTGACGATGAACTGGCCTAGGGGATGGGCGAAGGACAGGCGGCGCAGCTGCATGAGAAAGCGCAGCAGCATCAGGCCGGCGAAGAAGCTGGCCAGGGTGTCGATGAGGAAGAAGAGGATTTGCAGCAGCATCGCGGCGCTCCGCCTCAGCCCTTGCCGAGCTGATCGCCCAGCTCCTGGCCCCGGGCGTTGGCCGCATGTACCCCGGCAACGATGCCCTCCTTGACCCCCTTGGCGGCCATCACTTCCAAGGCGGCGAAGGTGGTACCGCCCTTGGAGGTGACCCGCTCGCGCAGCACGCTGGCCGGTTCCGGGCTGCCTGCGGCCAGCTTGGCGGCGCCGAGCACGGTGCCGATGGCCAGTTGGCGGGCGGTGTCGGCGTCGAAGCCGAGTTCGGTGCCGGCCTGCTGCAGGGCCTCGATGAACAGGAAGACGTAGGCCGGGCCGGAACCGGACACGGCGGTGACCGCGTCCATCTTGGCCTCGTCGTCGATCCACACGGTCTCGCCGACGGCGCCCAGGATGCGCGCCGCCGCCTCCCGCTCGGCGGCACTCACCGCCGGGGCGGCCCACAGGCCGGTGATGCCGGCGCCCACCAGGGCCGGGGTGTTGGGCATGGTACGCACGATCTTGGCGTGGCCGCCCAGCCAGCGCGACAGGGCGTCGAAGCGCAGGCCGGCGGCGATCGAAACCACCAGCTGGCCCTTGAGGTGGGCCGCCAGGGGGGCCACCGCCTCCTTCATGCTCTGGGGCTTGACCGCCAGCACCACCACGTCGGCGGCGGCCACGTCGGCGCCGGCTTGGTCGGCGGCTTCCCGGGTGACGACGCCGAAGTCGCGATTGAGCCGCTCCCGGTTCTCGGCGTGGGGTTCGATGACGGTGATGTCGGTACCGGCAAAGCCTTTGCCAGTGAGGCCGCCGATGAGGGCGTTGGCCATGTTGCCGCCGCCGAGGAAAACGATCTTCATTGTTCGGATCCTTGTGGTTTCTTGCGTTCGCCAAAGATCGCCGTGCCGATGCGCACCATCGTGGCGCCCTCCAGCACGGCGGCTTCCAAATCGTGGGACATGCCCATGGACAGGGTGTCCAGGGACAGCCCTTCCCGGTTGAGTTGTTCAAACAGCTGGCGCAGCCGCGCCAGGGGTTCGCGCTGGGCGGTCATCTCATCGGCCGGCGCGGGAATCGCCATCAGGCCGCGCAGCCGCAGGTTGGGCAGGGCGGCCACGGCGCGGCACAGGGCCGGTGCTTCTTCCAGGGTGCAGCCGCTCTTGGTGTCCTCGCCGGAGACGTTGACCTGGACGCACACGTTGAGCGGCGGCAGGTCGGCGGGACGCTGGGCGGACAGCCGCTCGGCGAGCTTGAGGCGGTCGATGGAATGGACCCAGGCGAAGGTCTCGGCCACGGGGCGGGTCTTGTTGCTCTGCAAGGGGCCGATGAAGTGCCACTCCAGCCCCAAGCCGGCCAGCTGGCGCGCCTTGTCCACGCCTTCCTGGACGTAGTTCTCGCCGAAGGCGCGCTGGCCGGCGGCGGCGGCGTCGCGCACCCGCTCCGCGGGCATGGTCTTCGACACCGCCAACAGGCCGATGCTGTCAGCATTTCTGCCGGCGACAGCCGCCGCCAGTCGGATACGGTCGCGCACAGCTTGCAGGTTGGCGGAAATGAACGTCATAATCGGCCGGATCGTCAGTGTTGGCGGCATTCGGAAACAAGGTGGACGGCCGCCGACAAGGCAGCCAGCCGCGAGTATACCCCGCTCCACCGGGGCATTTCAGGCCCCGCTCCCCTCCCCTCCGCCACACCCCGCCCATTCTTCCGCAACTTCGCCCGGACTCCCGCTCAGGACCCACCATGGATATCACTGAACTGCTCGCCTTCGCCGTCAAGAACAAGGCCTCCGACCTGCACCTGTCCGCCGGCCTGCCGCCCATGATCCGGGTGCATGGCGACGTGCGCCGCATCAACCTGCCGCCCATGGAGCACAAGGATGTGCACGCCATGGTGTACGACATCATGAACGATGGGCAGCGCAAGGTTTACGAAGAGAACCTGGAGTGCGACTTCTCCTTCGAAATTCCCGGCCTGGCCCGTTTCCGGGTCAACGCCTTCGTCCAGCAGCGCGGTGCCGGCGCGGTGTTCCGGACCATTCCCTCCAAGGTGCTGACCCTGGAGGAGCTGAACGCGCCGAAGATCTTCAAGGACATCTCCGAGTACCCCCGCGGCATCGTGCTGGTGACCGGCCCCACCGGCTCGGGTAAATCCACCACCCTGGCGGCGATGGTGAACCACATCAACGAAAACGAGTACGGCCACATCCTGACCGTGGAAGACCCGATCGAATTCGTGCACGAGTCGAAGAAGAGCCTGATCAACCAGCGGGAAGTGGGGCCCCACACCCTGTCCTTCAACAACGCCCTGCGCTCGGCCCTGCGCGAAGACCCGGACGTGGTGCTGGTGGGCGAAATGCGCGACCTGGAAACGATCCGCCTGGCCCTGACCGCAGCGGAAACCGGTCACCTGGTGTTCGGCACCCTGCACACCTCGTCGGCGGCCAAGACCGTGGACCGGATCGTGGACGTGTTCCCGGCGGCGGAAAAGGAAATGGTCCGGGCGATGCTCTCCGAGTCGCTGCGCGCGGTGATCTCCCAGACCCTGCTCAAGACCAAGGACGGCGCCGGCCGGGTGGCGGCCCATGAGATCATGATCGGCACCCCGGCCATCCGCAACCTGATCCGGGAGAACAAGGTGGCCCAGATGTACTCGGCCATCCAGACCGGCCAGCAGTTCGGCATGCAGACCCTGGACCAGAACCTGATGGACCTGGTACGGCGCAACGTGGTCTCCGCCGCCGAAGCCAAGACCAAGGCGACCAACAAGGACGCCTTCGGCGCCTGAGCCGGCGGCGCAACACGCACTACCTAGGAGTCAAGCAGCATGGAACGCGACCAGGCCCTCAAATTCATGTACGACCTGCTCCGCCTGATGGTGGAGAAGAAGGGCTCGGACCTCTTCATCAGCGCCGGTTTTCCCCCGGCGATCAAGATCGATGGCAAGGTCACCCCGGTGACCAACCAGCCCCTGTCGGTGCAGCACACCGCCGAACTGGCGCGGGCGATCATGAACGACCGTCAAGCGGCCGAGTTCGAGGCGAAGAAGGAGTGCAACTTCGCCATCTCGCCCTCGGGCATCGGCCGTTTCCGGGTCAATGCCCTGGTCCAGCAGGGCCGCATCGGCTGTGTGCTGCGCACCATCAACACCGCCATCCCCGACCTCGACGAGCTCAAGCTGCCGCCGGTGCTGAAAGACGTGGCCATGACCAAGCGCGGCCTGGTGCTGTTCGTCGGCGGCACCGGTTCGGGCAAGTCCACCTCCCTGGCGGCGATGATCGGCTACCGCAACGAGAACTCCTACGGCCACATCATCACCATCGAGGACCCGGTGGAGTATGTGCACGAGCACAAGAACTGCATCGTCACCCAGCGCGAGGTGGGGGTGGATACGGATTCCTGGGAGGCGGCGCTGAAGAACACCCTGCGCCAGGCCCCGGACGTGATCCTGATCGGCGAGATCCGCGACCGGGAGACCATGGAGCACGCCATCGCCTTCGCCGAAACCGGCCACCTGTGCATGGGCACCCTGCACGCCAACTCGACCAACCAGGCCCTCGACCGGATCATCAACTTCTTCCCCGAGGAACGGCGCCAGCAGTTGCTGATGGACCTGTCCCTCAACCTGCGCGGTCTGGTCTCCCAGCGCCTGATCCCGCTCAAGGATGGCAAGGGCCGGGCGGCGGCGGTGGAGGTGATGCTCAACTCGCCGCTGATTTCCGATCTGATCTTCAAGGGCGACGTCACCGAGATCAAGGAGATCATGAAGAAGTCCCGGGAACTGGGCATGCAGACCTTCGACCAGTCCCTGTTCGATCTCTACGAGGCCGGCAAGATCAGCTACGAGGACGCCCTGCGCAACGCCGACTCGGTCAACGACCTGCGCCTGCAGATCAAGCTGCACGGCAAGGAATCGAAGGACCGGGACCTGTCCGCCGGCATCGGCCACCTGGATATCGTCTGACCTAATCGCTCCTCCCCCCTGCCCCCGGCTGTCCTGGCCGGGGGAGCACCGCCCGCTTCTCGCGCCAACTCCGCCATGCCCCTCGCCCCCTACCTCGACCACACGCCCCAGCTTGGCGAACGGGTCTATCTCCATCCCTCCGCCCAGGTGATCGGCGACGTCACCATCGGCGCCGACAGTTCCTTGTGGTGCAACACGGTGGTGCGCGGGGACGTGAACCGCATCGTCATCGGCACCTGCAGCAACGTCCAGGACCTGGCCATGGCCCACGTCTCGCACAAGACGGCGGACAAGCCGGAAGGCTCGCCGCTCATCATCGGCGACTACGTCACCATCGGCCACGCCGCCATCCTGCACGGCTGCACCATCGGCAACGAGTGCCTGATCGGCATGGGCACCATCGTCATGGACGACGCGGTGATCGCCGACCGGGTGATGGTCGGCGCCGGCAGCCTGGTCCCTCCGGGCAAGATGCTGGAAAGCGGCATGCTGTACACCGGCCGCCCGGTGCGCGCCGTGCGCCCCCTGACCGAGGCGGAAATCGCCTACCTGAAGTACTCCGCCGAGCACTACGTGCGGGTCAAGAACAACTACCGGGACAGCGCCGCCTGAGCGTCCCGTCGCCGAGGCGGCCATGAAAAACGCCGGCCCGCGGGCCGGCGTTCTTGCTTCCGTGAAACGTTGCGCAGTGAAACCTGAACCGGCTTACAC
The DNA here is from genome assembly GCF_008274805.1 of Oryzomicrobium terrae. Classification (NCBI taxonomy): domain Bacteria; kingdom Pseudomonadati; phylum Pseudomonadota; class Betaproteobacteria; order Rhodocyclales; family Rhodocyclaceae; genus Oryzomicrobium; species Oryzomicrobium terrae. Next base: position 3,295,539 of record NZ_CP022579.1, read on the forward strand.
CGCAAGCGCATCCTCTTCGCGCCGCGCCTGCTTGCGCCGCGCCAGAACCCCCATCAGGCCGAGACCGGCCAGGAACATGGCGTAGGTTTCAGGCTCCGGGACCGCCGGAGCGAGCTTGGCCGAATCGTCCATGCCATACCCCGGGGGGATGTTCTGCAGGTGGATCATCATCCGGGCCGGGTTGGTGAAGGAAGCCACGCTCACACCGGCGCCCAGGATGGTCCAGGCGGCGTTGTCACCGGGTAGGAAGTGGTCGCCGTTCCCCGGAGGGGGCGGGAAATCCACGGTCCATTGATAACCGTTGAGTGACGTGTTGCTATTCGAGGCCGGAACTGCCACCCAGGTGCCACTGCTGATGGTTTGGACACCTGTACTGGCAAACGTCCCATTCGGACCGTCCATGAGGAATTTGCCGATGAATGATCCCGGCGGGGCGGTGCTGGTCAGAGAGAACGATACCCCACCCACGATGTCATTCAGAGTTAGGGTAGCGATGCTGGCAACACTCCCCGAGCAGCCCGACAGGCAACTGCTGAAGCTGTAGGACTGGGTCGCCGCCGACGCCGCGCTGGCGCCCACGGCCATGGCGCCAGCCACAGCAAGGGAAAGAAGGGTCTTACGCATGATGATTACTCCCACGGAAACTACGCCTTCAGTTTTGTTCGTGGGCGTGACATATGCAATAGCTTTCGGTTAGTCCGTTTGACCCAATCGCCCAGCCGGCGGGGCTTTCCGAGAATCATGCGCCACGCGTCGCACCGCTCCCGCCGGCGTAAAAAAGCCGGCAACCGCCGGCTTTTTCCTGGCACCTGAACAAGCCCGGGCTTACTTCAGGCTGAGAATCCACTTCGCCAGGGTTGCTGCCTCGGCTTCGGAAACAGCGGAGTTGGCGGGCATTTCCGCGCCACCCCAGACACCCTTGCTGCCGCCGCGGATCTTCTTCGCCAGGTCGCCCTCGGCGCCGGCCACGCCGGCGTATTTCTTGGCCACGTCCTTGTAGGCCGGGCCAAGCAATTTCTTGTCGATCTGGTGGCAGCCGACGCAGAACTTGGCCTTGGCCAGATCCTCGGAGGCCTGGGCGGCGCCGGACAGCAGGCCGGCGCTCAGGGCCAGGGCGGAAAGCGCGGAAAGGGAGATCAGGGACTTGCTCATCGATACACCTCCATGCGGGTCGTTGTTATGAATGCAGCATCAGCTTGCCCCAGCAACGGCGCCGGGGCAAGCCTGGAGAGGCGCATGGATAGAGGCTTACTGGTCGAGGTCCTCGGAGGCCCAATCGGGGAGCGGCTCTCCGGACTGCCCTTGTTGAGGTTGAGCCGTGGTGCGGCGATTGAAGCCGGCGACGATGCGGAACTGGTACAGGCGGCATTCCAGCTTGCCGTTGTAGAGCGGCGTCTTGCGGTCCGGGCGCAGGCCGATCAGCTTGGGCAGGCGGGTGTCCGAGGAGAAGAAGCAGGCGGTCCAGCCGGCGAACTCGGCCTTGAGGTGGTCCCCCAGCTCCGGGTACAGCTCGGCCAGCTCGTTGGCCTCGCCGATGCGCACGCCGTAGGGCGGGTTGGTCACCCAGATGCCTTCGGCGGCATGGGGGCGGATGTCCCGGGCGTCGCAGTGCTTCAGTTCCACCGCCCCTTCCAGACCGGCGCGGCGCAGGTTGGCCTGGGCCTTGCGCAGCAGGCCGCCGTCGATGTCGCTGCCGACGATGGGCAGCTTGGTCAGGGGCTGCACCCTGGCCGCCGCTTCGTTGCGCAGGTCGCGCCAGATGGCCGGGTCGAAGCTCGCCAGGCGCTCAAAGCCGAAGGTGCGGTTGAGGCCCGGGGCCTCGCCCTTGGCCATCTGCGCCGCTTCGAGCAGGAAGGTGCCGCTGCCGCACATCGGGTCGAGCAGGGCCATGCCCGGCTGCCAGCCGGACAGGCGCAGGATGCCGGCGGCCAGGTTCTCCTTGAGGGGCGCCTCACCGGTATCCAGACGCTCGCCGCGCTGCCACAGGGGGTTGCCCGAAGTATCCACGTAGAGGGTGGCCTCGTCCTCGGTGAGGTGCAGGGAGATGCGCACGTCCGGGTCCCGGGTATCCACGCTGGGGCGGATGCCGGTGCTGGCGCGGAAGCGGTCGCAGATGGCGTCCTTGACCCGCAGGGTGACGAATTCCAGGCTGCGCAGCGGACTGCGCGTGGCCACGGTGTCGCAGCGGATGGTCTGGCTCGGATCGAAGATGTCGGTCCAGCTGATGGCCAGGGCCATCTTGTAGATGTCCTCTTCCCGGGTGTAGCGGTTGTGGGCGATGCGCCAGAGGATGCGGGTGGCCACCGACGAGTGCAGGTTGGCCCGATAGCAGGCCTCCCAGCTGGCGGTGAACTGGGCGCCGCCCGGCACCTGGGCAACGCGCAGGGCGCCGGCGGCGGTCAGGTCCTCGACGAGCAGGGTTTCGAGCCCCCGCGGACAGGAAGCGAAAAATTGGAACACAGGCAGTCCTTATAGGGGTGGGCGATCAGCGCGAGAACAAGGCGCATCGCCTCAGGCAGGGCGCTCGCACGGCAAGGCGAAGCAACCCAGTTATCGCGTTGCGTGCGAAGCCGGATTAAAAGGGTTTGAGCACGACCAGGAACACCACCGCCACCAGCAGCAGCACCGGAATCTCGTTGAAGAAGCGAAACCAGACGTGGCCGCGCAGCTCGGCCCCCCGCTGGAAGCGGCGCAGCAGCTGGCCGCAGAGCAGGTGATAGACCACCAGCAGCAGCACCAGGAAGGTCTTGGCGTGGAGCCAGCCCCCGGGAAAGCGGTCGGCGCCGAAGCCGAACCACAGCCAGAAGCCCAGGCCCACGGCCAGGGCGCCGATGGGGGTGACGAAGCGGTACAGCTTGCCGGCCATGAGCAGCAGCCGGTCGCGCTCGGCCACCGACTCGGCCGGCACCATGGCCAGGTTGACGAAGATGCGCGGCAGGTAGAACAGGCCGGCGAACCAGCTGACGACGAAGATCAGGTGCAGGGCTTTGACGGTAAGCATGGGCGATGGGTAACGGGAGAAAGGGAAGTCAGGTACCGTGGGTTGCGGCCAGTGCCGCCACCGCGGCGGCCAGGCCCTCGGCTACGGTGGGGTAGCGCAGGCGCAGGTGCAGTTCGCGTTTCAGGCGGCGGTTGGAGAGGCGGCGCGACTCGTTCATGAACGACAGCAGGGCCGGCGACAGGGTCTGCTCGGCGTCGCGCCGGCTGACCCGGGGCGGGCGCGGCAGGGCGAAGGCGTCGGCCACGGCGTCGAACCAGTCGCCCATGGTCAGCTGCGAATCGTCACAGGCATTCACCGCCCGACCGGGCCGGCCGCGCACCAGGGCGGCGACGCAGGCGGCCGCCAGATCGTCGGCGTGGATGTGGTTGGTGTAGCCGTCCTCGCCGGGCAGCAGGGCCGGGGTACCGCGCTTGAGGCGCTCCACCGGCAGGCGGTCGGCGGCGTAAATGCCGGGCACCCGCAGCAGCGTAGCGGTCACACGGTTGCGCCGGGCGAAGGCGCGCACCTGCCGCTCCGCATCGACCCGGCGCTTGCCTCGGGCGCTCTGCGGCGCCACCGGCCGGGTCTCGTCGATGCGCGCGCCGCCACAGTCGCCGTAGACGCCGCTGGTGCTGATGTAGACCAGCCGCTCGGGCAGGGTCTTGCCCCGGCCCAGGGCGGCCAGTAGCCGAGCGGTGCGCGGGTCGCGCTCGCCGGAATCCGGCGGCGGCGCCAGGTGCAGCACCTGCTGTGCCAGGCCGGCCAGCCGGGCCAGGGAGGCGGGATCGTCCAGGTCGGCCACCACCGGGATGGCGCCGAGGGCGCGCAGCGCCGCCCGCTCGCCCGGATCACGGATCACGGCGAACACCCGGTAGCGCCGCACCAGGGCCGGTAGGGCGCGGCGCGCCACGTCGCCGCTGCCGATCAACAGCAGTCGGCGGGCGGGATGGCGGGGGGCAAGGGACGCGCGGGAGGCGTCATCGCACAGACGGCCATGTATCCGGGGCGCGACCGTGGCAAAATTCACGGATTGTGCCGCCGCTTGCGTCGGAGCGACGGCAGGAGTTGGTTGCGACATGGGGCCATTTTAGCCGATGGCACCGTCCCCGCCCCGCTTCTGCCGTGCCGCCGCTCCGCCGGCCCCGGTCCGCCGGGGTGCGCGAGACGGTGACCGCCCCGGTCCGTTCCCGGCCGCCTTCTTTTTTTGCGACCTTTTCGCCGCCATGACCTACACCGTCCGCATCGAACCCAGCCAGCACACCTTCACCGCCAACGAGGGCGAGACCCTGCTCGACGCCTCCCTGCGCCAGGGCCTGTTGCTGCCCTACGGCTGCCGCGATGGCGCCTGCGGCGCCTGCAAGGGCGGCGTGCTGGAAGGCACGGTGGACCACGGCAAGGCCGCCCCCCACGCTCTCACCGACGCCGACAAGGCCGCCGGCAAGACCCTGTTCTGCTGCGCCACCGCCCATTCCGACCTGGTGA